>CAZWGV010000005.1:0-4690 GCA_964633595.1 uncultured Coriobacteriaceae bacterium | reverse complement strand
CACCGATCTTGTAGGTGCGACCGGTGTAGTAAAGGATGCGCTCGGTGGTGGTGGTCTTGCCGGCGTCGATGTGCGCCATGATCCCGATGTTGCGGGTGCTATGTAGCGGGTATCGCTTGCCCATGTTCTTCGTTTGCCTCTCGTCCTGCTGCAGCGGACGTGGGGGCGCTAGCTGTGTCACCAGCGGTAGTGGCTGAAAGCCCGGTTGGACTCAGCCATCTTGTAGAGGTCCTCGCGCTTCTTCACCGAGGCGCCCATCCCGTTCGCGGCATCGAGTATCTCGTTGGCCAGCCGCTCGGCCATGGTCTTCTCGCGCCTGGAGCGCGAGAACTGAACGACCCAGCGTATCGCCAAAGTGGTGGCACGCCTGGAGTTGACCTCCACGGGCACCTGGTAGGTGGCCCCGCCGACGCGCTTGGGACGAACCTCGAGCGTCGGACGAACGTTGTCGATGGCCTTCTTGAAGGTTGCCAGGGGATCTCCGCCCGTCTTCTTCTCCATGATGTCGAATGCCGAGTAGACGATCCGCTCGGCAAGGGAACGCTTGCCGTCGAGTAGCACCTTGTTGACGAGCTGCGTCACCAGCCGGTTGTTGTACACCGGATCGGGTGCTACCTCGCGTCTTTGTGCCGCCGCTCGTCTGGGCATTCCTCACATCTCCTTACACAAGGGGACCGTCGCTAGGCCTGCTCGGGAGCCTGCCTGGACGGTCTCCGACAATCACACTACCTGGACTTCTTCACCCCGTATCGCGAACGCGCCTGGTTGCGGTCCCCGACGCCTGCGCAATCCAGCGCGGCGCGAATGATCTTGTACCGAACACCCGGCAGATCCTTCACACGGCCGCCACGCACCAAGACGATCGAGTGCTCCTGCAGGTTGTGGCCGATGCCGGGGATGTAGGCCGTTACCTCCATCCCGTGCGTCAGACGCACGCGAGCCACCTTGCGCAGTGCCGAGTTCGGCTTCTTGGGCGTCGTTGTGTACACGCGAGTGCAAACCCCGCGCTTCTGAGGATTGCCCTTGAGCGCCGGCGTCTTGCTCTTCTCGTTCATCTTCTTGCGGCCCTTGCGGACCAGCTGATTGATGGTAGGCAACCTTCACTCCTTCGATTCCGCACTTCGCGACCCGTATCCGCCGACATGCCTTTACAGGGGCTTCGAGGCCGCAAGAGGTGACTCTAGCAAAGCGCCCAAGCGCTTGTCAAACAAGCCACGCGCCCGGGCGTATCGCAACTCCAAACGCTCCGCCGAATCGCACTCTGATCCATGCGAAGACCCTACTCCTGCAGAGACTCCGCTAGCTTCGCGTGAACCCCGCAGTACGCGCTGCCTGGGCGGGCCTTGTTCGTGCACCTGGTCCCGTCACCCCGGATAGCCTCGCACTGGGCGCGCTCCTCGGGCTCAGCCGCTGCCTCCCCCACTCCTGTGGCGATCCCCTCGGCGATGGCTTCCTCGACGCTCAGCCTTGGCTCAGGCTTCTCGGGCTCGGGCTCGAAGACCACGCCCTCGAAATCAGTTGCAGCCTCCTCCTCTGCGGACTCGAAGTCCGCGAAGAAGGCGGCTGCGTCCTCATCGGAAAGAGCGCCCTCGTCAATCGCCTGTGGGCCGGGCAGCATGGCCTCAAGTTCGCGAAGCTCCTCGGGTGCGAAGTCCGGAAGCGGCCCCTCGACCGCAGGTGTCCACTCGGCCTTCTGACCCTTGTAGGTGAGCATGACCGAGCGGTACCTGCGCATGCCGGTAGCCGCAGGGATGAGCTTGCCGATGATCACGTTCTCCTTGAGCCCCAGCAGCTGGTCTTCCTTGCCGGCGATGGCGGCATCGGTGAGAACTCGCGTGGTCTCCTGGAACGAAGCCGCGGATAGGTAGCTGTCCGTCGCCAGCGACGCCTTGGTGATGCCGAGAAGAACCGGCGAGGCCGAAGCCGGCATGCCGCCCTCGGCGGTCACCCGTTCGTTCTCCTCCTCGAAGGCGAATCGGTCGAGCACCTGACCGGGGAGCAGGTCGGTGTCGCCTGCCTGCTGCACCTCGACCTTACGCGTCATCTGGCGCGCGATCACCTCGATGTGCTTGTCGTTGATGTCCACGCCCTGCGAGCGATAGACCTTCTGCACCTCTCGGACCACGTACTTGAAGACGGCCTCACGCCCCTGCGAGAGCAGCATCATGTGAGGGTTCTGGACGCCGCCGCGGCGAAGAACCGTGCCTGGCGTCACTCTCTCGTCTTCCTTGATGTCGGACTCCTCGAGCTCCTGGGCGGTCAGAGTCTGAGTGAGCTCCTGCGTCTCGAAACGCTTGCCGCTCGCGTCCTTGTCGTCCTTGTAGACGACCACTCTATGCTCGACACCCACATCCGCCAGGACGGCCTCGATCATAGCGGTGGCAACGGCAGGCGAGATGTCCTTCTCCTTGCCTGTCCTGTCATCAGCCACGATGTATCCACCATCGACCCGCACAGACAGAGCCTTCGGACCCCTTGCCGTCTCGATTACCCAAACAGTGGCCTTCTTCTTCTTCTTCGTGAACGCCTTCTCGAGGGAGCGAAGCGCGGGTTCGACGTCATCCGCAGCGATGTCTCGCGGCAGCTTCAGCTCAGCGATGATATCCGGGGTGATCTTCACCTCGTAGGAGTGCTCGACCTTCTTCGAGGGCTTCACGCGGATCGTCCCGTGGATCGGTGACACCCAGTCGCCGTACTTCATCCCTCTGTAGACAACGGTTGGCTTGCGAGCCTCGAACACCTCGGTCACGCGAGGAAGGCCCTGCGTGATGGCGCCGCCTGCGACGCCTCCCGTGTGGAACGTGCGCATGGTGAGCTGCGTGCCCGGCTCACCGATCGACTGCGCGGCGATGATGCCCACAGCCGTGCCGATTTCGACAGTTGCACCGCTGGCGAGATCCCATCCGTAGCACTTCTGGCACACGCCGTACCTTGAGTGGCAGGTCATCACGGTTCGAACCGTTATGTGCGGCTCGCCCGAAGTGCCCTTCTTCAGCTTGTCGTAGATGGTATCGACCTCGGCCATGCTCTCGATGGAGGTGCTGGCTTCCTTCAGGACCTCACCGGTCTTGGGATCGACGACGGCGTCGAGAACATATCTGCCCACCAAGTCGTGATCGACCCGGTCTTCGTCGGCATCCCAGATCGCGTATGACAAACCCTCGTCGGTACCGCAATCTGCCTCACGGACGATGACGTCTTGCGCTACATCGACCAGCCTTCGGGTCAGGTAGCCGGAGTCGGCGGTCCGAAGAGCCGTATCCGCGAGCCCCTTGCGAGCTCCGTTCGCCGATACGAAGTACTCGAGTGGCGAGAGTCCTTCACGGAAGTTCGACTTGATCGGGCGGTCCATGATCTCCATGTAGGGGTTGAGCGCCAGTTCCTTCTCGGAGATCTTGACCGGCTTGGTCATGAGCCCGCGCATCGCCGCCAGCTGACGGATCTGCTTGATGTTACCTCGGGCTCCCGAGGACGCCATCATGTAGATCGGGTTGAACCGATCGAAGTGATTCGCCATCGAATCGCCGACGCGGTCAGTGGCACGCGTCCAGATCTCAACGATCTTGCGGTGCCTCTCACCCGAGGTGATGAGACCGCGGTCGTACTGAGTCTCCACCGCCTTGACCTCGCCGTCGGCTCCAGCCAGTAGCTCTTCCTTGTCGGGAGGGATAATCGCGTCCCAGACCGAAACCGTCACGCCCGCTCGCGTCGCGTAGTGGAAGCCGAGCCGCTTCAGCTCGTCGAGGATCCGCGCCATCTGCATGGTCGAATACCGCTCGCTGCACTCCTCGACGATCCTGGCAACGCCCTTCTTGTCCACCTCGTGGTTTATGTAGGGGTAGTCCTCGGGCAGAGATCTGTTGAACGTGATCCGGCCGACCGTGGTGGAGATCCGCTCGCTGGCCTTGCGGGCCTGCGAGACGGTCTTCCCCTCCTCATCTAGCGACTCCTCGACGATGTCGCCGTCCAGCCTCACCTGGATGGTCGCCTGCAGATCGATAAGCCTGTTGTCGTACGCGAGGACTGCATCGCCCAAGCTGAGGAAGGCCTGCCCCTCGCCGGGCATCCCCTCTCTCGCCGCTGTCAGGTAGTAGAGACCGATCACCATGTCCTGAGTCGGTACGGCGAGTGGCCGACCGTGCGCCGGCGACTTGATGTTGTTGCTCGACAGCATCAGGACGCGCGCCTCGGCCTGCGCCTCGGCTGAGAGCGGAAGGTGCACTGCCATCTGATCACCGTCGAAGTCCGCATTGAACGCCGTGCAGACGAGGGGGTGGATCCGGATGGCCTTGCCCTCCACGAGCACGGGCTCGAATGCCTGGATGCCGAGGCGATGGAGCGTGGGTGCCCGGTTGAGCAGTACAGGATGCTCGCTGATGACCTCGTCGAGCACGTCCCAGACCACCGACTTCGCCCTGTCCACCAGCCGCTTCGCGCTCTTCACGTTCTGCGCGTAGTCGAGGTCGACCAGCCGCTTCATGACGAACGGCTTGAACAGCTCGAGAGCCATCGCCTTGGGCAGACCGCACTGGTGCAGTTTCAGCTCGGGTCCCACCACGATCACCGAGCGGCCCGAGTAATCCACCCGCTTGCCGAGCAGATTCTGGCGGAAGCGGCCCTGCTTCCCCTTCTGCATGTCGGACAGGGACTTCAGGGGGCGATTGTTTTGTCCCTTGAGGGCCCGCCCGCG
>CAZWGV010000004.1:50333-58200 GCA_964633595.1 uncultured Coriobacteriaceae bacterium | reverse complement strand
ACCTGCGACCCCTTGACCCCCAGTCAAGTGCGCTACCAAGCTGCGCCACAGCCCGCGAAGAGCCGCTCTCGCGGCGGTACATCATCCTAAGGCGCAACCGCCTCGCGTTCAAGTACGCGAGCGCGCTACGAGTCAGAGCCACTCGATCCAGTCCACTGCCCGGCAGTCACCCGTGGGTCGCCCGGCCGAATAGTGCCCGATCCGAGCAACGGCAGGTGCATCGTGAACGTAGATCCCGCACCCTCGGTGGACTGGACGGACATCCGTCCGGAGTGTCGCTCAACTATCTCCTTGACCACGGAGAGCCCGATCCCCACACCGCCCCTCGATCGCGTCCGCGCAAGATCCGCTCGCCAGAACCTAGCGAACACTCTCCCGAGATCCTCCGAGGAGATCCCGATCCCGGTGTCTTGCACGGAGACTGACGCTTCCCCGTCCACAGCACGCATCCTAACGCTGACGTCCCCTCCAGATGATGTGTACCGAGCGGCATTTGACAGGAGATTCCCCACGGCTTGCTGCAGGCGATCGCGGTCCCCACGGATCCAAACCCCGCCCGCCAGGTCTGTCTGAAGGGTCAAGCCGCAGGATTCCACGAGGGCCCGATGTGACTCCACCGACGCCCGGACCGGCTCGGCAAGATCGAGGGGCTGCATCCGGAATTCGACACTGCCGCGCTCGAGCCGCGCGAGTTCCAGGATGCTGTCCGCTAGCCGAGCCAGCCTGACCGTCTCGTCGGCCACCGCTCCCAGACGTTCTACATCCGCGGGCAACACCCCGTCTTGCATCGCCTCGACTGTGGCCTGTATCGCCTGCAGGGGGGTCCGCAGTTCGTGGGCTACGTCGGCGGTCAGCCTGCGCTCGAATTCTCGGTCAGCCTCGATCGACTCAGCCATCTGATCGAATGTCATGCCGAGCTGGCTGATGGCGTCTTTGCCCTGCATCTCAGTGCGCGCCTGCCGCTCCCCGGAGCGCAATCTCGAGGCGACTTCGGTGACCAGGTTGATGGGACGCACTACGCCCCTGGCCACCATCACTCCCGCCACCGTGGCCGCGGCGACAGCCAGTAGCGCGGCAACAAGAAGCCCTTGCAGCGACGCTCGTCGGAACTCGACGTCTCGTTGCGTGAGCGCTCCGCTGCCAGTGAGCGTAGAGACCCTCACCTCGCCTACCACTCGACCATCAACTGCCACGGGCGCCGCCGCCGTGATCCCTCCGCCCATCCTCTCAAGCTCCTCCTGAGAGGGCGTCTGGCCAGGTCCCACTCCCGAGTGACTCCCGGGAAGACCTATGCTGTCGGCGACCAGCGTCCCACGCTCATCAAACACCGAGATGCGAAAGCCCGTGCTCACCATGCCCACGTGGCTTAGGTCCACGAAGCGCAGGGGGTCCCACGTCCCACCCGACTGCGTGTAGAAGCCGGCCATTACGCCGGCGGCATCATCCGCGCGTTCCTGCAGCCCTTCTCGGACGTAGCGAACGAAATCGCGCTCCCAAGTAGCCCACAGCAGCAACGCGGAAAGGAGCGCGGTAAGCGCAGCGACCGCCGCAAAGGCGAACGCCAGGCGCAGGCCGAGCCCGCCGCGGCTCATCGCCCGGCGCCTCCCTCCTCGGCTGGCGCCTCGAAGCGATACCCGACACCGAAGACGGTGTGGATGAAGCGGGGCTCCTTGGGGTCATCGTCCAGCTTTGCGCGCAAGTTCTTCACGTGCGAGTCTATCGCACGCTCGTAGCCCTCGAAGTCATAGCCGAGGACCTTCTCCACCAGCTCCATCCTGGAGTACACGCGACCGGGGTAGCGCGACAGCGTCACAAGGAGCTTGTACTCGCTCGCCGTCAGCTCGACCTCGGCGTCGTCCAAGTAGACCCTGTGACCCGCCAGGTCTACTACCAGCGGCCCGTACTCGACGCGGGCACGCTGCGGCTCGGTGTCAGGATGGGCTCTGCGCAGCAGAGCGCGGACGCGCGCCACAAGCTCGCGCGGACTGAATGGCTTCACTAGGTAGTCGTCGGCACCGAGCTCCAATCCGGCTACGCGCTCCTCCTCGGATCCCTTGGCCGTGAGCATGATGATCGGGATGTCTGAAGAGTCACGGAGCTGCCGACAGACTTCCTCTCCGGAGAGCTTGGGCAGCATGAGGTCGAGAACCACAAGGTCGAAGTGCGTCTTCCGCGCTGCCTCGAGAGCGCCCTCGCCGTCCCCCGCGGCGGTCACCCAGAAGCCTTCGCGCTCCAGGTAGGCCTCGACCGCCTCCCGGATCGTCTTCTCATCCTCTACCAGCAGGATCCGTTGCGTCTGTGACATGACGGACCTCCTCAGGTTGAGCGTACCATGCAGCGATGTTGTCCAGCGGGTCGTGGCGTGTAGATGACGTGGTCGAACTCACGCCTGGCCGAGGGTCCCCAGGAGCTCCTCGATCACGCCCACACCCTCGTCCGTCGCGCCCAGCGAGCGATCAGCCAGCGACTCCAACGCCTCGCGGAGTTCGGCGGGAAGAGGCGCGACCAGGCCGATAGGCTCACCCGTGATCGGATGGGTGAACGCAAGCCGGTAGGCGTGCAAGAACTGTCGTCCCAAACCTAGATCCGCCCGCTGCTGACGCCTTCCGTACAGCTGATCGCCCACAACCGCGTGCCTTATGTACGTCATGTGAACGCGTATCTGGTGGGTGCGTCCTGTGTACAGCTTGCACTCGATAAGTGTGTAACCCTCGTCCGCCCGGCCGGGCTCGAACCTCTCCAGCACCCTGAACGTCGTGACAGCCTGCCGTGCGCTGGGACTGTCGCTCACGGCGATGCGCATACGGTCTTTGGGGTGCCTGCCGAGCGGAGCGTCTACGATGCCGGAATCGGGCGCGATATGGCCGTGTACGAGTGCGGCGTAGCGCCGATCCACATCTCGGACCTTGATGGCGTCGGACAGGGCGGCCTGGGTGATGTCGTCCTTAGCCACCATCATCAATCCGGACGTGTCTTTGTCCAGTCTGTGGACTATGCCGGGGCGATCCTCTCCGGCAAGCGAACCAAGGTCGTCGCTGTGGGCGAGAAGTCCGTGCACGAGAGTCCCCGTCCAGTGGCCCTCTGCCGGATGCACCACCAGGCCTGCCGGTTTGCACAAGACCAGCAGATGCTCGTCCTCGAAGCGAACGTCCAGATCCATCGGCTCGGGTATCAGATCCGGCACGTCATCGTGAGGGATCTGCACCAGTACATCGTCGCCTGCCCGAACGACCCGGTTCTTCGCGGCCACGACTCCGTTGACCTGGACGAGTCCGGCGTCGATCAGTCGTTGCGCCGCCGAGCGGCTGCTGATGGAGCCCTCCTCGGCCAGTAGCTTGTCGAGCCTAAGACCAGCGTCACCGGCCTGGACTGCCAGCTCCACGATGCGCGGCTCGCCGGTCACGAATCGCGCGCCTCCTCGTGCTCGTCCTCATCTTTCGAGGCTTGGCTGCGAACGCGCAGCCAGAGATGAAGGAGGAGCAGCGCGGTACCCACCACCACTGCAGAGTCCGCAACGTTGAAGACCGGCCAGATGTGCACGTCCACGAAGTCCGTGACACGCCCATTGGCTACTCTGTCTATCAGGTTGCCCAGAGCCCCACCCGCCACAAGGCCCAGGGCACCAGCTTCGAGGAGATCGTGCGAGGCGGCTCGCCACCAGTAGGCTGCGATCGTGAGTACCACCACTGCTCCCACGGCGATGAAGAGGGGTTGGCTCCCCGCGAGCATCCCGAACGCAGCGCCTGTGTTGCGCACGTGCGTGAGGGTGAGAACGCCGGGCAGGAGCACGATGTCCGCCGATGTACCGGCAGCGGTGCCGCCCGCAGGGATGAACTCGCGCACCAACGCCTTGGTCACCTGATCGACGACCAGTACGATCGAGGACACAGCGAGAAGAGCCGGGGTCGCACGCCCGCTCAGTGCGTCTCTTCCCATTCCTTGCATGTGATGCATAGATCCGCAGTGGGGATAGCTTCGAGGCGGGAGACATCGATGGCCTTTCCGCAGCGGATGCACACTCCGTACTCCCCGCTCTCGAGGCGCTCCAACGCCCGCTCGATCTGACGGAGCACCTCTCGGGCGTTCTCCTCGAGCGTCATGTCAAGCTCGCGCGCGAAGGTAGCAGAGCCTTGATCGGCCATGTGATCCCGGTAGTTGTTCTCTCCGCTGGCCTCGGAGAGAGCTTCACGGTCGTTGGCCTCGAACTCCGCGATCTCCCCGCGTAGTCTGTCCCGCTCCACCTCTAGGTGCTCGCGGATGCCGTCAAGGCTCTGTTCGTCCACGACGCGCGCCTCCGATGGCTTTGGGGATATCCTGAAGCGCCCGGGAGCCCGGGCGCCAGCGTTTCCTGTCACTGATTATACCACTCACGGGCAGCACAAACTCATCTAGACCACCTCAGACCCCCGAGAGAACGTCCGCACACCGCGAGCACACACCCGGCTCCGCGGCGTCCGCCCCGATGTCGGCACGGTGATTCCAGCAGCGAGGGCATCGCGGCACACTGGCCACCCGCACCCGTATCTCGATATCTTCCCTAGCGTCGTCGGCAACCGAAAGGGCGACTGACGACACGATGAGCGCCTCGGCCAGAGCCTTCTCTCCCACTTCTTGGAGAGCAGCAGCCACCTCTCCTCCAGCCGCGATCTCAACGGACGCTTCCTGGCTCTTGGTGAGTGTCTTGGCAAGCCGCATTCTTTCCAGCTCGGCGAGAACCTCCTCTCGTACGGACAGCACGACCGCCCATCGGACGCGGAGACCCTCGGCCTCCTCGGAGGGCACCTCGACCTTGGGCCACCCCGCCAACTGGACGCTCTCGATGTCCCGCAACGGCTCGGGCATTACCTGCCAGACTTCCTCGGTGGTGAACGTCAGCACCGGAGCCAGGATCCGAACCAGCGCGGCCAACAGCTCGGCCAGCACCGTCTGGGCGCTCCTGCGAGCGCGGGAGTTGGGCGCCTCGGAGTACAGGCGGTCCTTGAGCACATCAAGGTAGAAGGAGGAGAGCTCGGTCACGCAGTAGCCGTGCACCGAGTGGAAGACCAGGTGGAACCTCCACTCGTCGTAGGCTCGCGTGACTCGCTCGACAAGATCCGCCAGCGTGACCAACGCGAAGCGGTCCAGCTTCTCCATGTCCTCCCAGGCAACAGCGTCGGTCGGCTCGAAGTCGTAGAGGTTGCCGAGGAGGAACCGGAAGGTATTGCGGATGCGCCTGTAGGCCTCGCTGGTGCGCTCGAGTATCTCATCGGACACCGATATGTCCTGCGAGTAGTCGGCTGAGACGGCCCACAGCCGGATGATATCCGCACCCGAACGTGCCACCACATCCAGAGGCGAGATAACGTTGCCCAGCGACTTCGACATCTTCCGTCCATCGCCATCCACTATGAAGCCGTGGGTCAGAACCGATTTGAAAGGCGCGCTGTCGAAGGCGCCCACCGAAGTGAGCAGCGCCGACTGGAACCATCCCCGATGCTGATCGGAGCCTTCAAGATAGAGTTCGGCTGGTCTGCGCAGCTCCTCCCTCGCGTCCAGGACGCTGGTGTGCGACACGCCTGACTCGAACCAGACATCCAGGATGTCCCTCTCCGGCACGAGCTCGGAGCTGCCACACGCCGGACATGTGATGCCCTCCGGCAAGTACTCCGCCGGATCGCGCGTGAACCACGCGTCCGCCCCCTCAACGGCGAAGAGCTTCTCGACGGCAGCGAAGGTCTCCTCTGTCACCACGCTCTCACCACAGCCCGCGCACGCGAAGACCGGTATCGGCACCCCCCATGCCCTCTGGCGGGAGACGCACCAGTCCGGTCTGTCCGTGACCATCGATGAGATACGGTTGACGGACCAACCAGGTATCCACTCGACAGACTCGATTGCGGCGAGCGCCGCTTCACGGAGCGGGCGGGTGCTCTCGGCCGCGCGGTCCATGGCTACGAACCACTGCTCCGTTGCCCGGAAGATCACAGGTCGCTTGCACCGCCAGCAGTGGGGGTAGCTGTGGGTAGTGACGCCGGCGGCGGCAAGCAGCCCCCTATCACGCAAATACTCCACGATCCGCGGATTGGCGTCATCGACCTTCAGGCCCGCGAACGGCCCGCCGCCTTCGTCGAAGACCCCGTCGGAGTCGACGGGCATCGGCATCGGTAGTCCGTGCCTGGCTCCTACGAGGTAGTCCTCCTCACCATGACCGGGTGCCGTATGCACCGCACCCGTGCCCGTGCTGAGATCGACGTGCTCACCGGTGATGATCATCCCCTCAGCACCGTCATGGATCGGATGAGCGTACCTCCCACCCGCGAGCTGGCCGCCGCGGACGCGGAGAGGACTGCCGTCCAAGTCAGCAACCAGCGGACGATCCTCCCACCCAGCGACTTCGGCCACACGCTCCGCGAGCGGTTCAGCGACGATCACATTCTCGTCCCCGATATCGATCCCAACGTACTCGGCGTGCTCGGCGAGAGTGACAGCGACGTTGGCCGGAAGAGTCCACGGCGTCGTGGTCCAGATGAGCACACTCGCGGGCTTCCCGGCGCCAGACCACGCGCTCGGTACCTCAGCGAGGCGGAATCTCACGTAGATGCTGTCGCTCTTCTCGTCCGAGTACTCGATCTCCGCCTCGGCCAGGGCGGTCTTGCACCTCACGCACCAGTGGATCGGCTTGCGGCCCCGGTACACCATTCCGCGCCGATGCATCTCGGCGAAGACCCGGACGTTGCCAGCTTCGTACGCCGGATCCAGAGTGAGGTACGGCTGCTCGAAGTCGCCGCGCACCCCGAGGCGCCTGAACTCGCCAGCCTGGACATCGACAAAGCGCAGGGCATACTCGCGGCAGAGCTTGCGCAGCTCAGCCTGCGAGACAGTACGCATGCGTTCCGGACCGAGCTCCTTCTCCACCTGGTGCTCGATGGGCTGCCCATGGCAGTCCCATCCGGGCACGTAGGGCGACCAGAATCCCCTCATCGTCTTGTACTTGACGATGAGGTCCTTGAAGACCTTATTGAACGCGGTACCCATATGGATGTGTCCGTTGGCGTACGGCGGGCCGTCGTGGAGTATGAAGACGGGACCGTCCTCATTGACCTCAAGCGAGCGGCGGTAGACGTCAATGCGGTCCCAGAACTCCGACCACTCGGGTTCCCGGCGAGCCAGGTCGGCCCGCATCGGGAAGTCGGTGCGAGGGAGGTTCATAGTCGCCCGATAGTCGCGCTCGGTCTCCATGTGTGTCAGTCCTTCCAAACTCGGCTCTCGGTCGGTGGGACGTCCGGAGCCAACAAGAAAGCGCTCCGCCCCTGCCGGGACGAAGCGCGCATCACCGCTCCGTGGTACCACCCAACTTGCGTGCGTCAGTCGACATGCCGCACACCACTCGGTCGCCCTGTAACGGGAGCACCCGTCGGAGTCTACCCGGCACCCTCGCCGCTCGGTCCGCCGCTCTGGGGTGATCTCGGTCGCGTACGGTGGCCGCGGGCTTGCACCTGTTCCCGCTCGCTCGAAGGCCTGTTTCGCGCCTGCCCGTCCCCGTCGGGGCTTTGTCCTCTATTCTGCCGCCCCTTCCCTGACGGCGTTCGACAACGCTAACGCAGCCCGGGCGGCACGGTCAAGAAACAGCGAGCTGCCTGGACAGGACTCATCTGCGGGCGGACGGCGCGTGGCGGTCTCCACGTTCTCGTCCTCTACCCCGGCGATCTCGATCAGCTTGTGTCGGGAGGAGGCTCCCCTGGCGACACGGACAGCGCTCGCCGGAGCGCCCAGCTGCTGTGCGAGCAGACGACACACCGCGTCGTTCGCCTTTTCACCAACAGGAGGAGCACTGACACGGACATTCAGCTCATCGCCTTCCCAGCCTTCGATGCTCTCGCGCGCGCCG
>CAZWGV010000004.1:0-50233 GCA_964633595.1 uncultured Coriobacteriaceae bacterium | reverse complement strand
CGCGCCGGTCTTACGAGACTACTCGATCTCCTCGATGTCCACGTCGTCATCTCGCTCACCAAGATCCGCGAAGGCCGACGAGTCGAACTCGCGCGGCTCCTCGTAGATGGGCTCCTCCTCGGCGAGTTCAGGTGCATCAAGCTCGCCGAGCTGCACGCTGGAGACGAAGCCGCTCTCCGCTGCGTCACCCTCCGTGGGCGTCAGAACCTCGTAGAGAGCCTGTTGCGGCTGTGAACCCTCATCGGCTGCCCGAACATCCGACTGCTCCTCACCTGCGCCCGCCTCCTCGAGCACTGGTGAGTCGGCGACCTCGGCGGACGGGATTGCCTCGGCGACCTCGGCCGACTCGGGTATCTCGAAGAGGTCCCCGGCCTCTACAGCACTCTCCGCACTGAGGACCTCTCCGCCCTCAGCTCCGACCGGCCCGGCTTCTTCGGACACGACGACCCCGCCGATCGGACCCTCGGTCGTCTCGGCGAAGAGTATCTGCACGTCCGAGGGCAGCGGGATCTCCGTGAGCTGGCCTTCATATGCGCCGAGCATCTCGCGGAAACGAGCGCGGAAGTCCTCTTCGGCCCGCTTGATACGGAGCAGCTCGCCTCCGATGCGCTGCTTTTGCGTCAGCGCCTCATGGATGATCTCCTTCGCCTTCACCTCAGCGTCGCGCAAGAGGGTGTTCGCCTCCTCCTGGGCCTTCTGCACGATGTCTTCAGCGGACTTCTGTGCAGCGAGCATGGTGTTGTGTAGCGTGCGCTCCATGTCCTCGTAGGAGCGAACGCGCTCCTCGGCTGATTCGAGCTTCTCAGAGAGGTCGATGTTCTCCTTGAAGAGGCGTTCGAGCTCGTCCGCTACGTCATCAAGGAAGCGGTCAACCTCCGACTCGCTGTACCCGCGAACAGAGCGGCGGAACTCCTTGTGATGGATGTCCAGTGGCGTAAGCTTCATCGCCTCTCGTTCCTCTCTCCCACTCAGCCCAGACCGGCTGCGGCCAGTATCCGGATCAGCACCGGCTGGATAATGAACACAAGCACAAGATAGGCGACGAGCGGCGAGAAATCGATGCCCGCTCCGCCCAGCGACGCCCCGGGAACTATGCGACGGAAGAGACCGATGTACGGCTCACAGACGCTCGCCAAGACCCTCCTCACGTCATGAACGACCCCGCTCGCCGGAAACCAGGACAGCAGCACGTACACCAGGATCAGGAGCGAGTAGAACTTGACCAGGCTGTTTACCAGCGCGATCGCCGAGAACATCAGCCGGCCAGCTCCTTCGCCCGACCTACTGCCGCGGACACCGCCGCGAAGATCGCCGAGCGAAACCCGCGCCCCTCCAGGGCCTCGGTCGCCGCGGCGGTGGTGCCTCCCGGGCTCGATACCGTATCTACCAGTTGCTCGGGATGCTGGCCGGTGCGCTCCAGCAGCTCCGCTGTCCCCTTGAGCGTCTGCACGGCCAGCGTCTGCGCAGCTTCCCGAGTCAGACCATGCCGAACGCCAGCTCGAGCCAGCGCGTCCACGAACAGCGCCACGTATGCGGGTCCAGATCCCGAGATCGCCGTCGCCGTGTCCTGATGACGCTCCTCGAGCACCACAGCCTTCCCGAGGTGCCCGAAGAGCTCCCGCGTCCTCTCGACATCAGCAGCGGAAGCCTCCTGCCCACCGCTCACTACACTCATCGCCTGCCCAACCATCGCGGGAGTGTTAGGCATGACCCGAACGACAGCGGTTCCGGGCGGCAGCAGAGACTCGAGTCTCGCGCAGGAGACACCTGCCGCGATCGAGATCACCAGGGAATGCTCGCGCAGCGCCGGAGAGATGCTCCGTGCGACATCGTCGATCACCTGAGGTTTGACAGCGAGGATAACCGTGTCGGCGCCACCGGCAACCGCAGCTGCATCGGGGAGGCACTCCACCCCCAGCCCGGCCGACAGCTCAGCGGCCGTGGCGCTGTCGGGCTCGGCCACGACAAGCTCAGACGACGAGTACGCGCCGCTGGCCAGCAGCCCTTCGGCTATCGCCCTTCCCATGCGGCCGCCGCCGATAACGGCCAAGCGCGCTCGCTCACCCATATCCCCGTCCCTGTCGGCTCCGCCTAGGCGTCGATCGTGAACAGGCCCTTGTCACGCAGACGTCGCCGATCGGCTGCCGAAACGTCCACGTTCGCAGGCGTCAGCATGAACACCCGCTCGGAAACCTTCTGAAGCCCACCGCCCAGTCCGTAGGTCAAACCCGAGGCGAAGTCGAGGATGCGCTTCGCGAGTTCGGGATCGGTCGCGGTGAGGTTCAGTATCACCGGCATGTCCTGCTTGAAGCGATCCGCTATCGACTGAGCCTCGCCGAAGGTACGGGGCTCGGCGATGAACATCTTGAGCTGAGGACTCTCGACTGACGTGATGTGCGCGACATTTCGGGCCATGTCCCTGGCGCGCTCGATGTCGGGCTGCCTGTTGACGCGCTTCACAGAGAGCGGCTCGGAGTAGGGTCCGCTCTCCCGTCGGCGATCCTCAAAGCGTTCGTCCTCGTCTTCGTAGTCGTAGTCGTACTCATCCTCGAGACCGAGCCGTGACTTGATGGAATCCCAGAGGCTCACGTCTTGTCTCCCTAGCCTAGCCCCTGCAGCCTACCGTCCGAAGATCGCTCGTCCTACGCGGACGATGGTCGCCCCCTCCTCCACAGCAACAGTGAAGTCGTTGGTCATCCCCATCGACAGCTCAGCTAACTCTACCCTATCGGGCAGTCTCGCGCCGAGGTCATCCCGCAGCTCACGCAGAGCGCGAAAGACGGGCCTTGCACCCTCGGGTCTGCCGAGCGGCGCCATAGTCATCATGCCCTTGACCTGCACGTGAGGCAGGTCGGCGGCGAGGCGTATTGCGCCCTCAACCTCGTGTGGAGCGAACCCGTGTTTGGATGCCTCCCCGGAGACGTTGACCTGCAGCAGCACGCTCTGCACGACTCCGGCATCCCTGGCGCGGAGTTCCACGTGCTCCAGGAGGCGCAATGAGTCGACGGAGTGTATCAGGTGCGCGCGACCCACGACATCCTTGACCTTGTTCGTCTGGAGCGTCCCGACGAAATGCCAGCGAACCTGGGGGAAGAGCCCGTACTTGCCGAGGAACTCCTGAACTCTGTTCTCGCCGAAGTCCTCACAGCCCGCCGAGATGGCGTTTCCGACTTCGCGGACGCCCACGGTCTTGGTGACAGCCACGACGGTGACGGCATCGGGATCCTGGCCCGCGCGATCCGCAGCGTCCCGAGCCTGCCTGCGCACCGCCTCGTACCTCTCGGCGATCGCGCTCATCGGGCACTCATTCCTCGTCGGCTGCGAAACCCTCGAACTCGCCCGTCACCAGATAGGCGATCCGCTCGCCGATATCTACTGCGTTGTCCGCGATGCGCTCAAGGTATCTCGCAGCCAGCACCATCGACGAGGCCCACTCGATCTCCTCTTCCTCATGCAGTCGCGCTAGCTCACGGAAGAACTGCTTGAACAGGTGATCGATGGGCTCGTCGAGCTCAGACAGCTTGCGCGCCAGCCCGACGTCAGACTTCTCGAGCGCCTCGAGCATCGCGTCGAGCACCCTGTGTACGAGGTTACCCTGAGCTTGGATCAGGTCGTACAGCGTCTGCGGCCCTGTTCTGGAAGCCGTCCGCTCGGCGGCCTTGGCGATATTCAGAGCAAGGTCTCCCATTCGCTCCAAGTGCATGGCGACGAACATCAGCGAATGCAGCAACCTCAAGTCCCGGGCTACTGGGAACTGCGTCGCGATCACCTCGAGCGAGTGCTCCTCGACCGCCAAGCAGCGACGGTCGATCTCATCGTCGCCTGCGATGACGGCGGCGGCCAGTTCCACGTCGCCCTCGACTAGTGCCGCCACAGCCTCCTTCGTCCTGCCGCAGACCGTTCGTCCGATGGAGACGACCTCTGCTCTAAGCTGCTCGAGCTCCCTGCGAAATCCCTCGCGCATTCTCCTGCCTCACTCCTCTTGGGGCGAAGAACTCGACTCGATTATACGTTCCCGCCGCTAGTGGCCATCGACGAACCCGATCCAGCGGTGAGGACTACCACGGCGCGCTCTAGCCGAATCGGCCCGTGATGTAGTCCTCTGTCCGCTTGTCCTTCGGGCTTGTGAATATCTCCGCGGTCCGGCCGAACTCTACCAGTTCAGCCGCCCGACCTATCTCCTCTTGCAGGAAGAAGGCTGTCTGGTCGCTCACCCTAGCTGCCTGCTGCATGTTGTGGGTCACGATCACGATGGTGTAGCGGCTCTTGATCTCGGCCATCAGGTCCTCGATCTTCAGCACGGACGTTGGGTCGATCGCCGAGCACGGCTCGTCCATGAGCACAACTTCGGGCTGAACAGCGAGCACACGGGCGATACACAGCCGCTGTTGCTGTCCACCCGACAGCGTGAGCCCTCCTTTGTCGAGGATGTCCTTGACTTCCTTCCAGAGGTTGGCTCGCACCAGGGCCTTCTCGACGATCTCATCGAGTTCCGCCCGCCGACGCACCCCGTGCAGCCGCGGGCCATATGCGACGTTGTCGTATATGGACATCGGGAACGGGTTGGGTTGCTGGAATACCATCCCCACCCGCCTGCGGAGGTCTACCGGATGCACTCCTGGCGCGTAGATATCCACGCCGTCCATGCGGACCGAACCCTCGACTCTCGTCTCGGGTATGAGGTCGTTCATGCGATTCAGGCAACGTAGGAACGTCGACTTCCCGCACCCCGATGGGCCGATAAACGCTGTGACCGACTTGGCGGCGATACCGACAGTGATACCCGTGAGCGCGTGGAAGTCCCCGTACCAGAAGTCGAGGTTCTTCACCGTCACTTTGTCGGAACCTGCAGCGGTCATCTGGGACTGGCTAGAAGTCGGCAAAGCGGTCGCCTCCGTCATCCCTGCATCCTCCTGCTCCTGCGCGAGATCCAGCGAGCGCCGAGGTTGAAGAACAATATCATCACCATTAGCAGCAGGGCCGTGCCGTACGCGGCCGGGAGGTTTATGCCGTCCGAAGCCAGCAGGTAGAGGTGGACGGTCATTGGCCTGCCGGAATCCATCGGGGATAGGGGCAGGTTGATCGCCTGACCCATCGTGTAGATCACGACCGCCGTCTCACCGACGGCCCTTCCGGTAGCCAGGATTATGCCCGTGAGAATGCGTGGCGTCGCCGCCGGCAGGACAACTCTGCTGACGGTTTGCCACTTCGTGGCGCCCAGACCGTAGCTCCCCCACCTGATGAAGCGGGGAACGGCGCGGATGGCCTCCTCGGTCGTTCGCATCACTATCGGGAGCATCAGGAAGGCCAGCGCTAGCGCCGCCGACAACATCGAGAAGCCTATGCCGATCGCCTCGACGAACAGGGCCAGCCCGAAAAGCCCCATTACGATCGACGGAACCGAAGCTAGACTGTCCGCCGCGAAGCGGATGAGGCGCACGAGCCGCCCTTGCACGGCGTATTCGGCGAGGTAGACAGCGGCCAAGACTGCGATGGGCGTCACCAGCAGCATCGCAAGCGCGGTCACGTAAGCGGACGACACTATCGTGGGCCATATGCCCCCTTCGGCATTGACCCCTCTGGGCCACGTGAAGATGAATGCCGGCGAGAGTTCACTGATGCCGTTGATGAACACGTAGGCGATGAGCGCACCCAGAACCGCTACCGTCGCGCCCGCAGCTACCCAGAGCGCGCCGATCGCCACCGCATTCGTTGCGCGCTTGTCCATCATCGCGAAGCTCCCCCGAGCCGGGAGACCAGCCGAACCATGGCAACCAGGCCCATGGAGAACGCGAACAGGATGACCGCCAGTCCGAACAGCGCGGTGCGATGCGCACCCGAAGCGTACGACATACCCATTACGATCTGGCTCGTCATGGTGGACATCGGCTCGGCCAGACCTGTGGGCGGAAGGCCCGCGTTCCCGACCACCATCAGGACGGCCATGGTCTCACCGATCGCCCTCCCCATCCCCAGTATCACCGCGTCGATGATGCCCACTTTCGCAGCGGGCAGCAGGATCCTCCATATCGTCTGCCAGGTCGTGGCACCCATGCCGTAGGACGCCTCCCGGATGCCGGGATGGACGCTGCCGAGCGCATCCTCGGTGAGGGTCGCGATAGTGGGAACCACCATGATCGCCAAGATGATCGCGGCCGTCGCAGGCCCAAAGCCCATCCCGTCCGTGAATCGGCCGACCAGTGGAACGAGTACGACCAGGCCGAAGAAGCCGTAGATGACCGAGGGTATCCCAGCCAGCAGCTCCACCGCCGGCCTCACGATCCGCCTCATGCGACTCGACGCGATCTCGGACAAGAAAACGGCGGTGCCGACGGCCAGCGGTGCGCCGAGCAGCAGAGCTCCCGCAGTCACGGCGATGGACCCGAGCAGAAGCGGCATGACGCCGAAGTCCCCGGCGGTCGGCTCCCACACCTGCGAGAGCAGGAAAGACCGTCCGTGCTCGGCAAACGCCGGCCAGCCGCGAAGACCTACGAAGATGACTATGAGGGCCACGCCCGCTACGGCTACGGTCGCGCATAGCAGGAATAGCAGGCGAAAGGCACCTTCCTTGGCGTAGGTTGCCCTCGATGTGAGCTTGAGCCCAGTGTCGACGAGCGCGGTGCCACCAGGGGTAACTCCGGGATGACCCGGTTCAACAGGAGGAGTCTCGGGTTTCGCACTACTCATCGGCTTCGGCTCCGCCGAACGTGCCCCTTGCGGTGATGGGGATGAACCCGGCATCCGTCACAGCGCCTAGCTGAACCTCGTCTGACAGGACGTAGTCGATGTACTCTGCAGCCAATCCGCTAGGCTCGCCCTTCGTAAAGTAGTGCAATAGCCGCGATATCGGGTAGACACCGTCGGCGACTGTATCCGGCGAGGGTTCCACCCCGTCTACCCGCAAACCCTTGACCTCTTTGTTCACGAAGCCGAGGGAGATGTAGCCGATCGCTCCCGGGGTCTGCGCTACTACCGATCTGACTTGGCCGGTACCCGGCAGGATCACCGCCCTGGGCTCGAACGGGTGGTCGTTCATGACGATCTTGCGGAAGGCCTCCCGCGTGCCCGACGCCTCGTCGCGATTCACCAGCGCGATACGCAGGTCGGCCCCCCCAACCTCACTCCAATTCGTCAACACCCCGCGGAAAATGTCCCTGAGCTGTCCGGTGGTGAGACCGTCGACCCTGTTCTCGGGGTTGACGATCACCGCGATCGCATCGTGAGCGATCGGGGTGTCGACGAGTCCGAATGCCTCCTCTTCAGGCTTCAGGTCCCTAGAAGACGTCCCAATGTCCGACGTACCTTGGCTCACGCTCTCGATCCCTGCAGAGGAACCGACGCCGGAGACCAAGACCTTCTCGTCGGGATTGGCGCGCTGGAAGTCCTCCGCGGCGATCGACGCGATCGGCAGTATCGTCGTTGATCCCGTGACGATCAGCTGGTGTTCACCGCCGACCCTGGGACCGCATCCAGTGATGGCTACAGCCGAGAAGAGCGCGCCCAGCCCCAGGAAGGCGAGTGCCCCGCCTCGCTGACACCGGTGCCCGAGGCTCACGCGGGCCTCACATCCCCGCGACGACCGCAGCCAGAGCCGCCTGTCTTCCTGTGACGCCCTCAGCACGATAAGAGAAGAACCTCCCGGTATCATGCGCCGTGCGGTCATGAGTCCTGAAGACGTTCCGCTCGGGTACTCCCGCACGGACGAGATCTCGAAGGACGACAGCTCCAAGGTCCAGACCGCCGTCGGCCCGCGCAATCTTACCAAAGACATCCATGAACCGCGATAGACGCTCTGCATCCACCGAGTAGTGGCACGGACCGATGTGGGGACCTATATATCCGAGCACTTCAGCAGGGGTGATCCCTGAGTGCTCGGCTAAGACGATGGCGGCCCGCCGGGCAATCCCGGCCAGAGCACCTCGCCAGCCGGCGTGGACCACAGCGATCGCCGGAGTCCGACCGGCCGACACGAGTACGACCGGTACGCAGTCGGCCACGAGCACCATCAGCGGAACGTCGCTGAGGGAGGTGACGAGGGCATCCGTACTGGGAACGGGCGCACGCTTGCCCGCATCGTAGGCACCGCTACCAACGGAACGCTCATCGATGACCTCGATGCGGTCTCCGTGCACCTGGTCGGCCAGGGTCAGGCTTCCTCGCACTCGCTCCAATCCGACCGCTTCAAGGAGTCTCGACCGGTTCTCGTCAACATCCACGGGCTCGTCACCCTGCTCCGCCGAGAGGTTGAGGCTCGCGAACGGCGGCCTGCTGACACCGCCAGTGCGCTCCGAGAAGCCGACGAGGATGCCCATTCTCGCCAGAAGGTGCTCGTCCACCCAAACCACGACTCCGGCACACTCGCGTTTCGACAGCTCCGGTGTGTGCACCCGTGACCCCCATCACCCTTGGCGCAGCTTGGGACATGCCAGATGCTAGGTTATCCTCTGACATGACCCATCGCTATGGGCCTCGGACTGCGTTCCGAGAGGGGGTGACTCAGTGAATCGGTCTTCGAAGCCTCTCATGTTCGCAACCGTTCTATGCGTCCTTCTCCTCGCCCCATCCCCGGCGCTCGCCCAGAACATGGACGACGCGGCCGCTGGGGGGATCCTCGCCTCTCTGTGGTGCTGCTGGGGAGTCGCCCTATTGGTGTCCCTAGCCATCACGGTCTTCAACATCTGGATGCTCGTGGACTCGATAGGCCGGCAAGACTGGGAGTACCCGTCGGACAACAAGACTCTTTGGGTAGTGCTCCTGGTCGCGGGGTTGTTCTTCGGATTCGGCTGGATCGTTGCCCTCATCTACTACTTCACGATCTTCAAGAAGGTTCCGAGGGGTAGCGTCGCGCCTCCCTCAACGGGCACGTATCCTCCACCGTCGGGGCCGCCGATGCCGCCTACCGCTCCGCCCACCGCGCCGCCTGCACCGCCCGGGCCGCCGAGCATGCACGAGGAGCCTCCACCGCAAGTCCCGCGACCACTCTTGGAGGAGTCTCCCGCGGTACCCCAGACTCCACCAGCTCCTCTGGTACCCGAGGAGCTGGTGGCAGCGGAGCCAGCTGAGCCCGCGCAGCCAGATGCGGAGTCGCCGAGGGACGAGCCGGGGGACGATGAGCCCCCTCCCCCTTAGGCGAACGGATCGCCGACGTATCACAGTGCACGAGGACCCGCATCGGAAGATGCGGGTCCTCTTCTTCCCGGAATGCTCGCCGAGCAGCCCCTCGGCATCCAGAGCGCACACAAATGGGCCTGGGCGCCGACGAGGTCGTTGCCGTCGTCGCCGCCCAGGCCGTCTCGGCGCGCGATCGCGCCGCGCGCTCTCAGATCACTGACGCTTGAGAAACGCCGGAATGTCCAGATCGTCCTCGGGAATAGGCTCGAACGAAGGCAATTCAGCGGGCTCCTCGAAGTCCATTGCCTCCTGGCGTCGCCTGCCGTCGAAACCGGTGGCGATAACGGTCACCCGTATCTGGTCCATCATTGAATCGTCTATCACGGCGCCGAAGATGATGTTGGCCTCAGAGCTGGCCGCAGCGGCAACCGTCTCCGCGGCCTCGTTCACCTCGAACAGGCCGAGGTCCGAGCCTCCGGAGATGCTCAGCAGCACTCCCTGTGCGCCCTCGATGCTCGACTCGAGGAGCGGGCTGGAGATGGCCGCCTTGGCAGCGTCGTGGGCGCGGCTGTCGCCAGCGGCGATACCTATCCCCATCAACGCCGATCCCGCGTCCTTCATTACGGTCCGCACGTCTGCGAAGTCCAGGTTGATGAGTCCCGGCACGGTGATCAGATCAGTGATCCCCTGAGTACCCTGGCGCAGGATGTCGTCTGCCACACGGAACGCATCCAGGATGGAGGTCTTCTTCTCCGCCACCTGGAGCAGCCGGTCGTTGGGGATGACGATCAGGGTGTCAACGACCTCACGAAGCCGCTTGATGCCGTCCTCAGCCTGCAGTGCGCGCTTTCGGCCCTCGAACGCGAAGGGTCGCGTCACAACACCGACGGTGAGGGCCCCGATCTCCTCCCGAGCGATCTCGGCTATCACTGGTGCGGCACCGGTTCCCGTGCCGCCGCCCTCCCCGGCGGTGATGAATACCATGTCAGCGCCCTGGAGCGCCTCCTTGATCTCACCGCGGTTCTCCTCGGCTGACTGGTAGCCGACGTCCGGGTCGCCACCCGCGCCCAGACCCTTCGTGAGGTTGGTCCCGATGTGGACCTTGTAGTCCGCATCAGACATCAGCAGGGCCTGTGCGTCGGTGTTCACAGCGATGAACTCGACGCCCTTAACCCCCGCCTCGATCATCCGATTCACGGCATTGGTACCACCGCCACCGATGCCTAGAACCTTGATCACTGCGAGATAGTTAGCACCTGTCTCGAGCATGATAGCCTCCCCGAGCTGCGCAGATACGCGCTACCTTAACTTCTACTTTAGGTTGACCCCCTGCGCGAAACGTCAATCTTTGCACGAACCTTACCCTACATGCAACCTCTTGGCAAGGATATCCTCGCAAACGCGCACTCCGGGCCGAGCGGTACAGACGAAGGCGCCCCGCCGGGATAAGTGGGGCTGCGCACCGATACGGTCGGGCATCAACTCGAGAGATCTGCCACTCCCCGGCCAACCCCTATTCCAGACCGCGCCAGGTGGGTCTCTCGGGCGTCCGTACGTTCACGTACACAACCTTGCCCTGTTGCTCCGCGAGGATCCGCCTCGCTATCGCATCTTTGCGCTCCAGGTCCTCGGCCGGCCCGACCAGGATCTCCACATCATCGCTGGTGATGAGTGAGGTCCGCTCGATAGAGGCGGCGGACACGGATCTCACCGAGCGGCGTAGCTCCTCGCTGACGCCCTCCAGCACGGCGAGGGCATTGCGCAGCTCCTCGGAGTCGGTCTTGCGTCCAGCGGTTGGAGTTAGGCCCACGATGTCCCGTATCGCCACTAGGGTCATGCTCGTTTCAGGTGTTTGCTGAGCCAACATGGTCCCCTCGCCGTCGATGAGCCAGAGCTTGGTCCCACCCAGGTCGACTATGGCAACCGGCTGACGCTCCCGGACACGCAGTCGCAGGGTGTGAGGGAAGTCCCTCGTCACTGAAGCCTCCGCAACCCAGGCATTGGCTAGCAGCCTGTCCTTGATCTCGCCGACGCGCACTCGGAGCAGCGTTGTGCCGGTCGGCACGGCCGCAGCTGCACGAACATCATCGGGTGTCAGTCTCGCGTTCCCGACGACCTGGGTATCCTCGACAACGAACACGTCCGACCGGTACAGGGCCACGCTGCCGCCAGCGACCACGATCAGTGCGACGACCATCGCCGTCGCACGCAGTCTCAGACGGCGAAAGCGAGCGATCTTCCTCCTGTCACGCGCTATGCGCATCGCCGCCGCCTTGGACGGCTCGCGCACAGAACTGCCCTGCGCCTGGCGAGAGCTCTTGGCCTCCACCCCGGCATGCTTGGGGGGGCGCTCGCTCTCTCTCCTCGGCTCCCGCCTGTCGGGACCCGCCGGGATACGAACTGTTCTACGCTTCTTTGGGGTCGAACTCACCGATGAACCTTATCTCGGGAATGAGGTCTACGCCTGCGTTCGCACGCACCTCTCGACGCATCAGCCGCACCAGCGACGCCACATCAGCCGCACTCGCACCGCCTGCGTTGACAATGAAGTTTGCGTGAACCGTCGACACCTGGGCCCCTCCCACCGTAGCACCCTTCAGTCCTGCCACCTCGACGAGACGGCCAGCCGAGTTGTCGGGCGGGTTCATGAAGACACTACCGGCGCTCGGCGAACCGACAGGCTGCGTTCTCTTGCGGGTGCGGAAGACGGACTCCATCGATCTCCGTATGCGTACAGGATCTCCGGCCCGAACGCGCAGCGCCGCTTCCACGACTACGCCCCTCGTACTGAGGTCGCTTCGGCGGTAGCCCCACCTGACGTCCTCCCTCTTCAAGGAGAGGAGGCCTTCTTCCGCCGAGTAGACCGTCACCCTGTCCACCACGTCCTGTATCCAGGAGTCCTTGCTGCCCGCATTCATGGCGAGAGCGCCACCGAGGGTTCCGGGGATGCCCACAGCGAACTCCAGCCCGGACAGGCCTTGCGAATACGCCTCCTGCACCAGAGCAGCGAGGATACAGGCCGAGCCCGCCAGAATGCGCTCGCCGACGATCCGGTGCTTTCTGAACTCCTTGCCCAGCACGAGAACCGCCCCGCGATAGCCTCTATCGGCGACGAGCACGTTCGAGCCCTTCCCCAGAACGACATGGGGCATGCGCTCCTCGGCGAGGATCCCCAGACAGACCGACAGATCGGTAAGCGTATCGCAGACGCAGTAGAGGTCGGCGGGGCCACCGATCCGGAACGTGGTGTGTCTCGCCATCGGCTCGCTCGCTCTCACCTCACCTGAGAGCTGTTTGGCGAGTCGTTCCCGCAGCGCATCCACAGACACGTTCAGGCGCCTCCGGTGTCACGCGAGTCGATGAGCTGTATCAGTTCTGGACCCATCGCCGTAACGTCGCCTGCCCCCAGCGTCAGAACGAGATCACCCGAGCGAACCTGCCCGGCCAGGTATGGCAGCACATCGGTCCGATGCGGGAAGTAGGCCACACGGGATCTAGGGCTCTCGGACAGCAATGCCTCAAGGATGGTGCGGCCCGACACTCCTGGGATCGGCGCCTCCCCCGCCCCGTAAACGTCCATCAGCACCACACGGTCGGCCGAGCTGAAGGCGGTCCCGAACTCTGAGCCGAGCGCCGCGGTCCTCGAATACCTGTGTGGCTGGAACACCGCCCAGACCCTCGAGGCCCCCAACCCGGAAGCCGCGCCGAGCGTCGCCCGCACCTCAGTGGGATGATGCGCGTAGTCATCCATGACTACTACTCCGTGTGCCTCCCCAACGCGCTCCATGCGCCGTCTTACCCCGGCGAACCGCCCGAGACACTCAGTGGCAACGCTCACGTCACCTCCCACAGCGATAACCGCCGCAAGGGCGCCGGTGGCGTTCACGACGTTGTGAAGACCGGGCACCGCCAGCCGGCACCCCACCGCCAGACCGTCCCGCGTGGAGAGAGTGAATCGATGACCCTTGCCGTCCCGCTCCATATCCGAGCAGACAACGTCGGCACCCGGATGACATCCGTACGTCATCAGACGGCCGCGGCAGGCCACCTCCGCAAGCGCTACCAGCCGCTCATCATCAGCGCAGACGACGGCCGTCCCTGTCTCCCCTATCCGCTCGATGAAGGCGCCAAAGGCATCCCACAGCGCCGCCGTGTTCCCGTAGTGATCGAGATGGTCATCCTCGATGTTGGTCACGACGGCGACAACGGGATCTAGGTAGAGGAATGATCCGTCGGATTCGTCGGCCTCCATGACACACACATCTCCAGTGCCGCAGTACGCGTTGGAGCCGATGTCGTTCAGCTCCCCGCCGATCAGGAAGGTCGGATCCATCCCGGTCCCTCTGAGTGCTGTCGCCACCATTGAGCTTGTCGTCGTCTTGCCATGAGTGCCCGCCACGGCTACCGTCTTGCACCCCTCGGCGAGATGCGCGAGCATCCTGGCCCGAGGCCACACCTCGAGCCCTCTTCGGCGAGCCTCTTCGAGTTCCGGGTTGTGCTCTGGTATGGCGGATGACACCACGACCAGGTCGGGATCGCCCAAGTTGGAGGGGTCGTGTCCGATACTCACCCGGATGCCCGCGTCAGAGAGCATGCGCGCATAGCGCGAGTCCTTCAGGTCGGACCCTGTCACGACAGATCCGCGCTCGTGCAAGACCTTGGCGATGCCGCTCATCCCCGCACCGCCGATCCCTATGAAGTGAGCGAACGTCCTCTGCGTCAACAGATCTCCGATCTCAGGATCCAGTACGTCGATCGCGTGCCATGGCGGCCTCGCGCACAACACCTATCAACTCCCTGGTTGCATTGGGTTGTCCGAGCGCCGCAGAGGCCTTGCTCATCCTATCCAACCTGTCGCCGTCCATCAGCAGTCTAAGGATGGTGTCGCCGAACGTAGCTCCGTCGAGTTCCGAGTCGGGCACGACGACCGCTCCGCCGGATCGTGCCAGGTAGCTGGCGTTCACGGTCTGGTGATCGTCGGTCGCGTAAGGATACGGGACCAGAACCGCAGCCCTGCCGAGCGCGGTGATCTCGGCAAGTGAGGTCGCTCCCGCACGAGACACTACCAGGTCTGCCGCCGCCAGAGCACTGCCCATATCCTCGACGTAGTCGAGCACGCGGTAGAAGTCATCAGTCCGCTTGCGCTGCGTCGCGATCCGCTCGGCCACGGAAGCGGCCTCGATCCTACCCGCAACGTGGATGACCCGCAAACGGGCGATCGTGCGCAGGCGGGGGTACAGCTCCACCATCGCCTCGTTGATGTGCCGAGCCCCCCTGCTCCCTCCAACGACCAGGAGCAGGAGTGCATCCCGATCGACCCCCAGACGCTCCCTGGCTCTATCCCTGGCGGCCAGCAGTATCTCGCGACGCACAGGGTTCCCGGTCAGCACGGTACGTCCACTAGCTGGGAACTTGGTTGTGGAACCCTCGTAGGTCACTGCGATCGTCCTGGCGAAGCGCGCCAGGATCCGATTCGCGAGACCAGGGATCGAGTTCTGCTCGTGGATGACCAGCGGGACGCCCCTGATCGCTGCGGCCAATCCTACAGGTATGCTCACGTATCCTCCGAAGCCCACGACCACGTCTGGCTTCTGACGCGACACCAGCCCGATCGCCGTCATAGTCGACTTCAGCAGCACCGCCGAGGAGCTGAACAGCGATAGCGGCTTCGCTCTGTCGAAGCCCTTGGCAGACAGAGCGACGAATGGCACCTGCGCGTCTTTCGCGAGAACAGCCTCGGGTCCGGAGGGCGTCCCAACGAGGACTACTTCGTCATGCCCGCTGCCGAGCAGCTCCCGAGCGATCGCGAGAGCCGGGTACGCGTGTCCTGCCGTTCCTCCCCCCGCAAGTAGCACTCGCAACGGCAGAGCCTCCTTCCGCCACCGTATTCCTGACCTTCCGCACAATCGCACCGCGACGTGATACCCCGAGTATGAGGCCTACACAGGCCAGAGAGAACGTGAGGGAGGAGCCTCCGTAGCTGACAAAGGGCAGAGGGATGCCTGTCACTGGCATGAGATGCGTCACGGCCGCCATGTTCATGACTGCCTGCAGAACCAGGATCCCGGTCAGACTGCCGGCGAGCACTCGGCCGAACACATCCTTGGCGCCCAGAGCGATGCGTGTTCCTGCATAGGCGAAGAGGAGGAAAGCCAGAACCACCGACAGCGATCCCACTAGCCCCAGCTCTTCGCCCACGATGGCAAAGACGAAGTCCGTGTGGGCGGCCGGCAGGTAGAAGAACTTCTGGCGCGACATCCCCAGACCGACCCCGTCGAGTCCTCCCGAGCCGAACGCGAGCAGCGACTGGATGATCTGGTATCCTGGTCCTTGCGGGTCCTTCCAGGGGTTCAGGAACGCGTCCAACCGGCTCGCACGGTAGTCCTCGAGCAGTATCAGGGCGTATCCGATCCCGGCCCCGGCTGCCACGATCGCGCCAATGCGACCCACACTCATGCCGCCCAGCCAAGCAGCCATCAAGACCGCTAGGGCTATCGTGACCGACGTACCCATGTCCGGCTGCTTCATGACTAGCGCCAGAGTCGGCAGGGCGCAGACCGCCAGGCGACCGAGCAGCGCCTTGTCGTCGATGCGACCGCGCCGCCACTCAGAAAGCACGTACGCAGCGACCAACACACAGGCGAGCTTCGCCCACTCGGAGGGCTGGATGGGCACCGGACCGATACGCAGCCATCTGGTCGCGCCCCACTTGCCGATGCCGACGAACAGCACCGCCACAAGAGCGATGATGGTCACGCTCCAGATCGGCCATGCGACTCGCCTGAGCCTGCGGTAGTCGAACCTGTCGGCAACGAACAGCGCGATCGTACCTGCGACGAGATACATGAGCTGCCGCTTGAGGTGGTAGGAGCTGTCCTGAAACTGGACGTAGTCCGCGACAGAGGACGCAGAGTACACCATCACCAAGCCGAAGAGTGCAAGGAAGCACGTCGCGCCCAGTAGGAGCTGTCGTGCCGCGTAGCCGCCAGCGGGAGGAGTTCGCTGCACCTCAGCCCGCCTCCGCTCCACCCAAGGCGCCCACGAGCCGCTTGAAGGTCCTCCCGCGATCCTCAAAGTCCTCGAACTCGTCGAAGGACTTGCACGCCGGAGAGAGCATCACAACGTCTCCCGGTCGTGCGAACTCGGCGGCTGCAGCCACGGCATCCCTCATCGAGGCGCGCTCCATGGGCTCCAGACCAGCTAATCGGATGGCCTCGGCGATACGCCCCGCCGCCTCGCCGAAGACGACTGCCCCTCTACATCGAGTCGCAACCTCTCCGCCCAGCGTGCCGAAGGCGGTCTCGCTGCTGCGTCCGCCGAGCAAGACAACCAGGGGTCTGTCGGCGAACGCACGCATCGCGATGATCGCCGACTCCGGGTTGGTGGCCTTGGAGTCGTTCACGTACTCGACTCCCCTCACAACTCCGACAGGCTCCAGCCTATGCTCAACCGGCCGGAAGCTCCGCAGGCCTTCTCGGACGCCCTCGTAGGTAGCCCCTGCGGCCAGGGCGGCGGCCGCCGCGGCCAAGGCGTTGCCCACGTTGTGATCTCCTCGCACCTGCAGCTCGTCAGCGCGAACGAGCGGGACTCCCCCACTTGAGCCGGCGACAGTCAGCGTGCCGTCGACAAGGTACGCGCCACCGGACTCGACGCGCTGTCTGCTCACCCTGACGACCCTCGCTCCGGTTTGGGCGATGGGATCCGCGAAGACGGTCGACCCTGGGTCGTCCACGTCGATGATCGCGGTGTCTCCTTGACCGAGGTTCTCGAAGATGCGTGCCTTGCTGGAGGTGTAGGCCTCCAGGGAACCGTGCCAATCCAGATGGTCTGGGGTGATGTTCAGCAGCACGGCTACCCGAGGATGGAAGCTCTCGGTATGAGCGAGCTGGAAGGACGACACCTCTGCTACCAGGACCGTCGCCGCACCTGCCTCGGACGCCACACGAACAGCAGGGGGGCCGATATTGCCGAGGGGCTCTGCGGGCACGCCCGACTCATTCAGCAGATGAGCGATCATGCTGGTCACGGTCGTCTTGCCGTTGGTGCCAGTGACTGCCACCCATGGTGAGCACGACTCGCGAAAAGCGAGCTCAAGCTCGGATATCACGGGGACACCGAGTGCCAGGGCGGAGCGCGCCAGCGCACTCGACGGGGGCACCCCAGGACTCATCACCACGAGGTCCGCGCCCGCCACTTCTGTTGCTCCGAGAACCACCTCGACGCCTAGTCCGCGTAGAGCATCAGCACGCTCTCGCAACCCGGGATCGTCTGCAGCATCAACGACCACGATCTTTGAGGGGCTACCCCGTCCGCTGGCCAGGAAGCGGGCGGCGGCCTCGCCGGACCGGCCCAGACCTACCACGCAGACGATCTCCTCGTGGGCGCTCATCGGGCTCAAGTCCCCAGTGTGCTGACGAAGTAGAGGGCGAACCCTCCACCCGCCAGGATGCCGGTGACGATCCAGAAGCGCACCATCACCTTCGTCTCCGACCATCCCAACATCTCGAAGTGGTGATGCACCGGCGCCATCTTGAACACACGCTTGCGTGTGAGCTTGTACGACGCGATCTGGAGGATCACCGAGAGGGTCTCGGCAACGTAGATACCGCCGATCAGAACGAGAAGGACCTCCGTCTTGGTGACGACAGCCAGGGCGGCTACCGCAGCTCCCAGGCCGAGCGATCCGGTATCTCCCATGAAGATGTCAGCCGGAAAGCTGTTGTACCAGAGGAACCCGACGCAGGCTCCGCTCACCGCCGCGGCCAGGAGCGCCACCTCGAGCTTGTCCTGCCTGAAAGCGATGCCGGCATACGCCAGCATAACGATGGTGACCGTGCCTGCGGCCAGGCCGTCCAGCCCGTCGGTCAGATTAACCCCATTCGCGGTGCCCGCCACCATCAGGAAGACGAGAGCCATGTACGGCCAGGGCACTACCAGCCCCATCTCCCCGATCGCGACAACCGATGAACCCTCGCCCAGATCGACAGCGCCCAGGACGGGAATGTCCACAAGCGTGGACAGCCCGCCCCAGTTCACCAGCAGCAACGTGAAGGAGATCGCGATGATCGCCTGCCACGCGATCTTTGCTCTGGGACTCAGGCCTAAAGACCGTTCGTGCACGACCTTGGCGTAGTCATCGGCGAAGCCGAGCAGCCCGCAGGTCAGCATCGCGAATGCCGCAAGCAGGCTTAGACGGTCCACTCGGCCGATGATGAGGAAGGTCCCCATCACTACCAGCAGGATCAGCACTCCGCCCATCGTCGGGGTTCCCTGCTTGACCAGGTGTCCTTGCGGGCCGTCGGCCCGAACCTGCTGACCAATGCTCCGATACCGGAGCAGGCGTATCCACACGGGGAACAGCGCGCCCGCAGCGACCAGCGCCAGGACCGTGGTCAGGAAGACCTCGTAGGTAGGGTATCTATCCAGCACTAACATGAGGCTCGATGATCCCTCCGAGGACCCTCTCCAGGCCCACCACTCTCGAGGCCTTCACCAGCACGAGATCGCCGGACTCCAGGATGTCGTCGAGGACCTCGGACGCTTCCTCGACCGTAGCGCATGGCCTGATGCGCTCGTCTTTCATCCCCGCAGCTCGCGCACCCTCGGCGATCCGGCGACCCAGGATCCCCACCGTCACCAGAGTATCCAGTCCAATTCGCCCCGCATACTCCCCAAGCTGGAAGTGCGCGAGGTCGGCGAGCGACCCCAGCTCGGCCATGTCTCCGAGCACCGCGACACGTGCGCCGAGTGTCTCCATCTCTGCAAGCGTCTCCAGCGCAGCACGCATGGAGCTGGGGCTCGCGTTGTACGCGTCGTTGATCACGCTGATACCGCCCGCACTGGTGAAGAGCTGCATCCTCATGTCTGTGAGCGTAGCCGCCTCGAGCCCCTCCGCTATCTCGTCGAGTCCCACTCCCAACCACATACCGACGGCCGCCGCAGCGAGCGCGTTGTAGACATTGTGTCTCCCGGGAACTCGCAGTCTGATGGCCGAGCAGCCAGACGGGCTCGTCATCTCAAACGCAGCAGTGCCCTCTGGAGACATCGATATGTCCACGCCGCGAACCTCGCACGTCTCGCCCAGGCCGTACAGGATGACTGGCGCAGCGGCCCAGTCGGCCAGGGAGACCGACAGAACGTCATCCCCGTTCAAGAACACCGCGCCCGACTCGGGCACCGCGACTACCAGCTCGCCCTTCGCCGTTCGGATCGCCTCCTGGCTCCCGAGAACCTCAATATGGCTCACGCCCACGTTGGTCACGAGCCCTGCTGTTGGCCGAGCGATATCGCACAGGCGGCCGATCTGCCCCAGCCCGCGCATCGCCATCTCCACCACGAGCACATCCGTGTCCGCGCCCGCTTCCATCACCGTGAGCGGTACACCGAGTTCGTTGTTGCGATTCCCCTCCGTCGCCACCACGCGGCGCGAGATCGAAAAGACCGACGCCAGCAGGTCCTTTGTCGTGGTCTTGCCCGTTGACCCGGTCACACCGACTACAGGGCAATGAAGGCGATCGCGGTGGTAGGATGCGAGCGCCCCTACCGCTCTCTCGGGGTCGCTGACCAGCACGAGCGCGCAGTCCTTCTGCCGCGCGGACTCCGCGGCTTCGTGCAATGCCTCGTCCACACGTGTGACGAGCAACGCCCGCGCGCCCCGAGCCACGGCGTCAGCGGCGAAGATGTGGCCATCGGCTCTCTCTCCGACGAAGGCGACGAATGCCGCACCGGGATCGACGTCGCGCGAGTCGAGCGCGAGGCCGTTCACCATCACCTCGGCAGAGCCCGCAACCAGCTCGCCGCCGACGACCTCTACCAGCTTGCCCACCTGAAGCGTCAACACAGGCGCCCCAACTCCTCCAGCGCGATGTCGCGGTCGTCGAACGGTATTGTGCGATCCGATAACTCCTGGTAGTCCTCGTGGCCCTTGCCGGCTATGAGGACTGCGTCGCTGGCGCGAGCTGAGGCTAGGGCGAGGGCGATAGCTCGTCGACGATCCACCTCGACTTCGTAGGTGCCGCCTGAGCTCTTCAGTCCTTCCTCGATACGCAGAATGATCCCCACCGGATCCTCGCTGCGGGGGTTGTCTGTCGTGACGATGGCAAGGTCCGAATGCCTTCCGGCGGCCAGACCCATGAGAGGCCTCTTCTCGGGATCTCTGTCACCGCCGCAGCCGAACACGGTGATGACCCGCCCGGACGTGATGCCCCTGACGGCAAGGATCGCCTTCTCGAGGCTGTCAGGAGTGTGCGCGTAGTCCACGAAGACGGCGAAGTCCTGCCCCGCATCGACACGCTCAAGCCTTCCGGGCACCTGCGAGGCGGCCCGCAACCCCTCCGCAACGGAACCCAGGTCTGCCCCTAGCGCCATCGCGCACGCAGCGGCGACCAGGGCGTTCTCGATGTTGTATCCAGCCGCCAGGGGCAGCTCCACCCAGATCTCGCCCTCAGGGGCGCCAAGAACGAAGCGCGACCGATGGGGACCCATATCGATCTCGGTGGCCCTAACAAGCGCACCGGGGTCGGTGCCCACGGTCCACTTGGCGCCTATGCTGGCCGCCAATCCGGCCCCATGAGGGTCGTCTATGTTGACCACTCTCTCGCCCACGTCCATCTCAGTGAACAGCCGTCGCTTGACAGCGAAGTACTCCTCCAGAGTCGAGTGGTAGTCCAGGTGGTCTTGCGACAGATTCGTGAAGGCCGCAACTGCGAACCTCACACCGTCGACTCTGTGAAGGTCGATCGCGTGTGAGCTCACCTCCATCGCCACAGCGCTCACGTCCGAGCGCACCATGTCAGCCAACATCGCCTGAAGGTCCGCTGACTCAGGAGTCGTCCTGCCGGCTGGAGCGCTCCTTCCCGCCGTCCTGAACTCGACAGTGCCGATCAGGCCTGTGGTGTGACCCTGAGACCTGAAGATGCTGTCTAGCAGGTACGTTGTGGTCGTCTTGCCGTTCGTGCCTGTCACCCCGACCACGTTCATCTGCCTTGATGGGTGTCCATAGAACTTCGCCGAAGCCAGAGCCAGCGCCCGACGAGTATCCGGGACCACGATCTGGGGCACCTCGCCCGCACCGTCCACGTTGCGCTTGACGATCAGTGCGCCGGCCCCAGCGCGAACGGCTTCAACAGCGAAGTCATGGCCGTCGTGCACGAAGCCCGGGATGCAGAAGAAGGCGTCCCCTGGTCGGACGGACTTGGAGCGATACGACACTCCCGACACCCTGATCGCGCCGACCTCTCCGAGGTCCCGGCGAACGTCTTCAAGGAGGCTGGCGAGCGTCAGGTGATCCACCTCGAGCCCCGGCTCGGAGTCGCGTGATTCTACCATGCTGGACCCGCTCACTGCGCGTCCTCGGACGTCCCTGCCGTGGGAGTAGTCTCCTCGACGCTCGGCGGCAGATGGAGGTGTGCTGCAGCGAAACGGCCAACCCTGCCGAAGACGGGAGCCGCGACCGTTCCACCAAAGATCGCGTTCTTCGGATCCTCGATGCTGACCACCATGAGCAAGCGCGGGTCCTCAGCCGGGAAGTACCCCGAGAACGACGCTATGTAGCCGCCGCCCTTGTACCCGCGACCGCCTGGCAAAGGCCGCTGAGCCGTACCGGTCTTACCCGCGACCGCGTACCCCGGTACTGAGGCGTTCTTGCCGGTTCCCTCGCTCACAGCGCTGCGCAGCATCGCGGTCGTGGAGCGCGCCGCACCCTCGCCGATCGCGCGCCGCCTCGGCCAAGTGGGCTCGACATCTTGACGGTCAGGGACGGCCATCAGCAAGTGAGGGGTGACTAGCTCGCCACCGTTGGCTATGGCGGCGAGTGCCCTGGCGAGCTGGAGAGTCGTGACCGAGACACCCTGGCCAAAGGGTACGTTGCCGATGGTCGACGCGGACCAGTCAGCAGGCGCCGGCATCCATCCGCACGCTTCACCGGGAAAGTCAATGCCGGTTCTCTCCAGCAGACCGAAGTCCTTGAAGTACTGGTAAAGACCCGTGGAACCAAGCGCCATGCCGAGCTTGACCGCGCCCACGTTGGACGACTCGGACAGTATCTCCGTGAGCGTCCAGGTTACGGCAGGTCTGGGGTGCGCCTCCTTGATCGTCCTGCCCCCTACGCGGATCGTTGGAGGCAACCTGAACGTCGTCTTCGGCGTCGCAAAGCCCTTGTCGATGGTCGCCGCGGCGGTGAAGGTCTTTATCGTCGACCCGGGCTCATAGGTGTCACATGCAACCCTGTTGCGGACGGCACCATCGTCTGCTGTGGAGAGGTCGTTGGGGTCGAAAGCGGGGGTAGAAGCCATTGCGAGTATCTCGCCGCTGCGTGGATCCATGGCCACGATCGAGCCGCGCTCCGCGTCCCACTCCTCGACCGCTTCCGCAAGGGCGGCCTCGGCTTCCTGCTGGATGTCCTTGTCGATAGTGAGAACGATGTCGACGCCGTCCACGGGATCGACTGCGCTCATCACACCACCGGGAATGATGCGTCCGCGCGGATCCCTCTCGGCCAGCAACCTACCGGGCTTGCCAGCCAGCAGCTCATCGTAGTGCTTCTCCAGCCCCGTCAGCCCTGAATCGTCAACGCCTACGAAGCCGAGGACCTGGCAGCCTACCTCCTTCAAGGGGTACACCCGCCGGGAGTCCTCCACGAAGCCGATCCCCGCCAGATCCAGTCGCTCGAGGGCGCGCGCTCGTTCAACGTCGACTTTGCGCGCCACGTACACGAATCCGGCATCCTTGCGAAGAGAGGCTTCGATCTCCCTTGCATCCCCGCCGAGAACACGCGCGACCGCAGCGGCTGTGCCGGCTGGATCTGTGACCAGATGCGGAGTGGCAAAGACAGTTCGGGCTTCGGTGCTCACTGCCAGCGGCTCGCCCTCGCGGTCGTAGACGATCCCCCGGCGCGGCGCCAGGGAGATGTCGCGCACTCGCTGGTCCTCGGCCCTCTCGGCGAACGCGGGTGCGGCCACCCACTGAGCCCATACCAGGCGTCCGCCGACCACGACGAGTGTCGCAACCATCACTGCGAGCAGGACTAAGTGCCGGACGTCAGAGGAGACCCCTGTGCGCCGAGTCGGGCCCGACGCCCTGCAGCGGTCGCCCGGTCGGCGCCCCCTACTGTGATGACGTGAGACCCACATCACCGACCAGGAGCACTTGGGCCTCACCGGCCGCCATGTACATGGCGGCAGCCACCGCCCGAGCCAGCGACCCAGGTCGGGCCGGCTCGGCCGACTCGGCCGGCTCGAGTGAGGCAACAGCCTCTTCCGCCTCGCTCGGGGCAACATCCACCCCGACGGACACGTACCGCACATCGGTCGGAGTTACCATCCGCATCCCCGCCCCAGCGATCTCCTCGATCCGGGATGGCGTCGTCAAGGCGCTCTGGTCCGCTTCGAGCCGATCTCCCGCTCGGCGTTCGGCCCGGATGTCCTCCCGCAGGCGGGTCGCCTCGAACGACGCCTCCACCGCACGCGCCGCGAGTGCGACTCGCCCCATCGAGAACAGGGCTGCCATGATCATGAGTGCGATGGAAGCGCGGAATACGCGTGCGTGCCGCTCGGCGGCCTTCGTCCTCGCTGAACCGCGCGAGGCGCTCGAAGAGCGCCGCATGTTGCGGACACCAGCGCCCACTGCGTATGCGGCCTCTGCCGGCAGCGCCACTCTTTCCTCCTCTCACGCCTCTTCATGGCCACCGCTCGAAGGAGCGGATCGATCACAGCTTCTCGGCGGCTCGCAACTTAGCGCTCCTCGCGCGCGGGTTGCGGGCGATCTCCTCCGCCGAGGGCGCCTCTGCCCCCCGCGTCAGAACTCGCAATACCGGCTGCCTCCCGCACCTGCACACAGGCAGGTCTGGAGGACATACGCACCCCGCTGACATCTCCGCAAAGATCGACTTCACGATCCGGTCCTCGAGAGAGTGATAGCTGATGACCACCACTGTCCCACCCTCGCGAAGCCACCTGATCGCCGAGCGCAGACCTGCTTCCAGCGCCACTAGCTCACCGTTGACCTCGATACGCAGAGCCTGGAAAGTACGGCGTGCAGGATGCGGTCCGCTTCTGCGAGCGGCAGCAGGAACGGCGTCCTTGATGACCTCGACCAGCTCCGATGTGGTCGAGATGGTCCGGCGACCACGCGCGACTACGATGAATGCTGCGATGCGCGTGGCCCACCGTTCCTCGCCGTACTCACGGATGATCCGCGCAAGTCGCTCCTCGGAGTACTCCCTCACCAGGTCTGCGGCTGTCATTCCGCCCAAGGAGGGATCCATCCGCATGTCGAGGGGAGCGTCTTCCTTGTAGGAAAAGCCCCGCTCGGCATCGTCGAGCTGGGGAGAGGACACGCCAAGATCGAACAGGAAGCCGTCGGCATACGCTATGCCGGCGCCGGAGAGCAGTTCGTCGAGATCCCGGAAGCTGCCCTTGAGCAGGAGGGTCTGCTGGCCGAGGCGTAGTGTGTCTCTTGCTGCGTCTAGTGCTGCGTCATCTTGGTCGATTCCCACCAGCGTTCCAGTGGGTGCGATCGAATCTTGGATCCGAACCGCGTGTCCTGCCCCGCCTAAGGTACAGTCGACGATGATGGAACCAGGTGTGGGTCGTAGGTACTGCGTGACCTCGGCCAGCAAAACCGGGGTGTGCCGGTATTCCATTGTCAATCGCCCCGCTACAGGAGTCCCTGCTGGGCGAGCTCCTTGGCGTCTTCCTCAATGGTGCTCATCGCGTCGGTGTAGGCCACCCAGCGTCCGCTGTCCCATACCTCAATGCGGTCGCCGTTGCCGACGATCGTCACGTCCTTCTCTAGACCTCCGTAGTCCCTCAAGACCTGGGGCACACCGATGCGCCCGGCCGAGTCCAGCTCCGCCTCGATCGCACCAGTGGTGAAGAACCGGCGAAGCTTGCGGAACCGCGGCTCGAAGTCGTCGCCCTGGAGGAGGCTGTCGAGGAAGTCCGCATAGGCCTCGGCCGGGAACACGTACAGACAGTCCTCGAACCCCTTGGCGATGATGAGCTTGCCCGTCATGCCCTGGCGGAATCGCGCAGGCAGGGATAGCCGACACTTGGCGTCCAGCGTGTGCTGGTACTCGCCGAGAAACACGCCGACCTCCCCTCCTTTCCGCCCCATGTCGCCAGGCCGAGTACGGCCTTCACCCGCACTCTATGACACACCATCCCACTTTGCAACCCCCAAATGGGAATTGCCCCCACAAACGTCCCACCACCACCCATCGCTCTCCCTGCTGAGCAGGATCCGAACTCCAATCAGGCAATGCTCAACAGGAGATGCTTCCGCGAACCTTCAGGCGTTGCCGGACGTCACATGTACGTTCGCAAAGCTCCGGTCTTTGACAGCTGAGGACGAGCCCGCCCAAGGATGTTGCCGTCAGATGGCACGTGAACGTAGAATCGGCATGACGCGCGTCGGGCGGACGGAGGTGACGCTCTCTCATGACCCCCAACATCGCAGCCGCGCTATTCAACACGTTCGTGGCTGTGTTCTTCATGATCGCCGCCGTTGGAGTGGGGCTGCTCGCGTACGCGGCCATCACACTCAAGAAGAACGAGGGAGAGAGGCTCGAGTAGAGAGCGGTCTTCCCATCCTCGGCTGCTCTGAGACCGAACGCCCTCCTGCGACAGCTGGAGGGCGTTCTGTTCACAAGCGGGAGCGACGCTCCCGGGAACGGAGGATCTCGAGATGAGAAGCGCCGAAGGACTACCCAGGAGACTGGGACTCGTCGCCGTGTGCGCGGCTCTGGTACTGGCTGGCATCGCAGCGCTCGCGTCACTTGGGGGATGCGCAACCCTGCGCGATATCGACGGAATCTATGGAGCCGGTGAGGACACCGGCCTCGCCACACATGGCACCCCATCCCAGCTGCAACCCATGGACGAGGGTGCCTCTGGCGAGCGCTTCCTCCTGTCCCAGGCTGAACCGGAGACTGCTCCTGACGAGTCCGCCAAGAGCGCTGCCCCTCCCGCCAATGTCGACAGACTGGTCATCCGTACCACAACGATGCGGGTCGAGGTTGACTCGGTCGATGACAGCATCGACAAGATACGTGCGGCCGCGGCGAAGCACGGCGGGTCTATCACGGCCATGGTGGTCGGGACGGACGAGAGCGGCCCGATCTATCGCTACGACCAGGAGGGCGTCTCTGGTCCCGCCTACGACGGGGCCCCGCTCTCCGGCTTCGTGACCGTGCGCGTCCCGGTCGCCAAGTTCGCAGCGTTCTCGAAGGAGACCCTTGCCCTGGGCAAGGTGCTGAGGCAGCAGGAAACCGGGGACGACGTCACCCAGCAGCACGTCGACCTCGAGGCGCGTCTCGGCAACCTGAAGGCTGAGGAGAAGCGCCTCCGCGAGTTCTTCTCGGCCGCAAAGAAGGTCAGAGAGATGCTCGACATCGAGCGCGAACTCGCTCGCGTGCGCGGCGAGATCGAAGCGATGCAGGCACAGGTCGATCATCTCGAGCGTCAGGCCGCCATGGCGACCATAACGATCGAGCTTGTGGAGCCGAAGCCCGTCGTGCGGCCTCAGGGAACCGACTGGGGAGTCGCCGCGGCCTTCACTCGGTCGGTCCGCGCGTTCGTTGGCACGATGAATGCCATGATCGTGCTGTTGGGCGCCGTCCTGCCGCTGGCATTGGTCTTGGTGGCGATCTTCATCCCAGCAAGGATCCTCGTGCGCAGGCGTCGTGTTCGCAGGCTGGAGTCCGACGGCTCGCACGAAGACCAGGTACCCGCCGATGACGCCGTTGACGCCGCCGAACCTGGCGAAGACGCCTAGCGCCTCTGAGTGTCGCTCGCAGCGTTCGAGATTCAGTCCTCTGAGGACCGGCTGCGCGAGCCCCGCAGCCGGTCCCATATCCCTCCGAGAACGAACGCGAGCACCCAGGCCACCACAAAGGCTATGCCCGGCAACACGATGAGATCCGTTCCTGGTTCGAGTGCTCCGCTGCCCGGAGCCCCCGCCCCGCTCACCACGGTAAGCCAGGCACCCGCTCCTACGCCGAGGGCGACCCCCACCCCCCATGCGCCGGCCATGACCGCCCTGTAGCGGAAGGTCCTCCTCGCGGGTCGCAGGTCCGTCACGAGCCACCGCCCCTAACCCTGGCGCGGGGATGAGTCGACAGGTACTCTTCTCGGATATGAGTTCGGTCGACATGCGTGTACACCTGGGTCGTCACGATGTCGCTGTGTCCCAGCATCTCCTGGAGCGCCCTGAGATCGGCGCCCCCCTGGAGCATATGGGTGGCAAACGAGTGCCTGAGGGTGTGCGGGTGTATCTTGAGTCCTACTCGGCTACCGTACATGCGCACTAGATCGAACACGACCTGTCTGCCCAGTCGCGCACCTCGCACGCTGACGAACAGGGCCACCGGGTCCTGAGCGATCCCCCGCTTGGCGCGAAGTAGGGACCTTCCCCTTCCAAGGTAAGCAGCGGTCGCGTCTCGGGCCGCCCCCGATATCGGAGTCGACCTCTCCTTGCCACCCTTTCCGAACACCCGCACCAGACCTTCCTCGAGGTCCACATCAGCGACATCGAGGCCGACAAGCTCGCTCACCCGCAGCCCGCAGCCGTAGAGCACCTCGAGTATCGCCCTGTCCCGAAGACCCACCGCGCTTTCGGGGAACGGCTGGGATAGCAGCGCCGAGACCTGCTCGACGCTGAGCGCTTCCGGCAGCCGTTCGGGCACCTTGGGCAACGGCAGCTTCGCTGTGGGGTGGTTGTCGGTCACGCCCTCGCTGACCAAAAACCGGTGGAAGCTCTTCACCACCGCAAGCTTCCGCTCAACACTGCCGGGCGCCAGACCCCGTTCCCAGAGCCCCGTCAGGAAGGCGGTCACATCGTCGCGCCTGACGAGCTCCGGATCGGCCGCGCCCCGAGACCGGAGTGCGCGTTCGTACTCGGCAAGATCGCGGCGATACGCGCCTATGGTGTTGGGAGACGCCCCCTTCTCCACAGCCATGTGTCCGAGAAACTCCTCGGCCGCGCGGCCTAGCGGGCTTGGCTGCGCGCCGCTCTCATCCGGCGTGCCCCCCCGCCCGCTTCCCTCGTGCTCGGCCATCTCATCTCATCCTATGATGTCTGTGACCGACGTGTGTGCAAGGCCGTGAGCTTCCGCAACGCGCCCGTATGTCACCCGGCCATTCGCGACGTTGACGCCCGCCGCGAGCGAAGCATCGCCCATGACAGCCGCCTCCCAGCCCTTGTCGGCGATGGCCATCACGTAGCGCAGGGTGGCGTTCGCGAGGGCGGTCGTGGAAGTGTGCGGAACGGCACCGGGCATGTTGGCGACACCGTAGTGCAGCACGCCGTCCACGAAGTAGGTCGGGTCTGAATGCGTCGTGGGCCGGATGGTCTCGACGCATCCACCCTGGTCAACAGCCACATCCACGATGACACTCCCTCGGCGCATATGCCCTAGCATGTCCCGAGTCACCAGCCAGGGCGCCCGCCCTCCGTGCACAAGGACCGCACCGATCACCAGGTCTGAACTGTAGACCGCGCTCTCTATCGTGTGTCTCATCGAGTAGAGGGTTCGCACGCGGTTCCCCCACAGTGCATCGAGTTGCCGCAGCTGAGCGAGATCGACATCGAGTACGGTGACGTCCGCACCCATACCGACAGCGACCGAGACTGCATTCGCACCCACGACCCCCGCCCCTAGCACTGTGACGCAAGCCGGGGGCACGCCGGGCACTCCACCCATCAACATGCCCCTGCCGCCCATCGGCTTCAGCAGGTACTCTGCCCCAACCTGCACGGCCATGCGCCCAGCGACCTCGGACATAGGGGCCAGAAGCGGCAGACTGCCATCGTCGAGCTCCACGGTCTCATAGGCGATGCAGACAGCCCCGGATTCGACCAGGGCCCGCGTCAACTCCTGATCGGGTGCGAGGTGCAGGAAAGCGAAGAGAACCTGGCCGGGCCTCAGCAGTGACACCTCTGAAGGCTGGGGCTCCTTGACCTTGAGGACGAGGGCGCTGCGCTCGAAGAGCTCCGCCGGGGTCTTCGCGAGAGTGGCCCCAGCTCCGGCATACGCGCCGTCCTCGAAGGCCGACCCCTCTCCTGCTCCGCGCTCGATCAGAACCGTGTGGCCCTTGGCAACGAGCTCCCGTACCCCCGCAGGAGTCAGGGCAACGCGGTACTCGTTGTCCTTCACCTCCTTAGGAACCCCGACGATCATCGGTCATCACTCCAGAATGAACCTGCAGTCAGGATAGCTGGACCTCTTCCCGCATAGCCAGCTTGCCCGCGACCCGGCCCGCGGCAGCGGCGGCGAGAAAGAACGCCGGGTCTTCGTCGGGCGTGCGGCCCATCGACTCCAAGGGCACACCCCTCGCATCTGGGACGATCCGCACGTCGCTGTCCACTCTGGAGTGGATTCTCCACGTGCCAGACGATTCGAGGACGTTCTCCACGGCCTCGGCCTGTTCCGGAGGGAGAACCGGTATGGGAACCAGCGCCGGAGAGACCGCCACTCGGCCCAGGGCCGTTCGTGTGTGGTGACTCACAACGCGGTGCCGCTCACGCCGGTCGGCGAAGGACATCCTCACCACGGCAACCGGGATGCCTCCGACGGCCGCTACTGCGTTGATGGCCTCGCCCTGCGACACACCTCCGTGCCCGAAGGCGCTAGCCGTACCCACGACGCCGGGGCCCACCGAAACGACACAGACATCCGCGTGGCCAACGTGGCGCGCCGCCAGCAGCCCGGAGTGGAGGTTCACTGACTCGAGGTCCCCACCGAAGGCCTGCCCGCATGTGACAGTGAGGTCCACCAGCCCGGCCTTCGCTGCCGCCCTGACGGAGTCCGAGAAGGCGACACAAAGGGCGGCCTGGTCGGTCATCACGTACGCCACCCTGAGCGAGTCTTGATGGTCCTTGATAGCAGCGGCAACTGGCACGACCTGGCTGTGGAGGCCGCAGCACACGACCGGCATCTTCCCGACGTCCCACGGACCGAGCGGCTCGAGGTGACCTGTACTGTCGGTCGACCCGCCGACACCCGTGTCACCCTCCTCCACACTGGCAACATCCAGTTGCAGAGGCGAGTATCGCAACTTCATCACCCGACCACCGCTCGGGCGGTCCAGAACGACACCGCTGCCCCCACCCTGGCGGGCTATGACGAAGTGAACTCCACCGGTCCCCAGTCCCAGGTCGACAGCGGTCGTGTTGACCACCACGCGATCTCCCGGTTCGCACGACCCGGTGAGCGTTGGGTAGCACACCGCCAGAGCGGGTGCACTATCGGGGTCGCAGACGACTTCGACCTTCTGGAAGCCCTCGTCCTCGGCCAACACCCCGGCCACGGTCGCCCAGACGATGCGCACGATCAGTCCACGGCTCTGGCTAGCACTGCCTCTACTAGCGCGGTCAGTCTCTCCAGCTCTGCGACGGCCACCGACTCACCTATCCCGTGAACTCCGTTCATGCCGCAGGAGAGAACCAGTGTGGGGATGCCCGTCTCGCCGAAGATGTTGCCGTCGCTGCCGCCACCGGTCGCAAATGGGCGCGCAGCCACACCGATATCCTCACAGGCCGCCTCGACCAGGCGAACAATATCATCGTGGGGTTTCAGTCTGAGACCCCTGTACTCCCGGGTCCAATCCACCTTCACGGATCCGCCATGGTGCTCGGCCGAGTGCCGCATGGCGTTCTCCATGTCGGCGAGCACCTCCTCCACGCGCTGTGTGTTGCGGGACCTGCACTCCCCCGTCATCACCACCATGGCAGGCACCACGTTCGTCGCCGTGCCACCGTGTATCGTCCCTATGTTGGCCGTTGTCTCATCATCCAGGCGCCCCAGACGCATGCTCTCGATGGCACCAGCAGCCATGCTAACAGCGGACTTGCCCGATTCCGGACACACCCCGGCATGCGCCGCCGTGCCTTCGAAGGTGGCCGTGAAGGTGTAGTGTGTTGGCGATTCGCTCACCATCCCCCCGACCGGACCGTCAGCATCCAGCACCAGGCACACGTCGCCCGACAGGACCGCTGGATCTATCGCCTTGGCTCCCCGCAGGCCCAACTCCTCTGCGACGGTGAGTATCACGCGAATCTCCGCGTGCGGCCGCCCTCTCTCGACCACGCGCCTTATGGCCTCGAGTATCGCTGCGACGCCCGCCTTGTCGTCGGCGCCCAGTACCGTTGCGCCGGCGGCCATGATCACGCCCCCGTCCACCATCGGCTCCACGCCTTCGCAAGGCTGAACGCAGTCCATATGCGCCGAAAGGAGCACGCTCCTGCCACTGGCGTTCGCCTTCAGCTTCGCCAGGAGGTTACCTGTGTTCGAGCCAACGACACCCCCAGCTCCATCGATCTCAACCTCGCAACCCGAGGCACGCAGCACCTCCCCCGCGTACGCGGCCACACCCGCCTCCGCACACGAAGGGCTGTCGATGCGGACGAGATCGAGAAAGGTGGATAGCAGGCGTGCGTCGCTCATCACCCGGACCGCGCCCGCTTGCTGGCGACCGCAGCTCCTATGAAGTCCCTGAAGAGCGGGGCGGGGCGCGTAGGTCGGCTCTTGAACTCGGGATGCCCCTGGTTGGCCACAAACCACGGGTGGTCTGGGAGTTCTACCATCTCCACCAGCCGATCGTCTGGCGAAACACCGCTGATAACCAGTCCGCCATCTACGAGAGCTTGCCTGTACGCGTTGTTCACCTCGTACCGATGCCGGTGACGCTCGTATACGACTTCCTCGTCATAGGCTGCGTGGCCCTTCGTACCGGCGGTGATCTTGCACGGGTACGCGCCGAGCCTCATGGTCCCGCCCATATCGTGGACGTCTGCCTGGTCGCTCATTATGTCGATCACCGGGTGTGGAGTGGCGGGTTCAAACTCCGAGGAGTTGGCGCCCTCGAGCCCGGCGACGTGCCGGGCGAACTCGACTACGGCTACCTGCATCCCAAGACAGATCCCCAGGTAAGGAACGCCGTTCTCTCGAGCGTACCGCGCGGCGCGCACCTTCCCTTCGATGCCCCTGATGCCGAAGCCGCCAGGTACCAGGATGCCGTGCACCTCCGCAAGAGTCTGGTCGACCTCCTCGGGAGTTATGCCCTCGGCATCCACCCAGCGCAGACGTACCTCATGGTCGTGGTGGATCCCCGCGTGCTTCAGCGCCTCGCTTACCGAGAGGTACGCGTCGGGCAACTGCACGTACTTGCCCACCAGCGCGATGTCCACGGTATCTCCCAGCGATGTGGAGTGCGCGACGAAGCGCTCCCACTCCTCCATGTCCGGCTCGCCATGCCCGAGCCCGAGCCGCTCGATCACCATCTCGTCCAACCCCTGCTCGCGAAGCTTCAGGGGTACCTCGTAGATACTGCGAGCATCCTGGGCCGATACCACCGCTTTCGGATCGACGTCGCAAAAGAGCGCGATCTTCCGCCGGATGCCGGCGTCGATCGGCCGATCCGAGCGACACACGATGAAGTCGGGCAGGATACCGATACTGCGCAGTTCCTGGACGGAGTGCTGCGTGGGCTTGGTCTTGAGCTCTTGCGCCGCCGAGATGTAGGGCACCAGCGTCACGTGGATGTAGCATACGCTGTCGCGCCCGAGGTCTTTGCGGAGCTGTCTGATGGCCTCGAGGAAGGGCAGTGACTCGATGTCGCCTACGGTCCCGCCTACCTCGGTGATTATGACGTCGGGCTCGGTATCCCCGGCCAGCCGTATGATGCGGCCCTTGATCTCGTTGGTCACGTGAGGGATCACCTGAACGGTGCCCCCGAGGAAGTCGCCGCGCCTTTCCTTGTTGACGACCGTCTGGTAGACGGATCCCGCGGTGACGTTGCAGTCGCGCGAGAGGGACTCGTCGATGAAGCGCTCGTAGTGCCCGAGGTCGAGGTCGGTCTCGCCTCCGTCGTCGGTGACGAAGACCTCGCCGTGTTGGAAGGGACTCATGGTCCCCGGATCGACGTTGAGGTAGGGGTCGAGCTTCTGGATGGTCACGCGCAGCCCGCGCGACTTGAGCAGTCTCCCCAGAGAGGCGGCGGTGATCCCCTTGCCTAGCGAACTGACCACGCCGCCCGTCACGAAGATGTGCTTCGCCATGCTCCCCTGCCCGTCCGATCGCTGACGTTCACAGACACAGAACACACCCACGCACAAACAAGAGGGCAAGGGCAAACGCCCGGGCTGGGATTGCTCGTGACCCGAGGCGCGCGTGCGTCCCTTCGCTCCTCGGGCCTACAGCCTACCATCTTACGGTCGTGGCTGGCGGACGGTTTCTCCACGGACCGGAATAGGGCTCCCGCTCAGCCGTCGTTGCCGTTCCTCCGGCTTCCAAGATGATCGAGCCACCGAAGCGGCGGTACGCGGTCTATCACGACCGAGAAGGAGACGAACTCGGACAAGAGGGTCAGCGCCAGCAGCACTCCCAGCACCAGCGCGTACCACACGGGACTGCCCACGGTCTCGATCCCACGGAAGACGACCATGTATCCGGCGAGCGCGCCCATCGCGTTCGCTCCTGAGTCGCCCAGCACCGCCATCTCGCCCAGGTCGAAGCGCCATATCGCGACGACTGGGCCGAGGAGGAGTGCCGCCATGGCTGCGTGGTAGGCGAGTCCGTCTGCGAGCCAGACTTCCAGTGGGAACCGTCCGGTCACGATATCGGAGATGTCGAAGGTCATGTTAGCCACCAGCACGGTTGCGATGACCGCCGCATATCCCTTGAGCGCTCGCCCAGGGCGCACGTCGAGCAGATTGGCCAGATTGGCGCTCAGAGCTATCACCGCACCACCGGCGATCATGGAGAGCATGGCTCCCGGCGTCCCGGCCGCCGCTCCGATCACCATGGCGGGAACGGCAACAGCAACAACCGCGATCCCCACCGACTTGAGAGCGCCGGTCGTCATCCGGCCCTTCAGCAGGGCGCTGAGGTGCCCCTTCAACCCCCTGGCATCCCGATCGCCGTACACGTCATCAACCAGTCCGAACAGGGACACCGCCAGTACGAGCAATCCGAGAGGCTCTAGGCCCGCCAGAACGTCGACCACGAGCACCTCTAGCTGTGTTCCCAGCACAGCGGCGTTCAGCACTCCAAGGGCCAATGCCCCCACAGCCCACACCGGCCAAACGATGCCCAGGGACGCGGGGATCGATCTGCCTCGGTAGTTCACGACCTTGCCTACTCTGTCTCCCGCCGCACTGACAAGCCGGGGAGCCGCCCACCTCACAAGAAGCCAGCCAACCAGAAGACAGAACGCCACCTCTGTAACGCCGGCAAGTACTGCACCCGTCATCTGCCCGCCTCCCAACTCCCCCGAGCACCCGCGCCTTCAGGCTGGGCACCTAGCATCGCGTGCGCCGCTGTCAGGATCCAGAAGAACATCATCCCCGAGGCGACCACGGCACCGGTATCCTCGGTAACCAGCGCAACCAGACCGCCAATGAGAGTCGCGTCGAGTGCGGCAACCAAGAGGGGCCGACCGCGCATCGTTCGGGCGAATAGCTCCCCTGGTCGCAGTCTCGCTATCGCCAGCCCGGCGAATCCCAAGGCGGCCAGCCAGGCCAGCGGCGTCTCTGCCATCACGCTGGCGGATGCCGCTGCCTTATTACGAACGACGCGGAACAGCTCGGCGAAGGAGCCCTCGCTCAGCGCTGCGGCAGCTCGGGAGAGATGTGTGTCTCCGCCCACCCCACTCCCGGCCACGACCAGTGCCGCAGCCACGACCAGTGCCGCAGCCACGACCGCGACCAGGATCGTCCGTAGCCCTGCTCGCCCTCCGCGCGCTCGCGCGAAACCCACTGCCACAGCGATGGTTCCCCAGGCCGCAACCCCGAGATTCGCGCCGAGCTGAGGCAAGACGGACGTGGCAACCGCGACCGCCCCAGCCGCTGCCATCAGCCAGCCTGCCGTCCCGGCTCCACCTCCCGCAGCCGGGCTGCGGCGATCGAACAACAGGACCGGCACGAGCAGCGCGGCGGAGATCAGCGCGGCGGCCGGCTCGTTCCCGATCCCGTAGAACCTGACACCCCGGAGCGGCGAGTAGCTCGCATAGCCCGCGAGGGACAGCGGCGCCCCTAGCCACTGATCCGCGACGATGACGACATATGCGAGGGATAGCGCGAAGATGGGTGCGCCGTTGGGGCCCAGAGCGCGCCCTGCGAGACCGCTGGCAAGCCACACCGCAGCCGCAGCCGCCAGAATAGAGATCCACGCCTCAGCGTGAGTGCGCGGAAGTCGCCACAGCGCATGAGCCAGCGGGGCCGCCGCCACGAGACACAGGCTCGCGACTGCGAGTGCGCGGACGGCAGTACGTCCCATCTGCGGGAACGCTTTTCGCCGGAAGAGGAGAACCGCGACCCAGAGGGCAGCGAAGCAGACGGTCGGGATACCCCACGCTCGCAAGAACCACTCGCGAACCTCCTCTGCCACCGTCACCGCAACGTCCAGCCGACGGAGCGACTCGACTCTCTCGCTCGCATTGCCCGGGGTGGAAAGCGCCGCCATCGCCGCCCCGGACATGCCGGCGGGCATGGGAATGCGGTATTGGGTGAGGATGGTCACGGGGACATCGAGCAGGCTGACAACGCCGTCGCGCCGCGTGGTCGCGCTCGTGAGCCTCCCGCGCCACTCCCCTCCCCAGGCGACCACGGGCTGCAAACCCGCGCTCGGCGACTCCGCGGCGGGGACGATCAGCACTCGTGAATCCGAACCGGCGCGCACGACGATGGCTCTCAAGACCTTATCCAGGCCCGCAAGTGCGAGTTCTCGCTGGGCTCTGCCCGCGCGCGGTCCTGCTCTGGCAAGGTCCCCGGGATCTACCACCACCAGAAGTGGTCCAGCGGCTCGCCCGGACCCGCTCATGACGTCGGCGAGCTCGGACTCCAGCACCGCAGAGTCCGTGCGCAGCCTTGTCACGGGATTCACCTCGCCGATCGAGGCGTCGCCGTTCGGCGCCCCGCTCTCGACTCGCTCGTCGCCCGAAAGGCGCCCCGACACGTCACCCAGTGCGGTCTCCCCCCGCGCCCCCATGGAGGCGATGCCGGCGGGGCGCGAGAGGCGGCGCGCCTCTTCGCTCCCTCGGGTGTCCGAGTTGCCTACCGCAGCCGTCAGTCCTCCCGCATCGACGACGGCCTGCCCAAGCGCCCCCGGAGCGGGAGCGTCCTTCGACCTCCACCGCCATTCATCCTGGATTCCCAAGAAGACGACTGAAGGCCGGTCGGCGGCCGCTTCGTCGCCAACCGCCTCGCGCCAGCGGACGAGCGCCGACGAACCTCCCACGGTCTCGTCCGCGGAGTATGGGGGCTCAACTGGGATCTGCAGTGGAGTCCAGGTGCCAACCGAGATGTCGAACGCTGTCTGTTCGGGAGAAACGTCGTGCCTGTAGGCACCCTCCGGCGACACATTCATGGCGCCGACCGCCCCGTCCCGGACGAGTCGCCCCAACTCCGGTGCAGCATCCGAGCGCAGATCCTCCCACGTGAGGTAGGGTGCCAGGATCAGGAAGACGGTTCGAGCAGGCGTGGGCTCTGTCCCTGACGCGGCCCCGGCGCACGGAACGAGCAGTGTGGCCGCGACCAGCAGGCAGCATAGGGCCGAGGACGCTGCGGCCCAGAGTCCCCATCGGGGCTCGCTCGGACCGCTCGCGCGCGGCCGTGATCGGAAGCGCTCGGCTAGCACGCCCGAAGTATAGCCCAACGTCCCTGCTCAACGGCCCGGTTACGGCACCGTCATCCACGGGAGTCCCCGGCGCTCCTCGGATACAATGTGCCGGGTACCTCTGCACGCGCGAGCACGCCGCTACCGGACGGGGGGGTGCGACATAACAAGACCATCCATCGCCCAGTCGACCCTCCAGATGGCGGTCTCCACAGCCGTGTCACGGGTCACCGGCTTCGCGAGGACCTGGGCGACCGCCTACGCGCTCGGCGTGACCTTGGTCGCCGCCTCATACAGCGTCGCGAACAACATCCCCAACATGGTCTTCGAGCTTGTCGCAGGCGGCGTGTTGTCATCCATCTTCATCCCCGTCCTGATCGAGCGCGGCAGCCTGCACGGTGAGGATGACGCGTGGCGTTTCGCGAGCTACACCCTCAACCTCACGATGCTGGTGCTTGGGCTTGTCGCGCTCGCGGGGACCATCTGGGCAGGCCCCTTCGTCCGCACCCAGACCTTCCGGATCTCGGCCGAAGAGGCCAGACTTGCCACCTTCTTCTTCTCGTTCTTCGCCATACAGGCGCTCTTCTACGGCATGAACGCAGTCTTCACCGGGGTGCTGCACTCGCATCGCCGCTTCGTCGCACCTGCGGTCGCGCCCATCTTCAACAACCTGGTCGTCATAGTGACACTGCTGGGCTTCTACGTGCCCTTCCGTGAATCGCGACCAGAACTCGCAGCGACAGGGCTCGCCATCGGCACTTCGCTGGGCGTGCTCACGATGGCACTGGTGCAACTGCCTGGCCTGCGGGCGATCGGCTGGAAACACACGTTCAGGGTAGACCTCAGCCATCCCGGGCTTCGCACGATGGTCCGCCTGATGGGACCCAGCCTCCTCTATGTGGCGGTGAATGTGGTCGGGGTCTCCTTCCGCAACGCATACGCGTTCGAGGTCTCCCCTTCCGGTCCAGCCACTCTCCTGTACGCGTGGATGTTCTACCAGCTTCCCTACGGTATTTTCGCTGTGGCTCTGGCCACCGCGATATTCCCGGAGCTGGCCGATCGCGCCTCTCAGGCCGACTGGCCCGGCTTCGCGGCGATGTTCGAGCGGGGACTCCGGGCCACCGCCCTCGCGATCATGCCCACCTCAGCCATGCTGATCGTACTCGCCGAGCCGCTGGTGACGGTGTACCGAGCGGGTCGCTTCACGGCCCAAGACGTCCCTGAGGTCGCGCGCGTGCTCGCCGCGTGGGGGTTCGGGCTGTTCTTCTACGCCGCGTTCATGTACATCCTGCGCTCGTTCTACTCAGTGAAAGATCCTAAGACCCCCGCAGCCACCAACCTGGGATTCACTACCTTGCAGGTGGCGCTCTATGCGGTACTCACCGTCGGCGTGGGAAGCTGGAGGGGCTTGGGTCTGCTCGGCGTCCCAGTGGCTGACGCCGTCTTCTTCTCCACGCAGGGCATGCTCCTGATCCTCCTTCTCCGCTCGCGGTTCCCCGACATCCGCTTGCGCCCGGCAGCCGGTGCACTCCTTCGGGTGCTCCTCGCCAGCGTCCTAGGTGGTGTTGTTGCCGCCGCAGCGCTATACCTTGCGCGAGACCTCACGCATGTCCGAGCAGGTTTCCTCATTCAGCTGGCGGTCTCGGCCTCACTAGGGCTGACATCGTGCTACCTGCTGTGCTGGGCACTCGGGATCGAAGAGGTGCCCCGAGTGGCGGCAGGGCTCAGGGATCGACTCGCACGCTCGCTCGGCAGGAGCTGAAGGTGAGGATCGCGGCCGTCATACCGGCCCGCAACGAGGAGGCCTTTGTCGCCGAGACCGTGAAGGCGTTGGCGAGCACGACCGTGGCCGAGACCATCATCGTCGTTGACGACGCTTCCACCGACGCCACGGCCGAGCGCGCCGCCGCTGCGGGGGCCGATGTGGTGCGCCGTGGAACGTCCCGGGGAAAGGGCGCCGCTCTCGAGGCGGGAGTGAGCGCCGCGCGAGACCCGGACATCGTCTTGCTGCTCGACGCCGACCTTGGGCCTTCCGCAGTCAAAGCGGCCGCCTTGATCACCCCTCTCGTCGATGCGGGTGCGTCCATGAGCGTGGCCGTGCTGCCTCGACCGGCACGCCGCGGCGGCTTCGGTCTCGTCCGCGCTCTGGCCACATGGGGCATCTCCACTCTGAGCGGCGGCTACCGCTCAAGGGCCCCCCTCTCAGGACAGAGAGCGTTGACGCGCGAAGCGCTGGAAGCCGCGCGACCCTTCTCCGGGGGCTTCGGAGTCGAAGTTGTGACTACGGTCCGGGTTCTGCGCGCGGGCATGACCCTGGCCGAGGTGGACGTTGCCTTCGGGCACAGACAGACCGGCCGGGACCTGTCAGGCTTCGTGCATCGGGGCGTGCAGCTCGTGCATGTCGCACTCGCGCTGGTTCGGGTTGCCCTGGAGCGCCGCGTCGGACGACCGCGGTAGGTCTTCCCTCAGTCGAATGCCGGAAAGTCCCCGTCAGCGCCGTCGCCCGTTCCGTAGTAGCCGGAGATCGCGCCCTCGAGTATCCGCACGAGGAGAAGCGCGTTCTCGGGGTCTTCCACGCCGTCCACAGCCGACATGCCAGCCCGAGCGGCGGCCGAGGCCACCCCCGTTGACACCTCGGCTTCGACGCCCACCGCGGGAATGCCGAGTCTCGCAAGCCCCGCCGCGATCGCTATCGCAGCCGCATCAGGCACGCCATCGTGGGCCGCAAGCACCACCACGCCGTCGACGCGACGACTCGGCGGAAGGGAGCTCATCCTCAATACACCGGCCGAGCGCAGAGCCTCAGTGAGCGGTCGCGCGGTTCTCACCGAACCCCACTCCCGCACCAGCCCCTCGACCACCAGGGATACCCCTGTGGAGGTGCTCTCCCAGCTCCCGACGAGCGCGCTGGCCGCCGAGTCTACTGCCGAGGTGCCCACGCCAAGGTCGACCGCGTGCGCTGTGACTACGTGCGCCTCTCCGCCAGCTTCACCGATAGCGGTTCTTACCGCCGAGAGCCCCTCCACCGGTCCTGCATTGGCCAGTACCAGCACGCGCCTCCCCGTCAGAGGCTCGCCAAGCAGGGTTGGGGCCGATACCCGCACGTACGAGCGCAGACGCTCCACATCCGCCTGCAGTTCCTGGTTCTCCTCACCCAGCCGCCCGTACTCGGCCTGCAACCCCTGAACGATCGATGCTCTCTGGCGGTCTAGCACGCCCCGCTCGACCACGACGGAGCCGAGCACGAGACCCACGGCCAGTGCTAGGAACACCGCCACCAGAGACGCGATATGGTATCGCAGGTTGAACATCCGACGCTCCGATCCGATTCGCTCCGCTCAGAGTCCCACCCAGGTCCGGACCCGCAGCAGCAGCAGCTCGACCATCTCACGTGCGCTCGAAGATATCATCACCGTCGCTGAGACTGCGACCAGGGCCGCGCTCACCAAGCCGACCAGATGGAATGGGCCTGCGGACGTGCGGTAGAGCTTGTTGACGCCCTTCGCGTCGACCAGTCGGGGGCCGACCTTCAACCGCACCAGGAACGTGGACGCCATGCCTCGCCGCTTCTTATCCAGCTGCTCGATCAGGTTGGCGTGCATGCCGACAGCGACTATCAGGTCGGCTCCCGATTCGTAGGCTAGGAGCAGTCCAATGTCCTCGCTCGTCGCTCCGACCGGCCACACTATCGCGTCCAGTCCCAACTGATCGAGCCGCGCCTTTCCGGGGCAGTACCCATCGGCGTAAGCATGCACGATCAGCTCCGCACCGCTGGTGAGTGCGTTCTCCGAGACCGAGTCCATGTCACCCACGATGATGTCCGGCCTCAGCCCATGCTGCATGACGGCGTCTGCCCCTCCGTCCACGCCTAGGATGACCGGCTTCATCTCGCGAATGTAGGGAAGCAGAGCGCGCAAGTCCTCCTTGTACTCGTAGCCGCGCACGACCACCAGAACATGGCGCCCGTGCATGTCGATCTGGGTGGCCGGAACCCCCGTCCCCTCGGTCAGCAGGTCCTTCTCCCGCTCCAGGAATTCGAGTGTGTTTCGCGCGAACAGATCGAGCTGTTCGCCCAGGCCGGTCCTTGCCACGTCCATCGCCTGTTCAACCAACTCGACAGTAAGCCTGGTGCCACGTGCCACCTGCCGATCCCCTTTGAGCAAGAAGTCGCCCTCTACCGCAATGCGTTCGCCCTCCTTGACGAGATCGAAGGCCTCGGGACCGACACCGTCCACCAGAACGACGCCGGCGCGCGTGAGAAGCAGCGGTCCGACATTCGGATACGCTCCCGAGATAGACGCTGCCGCGTTCACGACGACTTCGACCCCAGTCTCTAGCAAGGCCTCGGCGCTCACGCGATCGATATCCACGTGATCGATGATCGCGATGTCGTTGCGCCCCAGGCGCCGGACGAGATCCTTCGTTCGCTTGTCCAACCGGGCGAATCCCTCGTGCCTCATCGGGCACTCCCCCGCGGGGCTGACAGCGCCTCGCGGGCCGAGTCGACCAGTTCGCGGGCGTGCGTGATCGAGACTTCGGTGTCCCTCCCCGAGAGCATCCGGGCTATCTCGGCGAGACGCTCCTCGCCGTCGAGCACCAGCACCGAGGTATGCGTCTCGTCCTCCAAGTCGGCACGGCGCACGACATAGTGCGCGTCAGCGTATGCGGCGACCTGCGCGAGATGGGTCACAACGAGCACCTGATGGCGCGCGGCGAGCTGAGCCAGGAGCCTGCCCACAGCATGAGCGGTGGCGCCGCCGATACCCGCGTCAACCTCGTCGAACACAAGGATCGGCACGGGGTCTGCCGAGCCCAGCGCCACCTTCAGCGCGAGCATCACGCGTGACATCTCGCCCCCTGAGGCGATCTTCGCCAACGGTCGAGGCTGCCCTGAGGCAGCGGAGGCGAAGAGGAACTCGGTCCGGTGCGGCCCTTCGCGTGTCCAGGACTCGAACGGCAAACCCTCAAAGGCCACCTCGAACGCAGCCCCCGGCAGGGAGAGATCCCCAACGACGGAGGTGACATCCTCCGCGAGCCTGACGGCCGTCTCTTTGCGCGCGACGTTAAGAGCGGCGCCGGCCGAGCGGAGTGCTGTCTCGCTCTCGTCCACCCGAGCGTTCGCCTCGGCCATTCTCTGCTCGCCAGAGTCGAGTTCGGACAACGAATCCGCTGCGCGTTCCCTCTCGGCGAGAACATCCTCCAGCGTAGGACCGTACTTCCTCTTCAGCAGCGACAGCGCAGCGAGCCGCGTCTCCATGTCATCCAGTGTCCGCGGCTCATGCTCCAGCGCCTCCGCATAGTCGCCGAGCGCCACCCGCACCGAGCCAAGAACCGTACTGGCCATCTCGCATTCGTCGGCGATCTTGTCGAGGCGCGGATCGACTCCTCGCACCTTGCGAAGGGCAGCCATGGCGACTTCGAGAGAGGACTCGGCACCGCCCCGCTCGTCCTCGCCCGCCAGAGCGAGATGCGCCCGGGCCGCAGCTTCCGTGAGGCGCGCTGCATGCCGAAGCGCGGGCAGGCGGGCTTCGAGCTCGTCGTCCTCACCCAGCCGGGGCGCGACCGCATCGACCTCGGATACCACAGAACTGAGCAGACTGGCGCGCCTCTCACGGTCCTCGAGTGCAGCGCCCAGCGCGACTGCCTCCGCAACCGCGTTGGCGTGTGCGTCGAAGGCCGCCCGATAAGAATCCAGAATGGCTGCGGGCTTGTCACCCATGTACGCATCCAGGTAGGTGACGTGCCTCGACGGACTCAGCAGCGCTTGGTGATCGTGCTGACCGTGCAAGTCCACGAGAGCACCTAGTGCCTCCGACAGGCCGCCCACGGTGGACATCTCACCATCCAGCACGCACCGCGATCTCCCGTCCGCCCCCACCCTCCTGCGCGCGAGGATCTCTCGGTCGTCGAGGGCGAATCGCCCTTCCACGATGGCCTCGCTCGCGCCCGAGCGGACCAAGGTCTGGTCGCCTCGCTCGCCCAACAGCAGCTTCACCGCGCCAACCAGCACAGTCTTGCCAGCGCCGGTCTCGCCGGTGAGCACAGTCATTCCGGGCCCGAAGCTGAGCCATGCTTCGTCTATCAGCGCGAGATCTCGGACGTGAAGCTCCTCGAGCACGCCCTACCTCCCGAGGAACTCGCTACGCATCACGTCGTAGAAGTCCCGTCCGCCGAGTTTGACGAGCAGTACCTCGTGCTCACCTCGGCATACCTCCACCCTGTCGAGTGGCTGTCGGCAAGGAACCGCATCGCCATCTACCGTCACACAGGCTTCGCCGCGCTCACCTCCGGCGAGTGAGATCTCAACCACATCGCTCGGCCCAACCACCAATGGCCGGGTCGAGAGCGAGTGAGGGGCCACAGCCACCACGACGTTCCCGCAGACATCCGGCGCCAGCACTGGGCCGCCAGCGGAGAGTGCGTACGCTGTGGATCCCGTCGGCGTTGCAACGACCACACCATCCCCCGCAAATCGCATGAGTTCCTTGCCACTCACGGATATCGCAAGGCTAACCGCCCGACCCGATGCGACACGACCTACGTACACCTCGTTCAGAGCGATGTACCCTCCAGAGTCGCGGCCCCCGACCCACAGCCTGACGTGAAGGGTCGCACGCCTCTCCTGCACCACGTCTCCTGCGAGCGCCGATGCAACTGCTTCCTGAAGGCTCCCGGCACTGGCGCCTGAAAGGAAACCTCGCCTGCCCAGGTTGACCCCGAGGACCGGCGTGTTGGCCGATCCGAGCACGTGAACCGCCTTCAGGATGGTTCCGTCGCCGCCGAGTGCCACAGCCAGCCCCGGCTCGCCCACCTCAGTCGCTCCCACACCGAGGTCCGAGAGGCCGCACGAGTCCGCGTCCGGCTGGGTCATGACGGTCTGTATGCCTTCCGAGCCGAGCCACTCCGCCAACTCGCGGGCAGCATCCACCGCCCGCTGATTCGCGGTATTCGGCACGATCAGCACGCGCACATTCATCACTCGAACTCCCGGTGAGCGGCTGCTACTACCTCCTGCGGAGTGACCGGTGCGGGCGTGCCCTGACGGGCGACGCGCACCCAAAACTCAATATTACCCTCGGGACCCTTGAGCGGCGACCAGCTCATTCCCACGACAAGCCATCCAAGGGCGGTGATCTCCTCGTACACCGAGGTCAGCACCTCCGCATGAATCGCCGCGTCGCGCACCACTCCGCGTCTTCCCACTCGGCCCTTACCAGCCTCGAACTGGGGCTTTACCAGAGCCAACACTTCGCCTGCCTCTGTAAGGCTCTGCAAGACGACGGGAAGAACTTTGGCAAGACCCACGAAGGACACGTCGACGACCGCGAGGTCGAAGGGCGCCCCAAGGGAGGCGGGAGTGGTCTTGCGGATGTTCGTCCTCTCAAGCACTCTGACGCGCGGATCGTTGCGGAGCTCCCACGCCAGCTGCCCGTACCCCACGTCGACCGCCGTTACCCCTGCGGCCCCCCGCTGCAACAGGCAGTCCGTGAAGCCGCCTGTCGAAGCCCCGACGTCGATGACGATCAGGCCGGCAGGGTCGATGCCGAACACCTCCAGCGCGTGCTCGAGCTTGTGGCCACCGCGGGAGACGTAGCGAGGGGGAGCTTCCACCGTTAGCTCGCACGACTCATCCAGCGGCTCGCCTGCCTTGCCGATCACGCGGCCGTCAGCACGGGCCTCGCCAGCCAGGATCACGGCCTTGGCGTGCTCTCGCGAGCGCGCCAGCCCGCTACGAACCAGCAGCGCGTCGGCTCTGAGTCGACCCACGCGAACGGCCCTTCATGATAGGCTCGTCTTCACCCTCCATGCGGACCCGGTCCCTGCCCGCTACCCCCCCGACATCCATGAGGCGTCCCAGGATCGCCCCGCGCAACCCCTCGGCCGTGAGCCCAACCTCCTCGAGCAGGCGTTCTGTGGCACCGTGTGTCACGAAACAATCCGGCAACGAGAGGCGCAGTACAGGCATGGTCAGGCAGAGATCGGCGAGTGCCTCCAAGACTGCCGAGCCGACTCCTCCCAGGCCCGTGTTCTCCTCCACTGTGACGAGCAGTCTGTTGGCCGAGGCAGCCTCGGCTATGCTCTCCAGATCCAGCGGCTTGACCCACCTGAGGTTGGTGACCCCCGCTGCCACTCCGTCGGTCTCCAGCAGAGCGGCCGCCCTCTCTGCCACTGCGGTCATCCTCCCAACAGCGAGGATCATCACATCGCCACCCTCGCGTCTCAATTCGGCCCTTCCGGCCTCTAGAACCTCGGGCTCTGCCGGCAGGGGCACTCCTGTGCCGGCGCCCCGCGGATAGCGGATAGCGACCGGCCCGTCGGCGGCCAGCGCCGTGTGGAGCATGTGAACCAGCTCCGCCTCGTCTGCAGGGGCGAGGATCATCAGCCCAGGGATCGACCTTAGATACGTGAGGTCGAAGGCACCGTGATGGGTGGGCCCGTCCTCGCCCACCAGGCCCGCTCTATCGAGGCAGAACACTACGTGCAGCCCTTGCAAAGCGACGTCCATGATCATCTGGTCATACGCTCGCTGGAGGAAGGTGGAGTAGATCGCCACCACTGGAAGGAGGCCTCCGCGCGCAAGTCCCGCAGCCAGTCCCACTGCGTGCTGCTCGGCGATCCCGACATCGTAGAACCGCTCGGGCAGCTTCTCCGCGAACAGCGACAGCCCCGTCCCTGCTGGCATCGCAGCGGTGATCGCCACTACCCGCTCGTTCCTCTCGGCCTCGGCCACGACAGCCTTCCCGAATACCTCGGTGAAGGTTGGTGTCCCTCCACCGCCGTTCACTTCTCCGGTCGCCACGGTGAAGGGGCTAACGCCGTGGAACGCCTCTGGTTCATCCTCGGCGTGCTCGTAGCCCGCCCCCTTGACGGTGATCGCGTGGATGATGACGGGGCCAGCCAGGTCCTTCGCCTGGGCCATGGCGTTCTGCACCACGTGGACGTCGTGACCATCTATGGGACCCACGTACGTGAGACCCAGTTCCTCGAAGATCATGCCGGGTACCAGGAGTTGCTTGACCGACTCCTTGGCAGCTTCGCCGACAGAGACGACCGCGGCTCCCAGCTTCGTGCGCGCCAGGCGCGACTCAACGCCGTCACGTAGTCGCCGGTATCTTGGGTCGAGCCGAACACGTCCCAAGTAGCTCGATAGCGCGCCCACGTTCCTCGAGATCGACATCTCATTGTCGTTGAGCACGATCACGAGGCGAGTACCTAGATGTCCTATCTGATTCAGCGCCTCGAACGCCATGCCGCCGGTCATCGAACCGTCGCCGATCACGGCGACAACCGCGCCGTCTTCACCTCGCTCATCGCGTGCGCACGCGAGTCCGAGCGCCAGCGAGAGCGAGTCCGACGCGTGCCCTGTATCGAAGACGTCGTGGAGGCTCTCCGACCGCTTGGGAAACCCACATATGCCCCCATACTGGCGCAGGGTGTGGAAGTCGGCGCTTCTGCCGGTCAGGAGCTTGTGGACGTAGGACTGATGTCCAACATCCCAGATGATCCTGTCTGGGGGGCAGTCGAGGGATCTGAGCATGCCGATCGTGAGTTCGACGACACCCAGGTTGGGGGCGAGGTGCCCTCCGGTTGCCGCAACCGTCTCAACAAGCTTCTCGCGTATCTCCTCCGAGAGACGCGACACCTGTTCAGTGTCGAGCGCCTTTAGAGCCTCGGGATCCTGAATATGGTCGAGCAAGCGTTCACCCACGCGCCTACAACTCCAAACGGGCAGTCCGCAAACCGGGCCTGCCAAGCATATTACCGGCCGCAGGAGCGGAACAAGGCGAGCCGGCACTCGGTCACGCTGCCGTTACCCTGTGCCCCCGCCCAACCCGGCATCACATACAGTCGAGCGAGTACCGTCTACTGGCGGGTCGGTTCTAGCCCTCGTCGATCCCGTCGACGTCGAGTTCGTCCTCAAAGGACTCGTCGCTGGCCGCGCGAGATCCCTCGGATGGAGAGGCGGCCACACTCGCCGCGTCCTCCTCATCCGCGGCTTCTCCCCTCCCAGAGGCTTCTGCGTCCTGCTCGCCGTCCTCGGCAGAACCCGTCCCGTCCTCGGCCACCTCCTCGGAGGCCGTGCGCCACTCGGTCTGGTCCACCCGCTCCGTGCACTCAGACGCCAGTTTGACGCCTTCCTCGAGGAGATCTAGAGCCTGCTCGAGTGACGTGTCCTTCCTGCGGACCTGCGAAACGAGGTCTTCGAGTCTCTCGCGTGCCTGCGCGAAGCCTCCCTGGTCATCATTCATCCGTGATCTCCTCGCCCGAAGCGCGCCGCTCGGCCAGGCTACCCAGGACACCGTTGACGAACTTCGAGGAGTCGTCACCGCCGAAGACTTTGGCCAGCTCGACCGCCTCGTTTATCGACACCGAGGCGGGCACGTCGTCCAGGTAGAGTATCTCATACGCCGCCATGCGCAAGATGTTGCGGTCAACAAGCGGCATGCGGCCCAAGGCCCAGTTCTCCGAGATGCCCTCGATGGCCTGATCCAGCACACCTTGGTTCAGCTCCACCCCGGCAAGGAGGTGCCTGCAGAACTCGTTCGGCTCACCTTCGTCGGGGTTGTAGCTCGCCTGATCGAGGATCTGACTCAGGGCCTCGCCGGTCACTTCGCGCTGATAGAGGATGCCAAGAGCCTGGCGTCGTCCGCGTGTTCGCTCAAGCATGCCTCTCGCGGTCCCGGTGGAGCTACTCGGCGAATACGATACCGTCGACGAACACGTCGACGGAGGCAACGTCGTTGCCGACCTGGCTTTCCAGAGCGTCCGCAACGGCCTCCTGCACTGCCCGCGCAACGGCCCTGAGCGGGCGCCCATACTCCGCGTGGACGTGGACGGCGACGCTCATCCCATCCTCACCCATATCGAACTCGACGGACTTCGCGGCACCCTTCTTCTTCACCACACCCGCCAAACCGGGGGTTCCGACGTGAGCGACACCCTCGACCGACCCTGCCGCCAGCGTGACGATGGTCTCTAGCACGCCCGGCGCGACGCCGAGCCCTTCCAGGCGTATCTCGTCGGACATCGTGCGCCCCCTAGGCATCCTTGCCATAGTGTTCATCGATGAAGTCAGTATAGACCTCGCCCGTCCTGAAGGCTTCGTTCTCCACAACCCACTGATGGAATGGCACGGTCGTGGGTATCCCGACCACTATGAACTCCTCTAGCGCCCGTCGGGCCCGATCGATGGCCTCACCTCGGGTCTCGCCCCAAACGACGAGCTTGGCCAGCAGTGAGTCGTAGTGCGGCGGTACTGAGTAGCCGGAGTAGAGGTGGCTGTCCACCCTAACTCCGAAGCCACCGGGTGGGTTGTAAAGCTCCACCTTGCCGGGATGAGGCCGGAATCCGTGGTCAGGATCCTCCGCGTTGATCCTAAACTCGATCGCATGCCCGTGCATGCCGAGCACCTCCTGCGACCTGTGCTTCATGGGCTCGCCGGCAGCGATGCGGAGCTGTTCCTTGATTATGTCCACGCCGGTCACGGCCTCGGTGACAGGGTGTTCGACCTGCACACGCGTGTTCATCTCCATGAAGTAGAAGCTGCCGTCCTCGGCGAGAAGGAACTCCACAGTCCCGGCGTTCACGTAGTTGACCGCGCGCACCGCCAGAAGGGCGGTCTCGCCCATGCGCTCCCGTATCTGGGGTGTCAGGGCCGGCGAGGGCGACTCCTCCACCAGCTTCTGATGCCTGCGCTGTATCGAGCAGTCGCGCTCGAACAGGTACACCGCGTTGCCGTGAGTGTCGGCCAGGACCTGTATCTCCACGTGACGCGGCTTGCTCAGGTACTTCTCGATGTAGACCTCGTTGTTGCCGAACGCCGCAGCCGCCTCGGCCCGCGCCGCGTCGAGGTTCGACGCAAGCTCCACGGGATCGCGGACGACGCGCATCCCCCGTCCTCCACCACCAGCGGACGCCTTGATGACTACCGGGTAGCCCACCTCTCCCGCGAAGGACAGAGCTTCCTTCTCGGCCGAGACCGGCCCTTCGCTGCCCGGGACGCACGGCACGCCCGCGTCCATCATCGTCGAGCGCGCCACAGCCTTGTCACCCATCCGCTCGATCGCCTCGGGCCCGGGTCCCACGAACGTGAGTCCCGAATCCGAGCATGCCTTCGCGAACGCGGCGTTCTCGGCCAGGAAGCCGTACCCGGGGTGGACCGCTTCGGCACCAGTGACCAGCGCGGCCGAGATGATGTTGGGCATGTTCAGGTAGCTCTTGACTGAGGCGGGTGGTCCTATGCAAACCGACTCGTCAGCGAGCCGCACGTGCAGGCTCTCCGAGTCAGCTTCGGAGAACACGCCAACCGTGCGGATGCCCATCTCCTTGCATGCTCGGATGACACGAAGGGCCACCTCGCCGCGGTTGGCGACGAGCACCTTCGAGAACGCTGGCGTCATGGACAACCTCCGAACGGCAGGCTCAGAGCGGCTCGTAGTAGAAGAGAACTGTCCCAAACTCCACGGGCTCCGCGTCTTGCGTACAGAGCTCCCGGATGACACAGCGCTCCTCGGCGACGATCTCGTTCATGAGCTTCATCGCCTCGAGGACGCAGAGAACCTGGTCTTCGTCCACCTCATCACCAACGGCGACGAACGGGTCCGCTCCAGGCGAAGGGGACCGGTAGAAGGTGCCCACCATCGGCGAGATGACGGTCTTCCAGGAGGCAGGCCGGTCGCCGGGAGCAGCGGCCGCGGCGGCGGGCTCGATAGGCTCGGCCTGAGCGCTGGCCGTCCCTGACGCGGCCGAGGACACAGGGGTGTCCGGGGACGCAGTCATGACCGCGGTCTCCCCTGTCACCCCTTTGCGCACCACTACCTTGGTGCCAGCCTCCTCGACGACGACTTCGGAGACGCCGGAGAGTTCCACGATCTGTATCAGCTCGCGTATCTGATTGACGTCCACGGTCTCTTCCTCCCTGACTGCGTTCACCTCTTCGCTCATCATGAACACGGCGCTCTCCGCACCCTCCTGATGGAGCGTTAAGTAGTTGCGCGCCTCGTTGGGGAAGAGGGCGTACATCAGCACGTCCTCCTCGCTGCGAGCGAGATCCCCGATCTCCGCCTCTACCTGGGCGTAGGTCGTCTTCACCAGCGACCCGGGCCGAACGTCGTCAGGCAGTGGCTCTTCCTTGCCCAGCACTTTGGCCACAACGTCGGCATCCATCGGGCCCGGCGCCTTGCCGTAGAGCCCCCTCACATAGTCCTTCATCTCCTGCGGGATCACGGCCCAGCGCTTGCCAGTCAGCACGTTGAGTACCGCCTGAGTGCCGACGATCTGCGAGAGCGGAGTGACGAGTGGAGGGTAGCCGACCTCGGCCCGGACCGCAGGTATTTCGTCCAGCACGTCGGGGAGACGACCGGAGGCCTTCTGCAGTTCCAGCTGGCTGATCAGATTGGACATCATGCCGCCGGGCACCTGATGGCTGAAGACCTCCATATGGAGGAGGGATGTCACCCCCCTCTTCAGCTTCTTGCTCTGACGGACAGCCTCCCAGTACTCGGCGATCTC
>CAZWGV010000003.1:0-60718 GCA_964633595.1 uncultured Coriobacteriaceae bacterium | reverse complement strand
CCGCGCGACCCGGACTTCGAGGCCAAGGCCGGCCGCGTGCTCGACCTGTACGCACTGCGGCAAGGCGGCACGCGGTCCGCTGGTATACTGTCCAGCCATGGAACGACGTCGACGTCGAGCAATGCTCATGCCGACGTGGCTGCTCCCGACGGTCGTCTCCGTCGTCGTCGTAGCGGTCGCGATCTTCGTCTCTAGCCGCAGCTCGGGAAGCAGAGATTCTGTGAGCGTACCGAGTGTCGCGGGGCTGGATGCGCCCGTGGCCCGGAGCAGACTCGCGCAAGCGGGATTGCTGATGAAGAAGGGCGACGTGCGTCTCTCGGGAAGCGTCCCAAGAGGTTACGTGCTGGAACAGAGCCCGCGTCCGGGCAGCGTCGTGGAGCCCCGAACGGCCGTTGTTGTCGTGCTCTCCGCAGGTTCGCAGGAGTCGAATGTGCCGGATGTCGTGGGCATGCAGCTCGACGAGGCAGAGGCGCTGCTCAGGAGTTCCGGTCTCACCGTTCGCACGGATCGAGTCAACTCGAGCGAGCCGACCGGGACTGTACTGTCGAGCATCCCCTCACCGGGCCAAAGGGTGCGCACCGGTGAGCTGGTCCGGCTGACGGTCTCTTCCGGAGAGACCACGGAGGGCATCCTGGTGCCCTTCAACCTCGCGGACACCGTCTTCGTCCTCGACCCGGCACCGACGCCCGAGGGCGTCAGCGATGCTGCCCTGGAGGTCGCGCGCAAGCTCCGGGCACTCCTGGGGGCATCGGGTGCGGACGTGGTCGTGACGCGCTCGGTCGCCGATACTGACACATCGCCAGCGGCCAGGAGAGACCGTGCCAGCGAACCCTCCGTTACCGCTGCGGTAGGGCTGTTCATCGCCGATACGGGTGCCGAAGGTCTCGCCGTGGAGACCATCGCCAAGGGCATCGTCGTGGAGGGGCCCCGCGGAACCGAGGCGCTCGCCGCGAGAGCCGTAGAGGCCCTAAGAGGTGCGGCCCCGACCTTCCCCCGCGTGCAAGCAAGACCGGACGCGGTCCTGGCACAGGTCAACGCTCCGACGGTGCGCGTGAGGTTGGGATCGGGTGCATCACCGGACGACAGAAGGACCATGGCCGACCCTCGGTGGGCCGACTCGGTCGCTAGAGCACTCTACCTGTCCCTCGGGGATACCTATGGCCGCCGATGAGACAGGGTTGCTCCTTGTCGGCCGATCACGACCACTAGCCCAAGTCGCTCTCATCCGGGCGGTGATCGCCGTAGCGCTGGCGTTGTGGGTGACCCTCCCGCCTGTCCCTGCCAGTGCGTCCGAGGCCGAGCGGATCCGGTCGCAGCTGGAGGAGTTGAGGGCGGACGTTCGCAAGGCGGGCGCTGCATACGACAAGGCGTACTGGCGACATGCGGACACGCAGCGGCACGTAGACGACACCGACAGGAAGATCGCCCTGACAACGAAGCAACTCGTTGCGGCGCGCGGGGTTCTCGGCCAGCGCATCGTCAGCATCTACAGACTCGGTGGGGGAGTGGACTACCTGTCCGTCCTGCTGGGGAGCGCCACCTTCGACGAGATGCTCACACGACTGGAGTTCATGCGACGTGTTGGAGAGGCGGACGCGGATGCGGTCCGCCGGGTGGCGAAGTTGGGCGCGACGTTGAGGGCCGAGCGCAAGGCGCTCCTCGAAGAGCAGAAGGAGCGGGACGCGGCTTTGGGCCGACTCCGCAAGGAGCGCAACTACCTCCGCGACCGGCTCCAGCGCAAGCAGGCCGAGTATGAGCGAGTGCTGGCCCGAGTATCCCCGTCGGTACGAGCTGCGGTGCGCAGTTCCGCGCCGCGAAGCGGAGGGAGGATGGCCTTCCCGGTTGCCGGTGTCAACTACTACAGCGACACCTGGGGTGCGTCGCGAAGCGGCGGAAGGCGACGTCACCAGGGAACCGACATCATGGCAGCCCGGGGCACCCCGGTGGTGGCTGTGATCTCCGGGTCGGTGTCGGCGTCCGTGAGCGGACTCGGCGGGAAGAGCATCTGGCTGCATGGCGACAACGGCTGGACGTACTTCTACGCGCACCTGGACTCGTGGGCGGTGAGGTCGGGGCGCGTTTCGCGAGGCCAGATCATCGGGTACGTGGGCAGCACCGGCAATGCCAGGGGTGGCGCACCCCACTTGCACTTCGAGGCTCACCCGGGTGGAGGCTCCGCCGTCAACCCCTACGGCTATCTGAGGTCGTCGGAGTAACGTCCTCGGCCTTGACCGCCGTCACCGACCCTCCTGTGCCGCCACGAGCCCGTCACACCCGGCGTTTGCGCCACCCTGTCGCTGTGTGGCAAGATGGCCGAGTCATAGCCGTATCGGGAGCTGCAAGCGCGGCTGAGAGGCGGTTCGACCGCGACCGACAGGACGATCCCGGTAATGCGGGGTCAGCATCACGGCGGGTGGGCGCTAGTGCCCCCCGTTCTCCACGATGTTGCTGTGCCACTCTCGCCGAGAGCACCCCGTGCAAGTGGAGGTGTGAGTCGTGAATACGCGTGTGAGGATGCTAGTTGAGATGGCACTGGCGATCGCTCTGGCCGCTGTCTTGAACACACTCAAGGTCTGGCAGATGCCTCAGGGCGGGAGCATCTCCCTGGGCATGCTCCCCATCTTCATCGTGGCGCTCCGTCACGGGCTGCTACTCGGCCTTCTCGCGGGGGCGGCGTATGGATTCGTGGACTTCGTTGTGAACCCGTACCCGCCCGTGCACTGGGCGCAGCTCCTCCTCGACTATCCCATCGCCTACGCTGGGGTGGGTCTGGCGGGTATCGGCGCCACCGCACGCGCAAAGGCCGTGGCAGCGGGCTCTCACGGCTTGGCTTGGGGGGTCGTCGTGATCTCGCTGGTCGTCGGGGCGGCGGCGCGCTACGCGTCGCATGTCATCTCGGGCATCGTGTACTTCGGGAGTTTCGCTCCCGAGGGTCAGCCGGTTTGGCTGTACTCGGTCATCTACAACACCTACGTACCGATATCCGCTGCGGCGTGCCTCGCTGCAGCCGCAGTGGTTCTGCCTGCTCTTGACCGCGCAAGGGGGGCAACTCCGAGCGCGACGGCCGGGTAGCGCCCATGCTTGCGCTCGTAGTTGGGGCAGCGCTCGCTCTGGGAGAGGATTCCTTCTACCGGGAGCTGCTGGCGCGCGCGGATGTCGTAGTGGCCGCAGATGGGGCGGCTGAGTCATGCGTGGGCTTCGGTCGCGTGCCGGATGTGGCTGTGGGCGACTTCGATTCCTCCGACCCCGGTGCCGAGAAGCGCCTCTCAGCATTAGGTGTCCGCGTGCATGTCTTTCCCGAGGAGAAGGACGCCTCGGACCTGGACTTGGCCGTGGACGAGGCGCGGGAGATCGGTGCAACAGAGCTGACTCTTACGGGTGCGTTCTCGGGCAGGCTGGATCACACCCTGGCGGCGATCGGGACGCTTCTGCGCTGCGCGGACATCGAAGGGGAGGCTAGGGAGCCCGGCTTCTCGCTGTTGCCGCTTTTAGCCGGGGTGAGGGAGAGTGTGACGCTCGTGGGTGAGCCCGAAGCAACCGTCTCACTGCTCACTCCGGCTGGTGCCCAGGGTGTCCGCACATCCGGCCTGGTCTGGCAGCTGGACAACGCTATCTTGCCCCCCATGAGCAGCCTCGGTGTGAGCAACAGGATGGCCGAGAGCACTGCCACCATCGCGCTCAAACACGGCGCTCTGGTGCTCGTGGTGGGCCCCACCGCAGAGGTCGCGTCCCACCGGGGGTCTTAGCAGGGGTTTCCTTCCCAGGTAGGACGGGTCGCGCCCACTAGAATGATGCGCGCTCGGCGGGTAACGGTATACTCTCTCAATCTGGAGGGGCATGACACGGACGGACTCGTATGCTCTCACGAACGAACCGTGTGTCCGCCGCATTGGCGGCGGTGTCCTTCATCGCAGGTATCGCTGCACTCGCCCTGAGTTCGGCCCCGCTTGCTGCGCTGGCTCTGGCTCTGGTCGCAGGCACCTTGTTGTTCCTGGTCATCGATTCTCGACGTCCTGACGAGGAGCCGTTCGCCCCGATCACCGTGTCGCGCACCGGGCAGGCGCCTCAGCGGCGAGAAGCGCCTCTCTCCGAGCCGCGCCAGCCCGGGGAGGCGATACCCCCACCACTGACAAGTCAGACTGCCGAGCCCGGCGCTACGCCGAGCGGGGTCCGACCGGCGGTGCAGGGCCGCGTTGCCACCGAAATCGCGCCACCGGCACCCGCTCCAACCGACGCCCGAACGCTGGGCGCGACGGCACCGGCCGAGGTGGGACCGGCCACACCCGCCGAGGAGCAACCACCGGCCGCGGCCACACCGGCCGAGGAGCCCCCTTCGCCCACGCAACCCCCGCCAGCCCCCGCCACACTCCGGTTCCCGGCGACGCTGGAGTGCCAAAGCGTGCTGGACATCCTCACGGAAAGCGCGGCACGAGCGGGCGAGGTCGTCTCGGCCCACATCTGGCTGGAGGATCAGGCCTCGAGCACCTTGCGGCTGATCGACGCTACCGGGACACTCGAGCCTGGTTTCGAGGTCGCCGAGTTGGACGAGCGTTCCATGGGTGTTGCCTGTACCACACGGGTGGCGACCCTGGAGAGCCTGTCGACCCTCCGCCGAGGTGACATCACCCTTACCCAGTGGAGATACTCGCTCCCGATAGGCGCCAACGGGACGCGCGGGGTTGCTGCGGTAGACCTGCTGGCGGAGAGGCGGCCCGATGGGTCGCTGCTGGTGGAGGCGACAGCACCCATCCGAGGCGCTCTCTCGGGGTGTCTCGCCCTGCACATCGCGCGTGCTCAGAAGAAGACGGCCGACGCGCTGTTGCAGATGGCCAGGACGCTATCGCGCCTCGTGGCGCCCGATGACGTCGTCGACGCCGCACTCGAGCGCGCGATGGATCTCGCGGGAGCATCTACGGGCAGTGTGATGCTGCTCGGCGACGACGGCAGGCTGCGGATCGCCGCTTCCCATGGCCTGCCCGATGATGTGGTGGCCGGTACTGTGGTCTCGGAGGGCGAGGGCATCGCCGGATGGGTCCTCGTGAGCGGTCAATCCGTGCTGGTCGAGGATCTGCCCGAGCGAACGCGGCATATCCGCAGGCACGGTGTGAGATCGGCGGTCTCGGTGCCCATCGCCGACGAAGACGGCACGCTGGGTGTCCTGAACGTAGGCAGCCGCTCGTTCCCGGCCGGGTTCACGTCATCCCACCTCACCGCCTTGGAGACCCTAGGCTCTCAGGTAGCCGTCGCCCTGCGTAGCGCCCGGGCGGTCGACACTGCGTCGAGTCTCTACTTCGACACGCTGAGGGCGTTCGCCGTCGCCATGGAGACGAAGGACCCGTACGCGGGCGGCGCGACTGAGCGTGTTGTAGATCTGTCGATGGCGATCGGCGGCGAGATGGGGCTCTCGTCCGACGAGGAGAGGGCGCTCGAGATCGCCGCGCTACTGCACGATATCGGTATGTCGGCTGCGGGCGACACGGTGGCGGTAGCGGACAGGCCGCTCTCAACAGTGGAGCGCGGCCTTCTGAAGATGCATCCGGTGATCGCGGCCGAAGTGCTGGAGCAGGCGCCGGCTCTGAAGCAGGTGGTACCCATCGTCTACCACCACCATGAGTGGTACGACGGTCGCGGGTATGTCGCGGGAGTGTCCGGCGAGGCGATACCCCTTGGAGCGAGAATACTCTCGGTCGCGGATGCCTACGTCGCCATGACGTCGGACAGACCCTACAGGGCAGCTATGTCCCAGTCCGAAGCGCTCGATGAGCTGACCGAGAGCTCGGGGACACAGTTCGACCCCGTGGTCGTAGAGGTGGCCTCCGAGGTGATCCGCCGATCGATCCCGGAGCGCGCTGTCAAGGCCTCGCGTATTCACGGCGCCTGAACGAGATACCTCGGACTATCGAACCGATCTGGAGCCAGGCCGCTGAGGCAGTGCAGGTCAGGCGCGCTGTACCTTGCCGGCCTTCATGCACTTCGTGCAGACATTGATGCGCTTGACCGAGCCGTCCACTACCACGGTGACCTTCTGCACGTTGGGGTAGAAGACCCGGTTCGTCACGCGATGTGAGTGGCTGACGTTGCGCCCAGCGACTGGACGCTTGCCGCAAACTGTACAGACCCTCGACATGTGCCTATCTCCCATCGCATGCAGCGCGGCCGTCAGGCCGGGCGGTCCTATCAGGCGAAAAGCTCATGGATACTAGCATGGGTCGCGGTGCGTGGACAAGGGGGAGAGGGGGGTGTGGCCGGCGATCGACGGCGCTCCCGTCACTCGGATACGTTGCTGCGATTCGGATATACTCGGGAGGCCCAGTCCGGCGCGTTTGATGCGGCGCCGCGATGCGGCTGAGCAAGGGAAGCTCGAAGACTTGGGGGATCGGAGTGCCCACCGAGACGCGAGGCGACATCCGCATAGCGAACGACGTCCTGGCTGATCTGGCAGGCTTCGCGGCGCTGGAGTGCTACGGCATCGTGGGAATGGCGAATCCGTCGCTTCGGGACGGTGTCGCGCAGGCGCTCTCTAGGGATCGCTTGCGCAAGGGTGTCACCGTGAAGAGCGAGGGCGATTCGGTCCGCGTCGACCTCCACGTGATCGTAGAGCACGGCACCAACATCACTCAGGTCTCGCGAAACCTCGCCAACAGGGTGAAGTACGTACTCACCCATATGGCGGATGTAGAGGTCCAAGATGTCGAGGTGCACGTCCTCGGCATCAAGGTGCGCAAGCAATAACACGGACTGGGAGACGCATGGCCTCACATCCCGAAGTGGACGCCCTGCGACTCCTCGCAGGGGCGGCTCGGGCCCTGAAAGATCGGGTCGCCGACGTCGACCGCCTGAACGTGTTCCCGGTTCCCGATGGCGATACCGGGACCAACATGTCACTCACGATGGACTCGGTCATGGCCGAGGTCGAGGCTCTGCCGCCCGACCCCGGACGCCACGCGGCCTGCAAGGCCGTCGCCCATGGTTCCCTCATGGGCGCTCGTGGCAACTCTGGTGTGATACTGAGCCAGGTTCTTCGTGGGCTTTGCGATGTTCTGGGCGCTGCAGAGACCGTGACGCCCAGTGTGGTGGCTTCGGCGCTGGAGCGCTCGGCGGCCGTGTCGTATCAGGCCGTTCGAAAGCCCGTCGAGGGCACGATGCTCACCGTGGTAAAGGACGCTGCCAGAGCTGCCGTTGCCGCTGAGAAAGCGGGAGTGGACATCGACACCCTCCTGCAGCAGGTGGTATCCGCGGCGTACGACTCAGTGAGACGCAGTCCCGACCTGCTCCCGGTGCTCAGGGAGAACAACGTCGTGGACGCCGGCGGGCTGGGCCTCGCCATTCTCGCCGAAGGATTCGTCGCCGCCCTGGAGGGGCTTGATGTGCGGCTCGCGGACGTGGTGACGGCTGAGTCCGAGACTCCCACCATCGTCCCGGCAGACGACTGGGACGACCAGGAGTACCTGTACTGCACGGAGTTCTCGCTCCATGGGCACGACCTGGACCGCTCGTCAGTCCAGGAGTGGGTCATCGCACTCGGCGGCTCGGAACTCGTTGTGGGGGACTCGAGCATGCTGAAGATCCATGTACACACCGATGTCCCGGCAGAGGTGCTTGCCAAAGCGACCGCCCTGGGGGAGATCGAACAGGTACACATCAACAACATGCGCAGGCAGACGGCGGAGCGCACAGACGCTCTACGCCGCGAGACCCCGCAGGCACCCCAGAAGGACGTGGCGGTGGTGGCCGTTGCCGCAGGCAAGGGATTGGCGGGCATCCTCCAGAGCCTCGGCGTGGACGTTGTGGTCAACGGTGGGCAGACGATGAACCCATCCACAAAGGAGCTGCTGGAGGCGTGCCGTCGAGTGGATGCAGCCTCCTACATCATCCTGCCCAACAACCGCAACATCCTTCTGACAGCGCAGCAGGTGCCTGCCGTCTTCGATCGTCAGGTAGCCGTTGTCCCCACTACTTCTGTGCCACAGGCTTTCTCGGCCATGCTCGCATTCGATGCGGAGGCGCAGCTTGCCGACAACGCGGTGGCGATGGAGGAGGCGGCTGGCGCGGTGCGTACGGGCGAGGTCACGGTCGCTGTGAAGGACTCCTCCGGGAGGGCGGGACAAGTGCGGGCAGGGCAAGTCATCGGGATCCGCGATCACGAGGTGGAAGTGATCGGCGACGATGTGACCAGCGTCGCTCTCGAGCTTGCGGAGATGCTCGCCGAGGACGCCGAGACCGCCACACTCCTCGCTGGCGAGGACTTCACTGACGAGGATGCCTCCCAGGTGGCACGACTTCTGGCGGAGCGGCATCCAGAGATCGAGATCGAGACTGTGCGCGGCGATCAGCCCGTCTATCATCTGCTCATGGCGTTCGAGTAGCCGGGCGCCACGCTTGGGCAACAGGGCGTCTTCGAAAGGTGCGTTGGCCGAGAACGGTCCGACAGCGTGGGGAAGGGGTGGGAGTATTGACCCAGGTAGGCATCGTCGTAGACAGCACTTGCGATTTGGGGCCGGCGTGGTGTGAGGCCAATGACGTCGTTCACGTCCCGCTGAAGGTCCTCTTCGGTGAGACGTCGTATCTGGACTGGACTGAGCTGGGGCCCGACGAGTTCTATCGCAAGCTGGCCGAATCCCCCACGCTCCCCAAGACGTCGCAACCCTCGCCGGCAGATTTCGCTGCCGCTTACGAGGGTTTGGCCGCGAGGGGCGTGGATGAGATCGTCTCGATACACCTGACGGCGGAGCTCTCTGGCACGTGCGAGTCCGCCCAGGCAGCCGCTGGCGAGTCCAAGGTTCCGGTGCGCGTGGTGGATACGCGCCTGGTGAGCCAGGCCGTCGGTCTTGTCGCGAAGGCTGCGGTCGCGGCACGCGCAACGGGTGCCGATGCTCAAGCCATTGAGGATGTGGCTGTCCGGGTGGCCGGCAGCTGCAGGATATTCTTCATACCTGACACCCTGGAGTATCTGGTGAAGGGTGGACGTGCGGGCAAAGCGCAAGGGCTCGCTGCCTCCCTCCTCGACATCAAGCCGGTCCTCACGTTCAAGGACGGGGTCGTGGAGCCGTTCAAGAAGGTCAAGGGGCGCCGGAAAGCCATGGCCGAGCTTGCGGCGCACGTGGCGGCGGATACGGCCGGATCGCCAGCCCGAGCAGCTCTCTTGCACGCCGCGGCACCCGATCGCGCTGACGAACTGCGCGTGCTCCTTGAGCAGGCTGGCGCAAACGTCGAGATCGAGTCCAGTGGCTACATCGGTGCAGTCATAGGCACATACGCCGGCCCGGGATGTGTGGGGTTCGCCTACTACCCAGTGGACTGAGCGGATGAGCGCACCCGCGCTGCACCTCGCGTCCAGAGCTGAACGCCTGGCCGCGTGGGATCTGCCAGTTTCCGCGGTACGGTTGGTCGACGCTGTCCGCGTGGAGGCGTTCGGGCGCCTCGGCATTACAACCGTAGGCGACCTGCTTCGTCACTACCCTCACCGTTACATGGATCTCACGTCTACGCCCGCTCTCGGCCAGGTACGCCCCGGAGCGGACGTGACGGTGGTGGGCACGGTGCATGACGTGAAGATGAAGCGGCCCAGACGGCGACTGTCGGTGACCGAGGTGGCCATCGTCGACGGCACCGGCGCACTGGTCGGCGTGTGGTTCAACCAGGCCTACATGGCGCAGAGGTTCAAGGTGGGGGAGCGGGTCGCCCTTGCTGGCAAGGTCTCCATGGACTTCGGGCTTAAGCAGATACGAACGCCCTTCTACGAGAAACTGGGTGCCGAGGACGACGCGAGCACGCTGGGACGCATCCTCCCGGTCCACGGGGCCACAGAGGGGCTATCGACGAACTGGATCCGTCGCTTAGTGCGCGAAGCCGTTCAGGAGTTCGGAGATGTCCCCGACCCGTTGCTGGCGAAGATCCGTGCCGAGAGAGATCTGGCCCCGCTCTCACACGCGATCTTGCGGGTTCACTTCCCGGACTCGTGGGATGACGTTTCGAGAGCTCGCAGGCGCCTTGCATACGACGAACTGCTGACGCTTCAGCTGGGCCTTGCGATGCGACGGCACTCTGTGGTGGACGAGAGGCCGGGCACGCAGCACTCGGTCGACGGCCCACTTGTCCGCAGGCTCTGGGATGCGCTCCCGTTCGACCCAACCGAGGACCAGCAGACCGCTGTGGCCGAGATCCTCGGCGACATGGCGTCAGAACGTCCTATGAACCGGATGCTCGTTGGTGAGGTGGGGTCGGGCAAGACAGCAGTTGCCGTCTTCGCGCTTTGTGCAGCGGTCGACACGGGGTCGCAGGCGGTGATGATGGCGCCCACGGAAGTGCTTGCCGCTCAGTACGCGCGCAAGGTCGGTCCGCTACTCGACGAAGTTGGCGTCGAGTGGGCGTTGCTGACAGGCTCGCTGTCGGCAGCCGAGCGCAGAGAAGCCTTGTCCAGGATCGCCAGCGGCAAAGCGGGCGTTGTCTTCGGCACCCACGCCCTTCTCGAGAAGGGCGTTGCCTTCCGCAGTCTCACGCTGGCTATCGTAGACGAGCAGCATCGGTTCGGAGTGGCTCAGCGCCTGGGACTGCGAGCGAAGGGCCCAGCCGCGGACATGCTCGTCATGACGGCGACGCCGATCCCGCGCAGCCTGGCACTCTCGCTGTACGGCGATCTCGATGCGTCATGGCTGCGCGAGCGACCCGGAGGGCGCACGATAGCGTCCCACGTGGAAACCAGGCTTGTCACCCGCCGGGAGCGTCGAGAGGCATACGCCGCGGTGCGTCGCGCCGCACAGACGGGCCACCAATCCTACGTTGTATGTCCGCTGGTGGAGGAGTCTGACGCCACCTCGGCGACCGCAGCTTCCTCGGAGGCGAAGCGCCTGGAGGAAGAGGTCTTCCCTGACCTGAGGGTCGCGCTCCTCACGGGACGTATGCCCTCATCCGAGAAGACCGCGGTGATGGACGCCTTTCGTGCCGGCGAGGTGGACGTGCTGGTGGCAACGAGCGTCATCGAAGTCGGTGTGGATGTGCCCAACGCTACCGTGATGATCGTGGAAGACGCTGAGCGATTCGGACTGGCACAGCTCCACCAGTTGAGGGGCAGGATCGGCAGGGGAGAGGTGCCTGGCGTCTTCCTGTTGTTCGCGGACCCCATCACCGATGAGGCGCGCGAGCGAATGCGCGCGATCGTCGAGCAGAGCGACGGGTTCGCGCTGTCCGAGGCGGACCTCTCGTTGCGGGGAGAAGGCCAGCTCCTCGGAGAGCGTCAGCACGGGCTACCCGACTTGAAGATCGCCTCCATACGGGATGACAGCGAGCTCGTGGGGCAGGCTAGGGAGGATGCCCGAGCGATGATCGCTGCCGATCCGCGCCTGAGGGATCCCGAGCACGCTCCCCTCGCGCTGGAGCTTCACAGGCGCTTTCAGGCTGCTTGGAACTGGGTGAGCAGTGGATGATGAGGATCGTCGGGGGCCAGCTGGGCGGACGCCGCATCGCCGCCCCCCGTGGCCGAGTCACTCGGCCCACTTCAGACCGCGTCCGCGAGGCCATCTTCGACATACTCGCCAGCTCGCTGGGAAACGACCTCGGCCAGCCGGGAGTTCTGGACGCCTTTGCGGGGAGCGGTGCGCTTGGCCTGGAGGCCTTGTCGAGAGGCGCCCGCGGTGCCACATTCGTTGAATCCGATCGGATCGCCTTCGACCTGCTCCGCGCGAACCTGCGCATGCTCGACCTCGACGCGCGGGCCACGGCTGTCCGCGCCGACGTGCAGCGGTTGGCCCGCAAGGGGAGTGTTCCTGGTGGGCCGTTCGCGTTGCTCTTCGTCGACCCTCCTTATAGAATCGGCTCGCCCCTGGTCGCGGGCGTACTCGGTGACCTTGGGAGGTTCGGGCTGCTGGAACCCGGAGCGGTCGTGGTCTGGGAGCATGCCGCTTCGTTGCTGGTGCAGTGGCCTGACGGGTTCGATGAGCAAACGTCGCGCAAGTATGGAGACACCGCCGTAAGCCTGGCGTCATGGAGGGGAGGTGCCGGGGACCGATGAAGCGAGCCTTGTGCCCCGGAACCTTCGATCCGGTCACCTCGGGTCACCTCGACATCATCGAGCGAGCGGCGGCGCTCTTCGATGAGGTCGTCGTAGCCGTCGCTCTGAGTCCCGATAAGGGTGGAGGGCCTCTATTCTCGGCGGAGGAGCGAGTGGCTCTGCTCGGCGACGCCGTCGGACATCTCACTAACGTGAATGTGCTGGCTTTTGATACCCTTTTGGTCGAACTCGCTCGTGAGGTAGAGGCTACCGTCATCATCAAGGGGCTTAGAGCGGTGACGGATTTCGAGCGCGAGTTCCAGATGGCGCAGCTGAACTACACTCTCGATCCGAGCATCGAGACGATGTTCATCATGGCCATACCTGAGTTCATGTACTTGAGTTCGTCGGCGGTCAAGGAGATCGCCCGGCATGGCGGCTCCGTGAAGGGGCTCGTACCGGACGCTGTATACGATGCATTGAGCGATCGGCTCGGGCCATCGCGGTAGGGAGGTCGCGGCATGGACATCATGGCGCTCATCGATCGGATAGAGGAGCTCATCGACGGTGGACGATCGGTGCCCTTCTCGGCAGCCAAGGTCATCGATCCCGAGAAGGTCTACGAGATCATCGATGAGATACGCGCCCAATTCCCTGACGAGCTGAAGCAGGCGCGCTGGATCGTCAAGGAGCGCCAGGAGATGCTCGAAGAGGCCGAAAAGGAGGCCAACCGCATCCTCGAGGAAGCACGCGAGCGTGCCCAGGCTCTGGCAAGCGAGGAGGAGATCGTCAAGGCGGCCGAGCAACAGTCGGCGGACATCCTCGACAGCGCCCGCACGAGAGAGCGCGAGATCCGGCTGGGTGCCGAGGACTACGCCGACGAGATGCTCGCAAACCTGGAGGTAAACCTCGGCAAGCTACTCACTGCCGTCCAGCGTGGCCGCGATCGCCTTCAGGGCAAGGTCAGTCAGCGCTCCTGATACGTGATGACCACCTTGCGAATCGACGTCGCGGCACTGCTCGACGAACTCGGTGCTGAGACTCAGATCGACCAGGACGTGGAGGTGGGTCCGGTTCGTGTTGGGGACGAGGAGTTCACCCCGCTTGGGCCCGCCCACGTATCCGCCACCATCTCGAATACCGGGAGCGGGGTCCTTGCGCACGGTCGCGTGAAACTCGACGTTCGCGCAGAGTGCTGCAAGTGCCTCGAGCAGTTCGATACAACCATCGAGACGGACCTGGAGGCGTTCTACTCTGGCGTGAGCGTGTCAGGGACTGCAGCCGATGATGCGGACGAGTACGGGCGGATCGAGGAAGGCTGGGTGGAACTCGGACCCGCACTAGAAGCCGCTCTCGCAATGGAAGCGCCCTTCGCTCCCGTTCACTCACCGGATTGCAGAGGCATCTGCCCTCAGTGCGGAGCGGATCTCAATGCCGCTGCGTGCTGCTGCGCCCCGCAGGAGAGCGAAGGCCCCTTCAGCGCGCTCGCAGATCTTCTCGGCGCTCACTCCGACGAAGAGGACTGAGGGCCCCAGGCGAGTCGCCGACAGGGCGGCGCGGGATCACTTCCGAGCGCCTCGTGTGCTATCATTCCGCGACGTGCCGACGCCAGTCAGTCCGACAGACGCAAAGCCCTAGCGCGCCGCGGGCGCCTAGTCACGAGAGGTGGAGCAAGAATGGCCGTCCCCAAGAGGAAGACGACGCGCGCGGTGCGCGATGCCCGGAGAGCGACTCACGCCGTGTCGCAGCCCTCGCGCGCAGTCTGTCCGCAGTGCCACCAGCCCAAAGCGCCTCATCGTGTGTGCGCTGAGTGCGGATACTATGGCGGCCGGGAGATCGTCGAGACTGAGTAGCTTCCACTTGTCCCCAGCCTCCGCGCTGGGTCAAGCCCGCCAGAACAGCCGAGACAACCTGCCGGGCCGTAGGGGTGGGAATGGCCACTGAGTGCATGGTGAGGGTTGTCGTCGACGCTGTCGGGGGCGATCTTGGTCACGAAACCGTACTCGCGGGCGTCTCAGCGGCCATTGCCAGCGATGACGGTGTGCATGTGCTCCTCGCGGGTCCGGCCGAGGTGGTCGAGGTGTACGCTGCGCGTCACCGTCCACAAGTCGAGCCGCTGGTGGCACCAGAAGTCATCGCGATGGATGAGGCCCCGGCCGCAGCCGTGCGTTCCAAGAGGAACTCATCGATTGTGGTGGGTTGCCGTGCTGTCGGCGAGGGCTCGGCGGATGCGTTCTTCTCGGCGGGCAACACCGGGGCTGTGATGGCCGCGGCCACACTTGTCATGGGCAGGTTGGAGGGCGTCGATCGGCCCGCCTTGGCCGCCCTCCTCCCATTCGGCAGGACTCCCCTGGTGTTCCTTGACGTTGGCGCGCAGGCTGACTGCGGACCCGAGAACCTCCTGCAGTTCGCGCACATGGGGGCGGCGTACGCGAAGTGCGCTCTTGGTGTGGCAGAGCCGCGTGCAGCGCTCCTGAACATCGGCGGGGAGCCCACCAAGGGATCGCGCCTGGCGCAGGAGGCGCACACGCTGCTGTCTGGGGCCTCCTTGGCGTTCCTCGGCAACATCGAGGGTCGAGATCTCATGTCCGGGTCCGCGGACGTTGTGGTCACCGACGGCTTCACTGGCAACGTCTGCCTGAAGCTCCTGGAGGGCTCCGCCGCATGGCTGCTTGGAGAGGTGCGAACCTCCGTGACCTCTACTCCTGCACGCAAGGTGGCGGCCACCGCCCTCCGTCCGGCCTTGAGCGAGCTCCGGTCTAGGCTCGATCCGGAGGCTTACGGCGGCGTCCCCCTTCTGGGCGTTCGGGGCGCATGCGTGATCGGGCATGGGAACTCGAGCCCGACAGGTATCGCCGCAGGAGTGCTGGCGGCCGCTCGTACGGCGCGGGGGGGACTGACCGAAGCCATCGTAGCGGCCCTGCAGCCCGGCTCCGCCAGCCCCAAGTGACCGCTTTTCGCGCTTTGAGCCGAGACGTGTACACTACACGGACCATGACCCCCACAGCGATCCCCATCCGAATCCTCTGGTGAGTTACGCCGCCATCATCGGCGTGGGGTCCTACCTTCCCGAGCGTCGGCTAACCAATGCCGACCTTGAGGGCATGGTGGACACCTCGGATGAGTGGATCACCGCCCGTACCGGCATACGGGAGCGCCGCCTGGCTGCCGAGGGGGAAGCCACTTCCGACCTTGCGGTGAGAGCCGCACGGGCTGCTCTGGCCGACGCGGACGCGCGCGCGGAGGACGTCGATCTGCTCGTCGTCGCCACGTGCACCCCGGACAGACTCATGCCATCCACAGCGTGTCTCGTCCAGCGCTCCCTAGGACTGACATGCCCGGCTCTCGACGTGAACGCGGCGTGCAGCGGGTTCGTCTACGGCCTTCAGGTGGCCGCAGCGGCGATCGAGTCGGGGAGGGCCAGAACCGTCCTGCTCGTCGGCGCGGACGTCTTGAGCAGATTCATCGACTTCACCGACAGGGCAACCTGTGTCCTGTTCGGCGATGGCGCGGGCGCAGTGGTCTTGGGCCTCGCAGATGAGCCGGGAGTCGCGGCAGTCCGGCTGGGTGCGGATGGCTCCGGATGGGACATGCTCACCATCCCTTGCGGCGGTTCAGAGATGCCCCTGACACCTGACACGTGTGCGGAAAGGGACCAGTACCTCCGGATGGCGGGCAACGAAGTGTTCAAGTTCGCTGTGCGCGTGATACCGCGAGCTGCCGAGGAGGCTCTTGAAGCCTCGGGGTTCGCGGTGAGCGACCTAACATGGCTGATTCCACACCAGGCGAATCAGCGCATTCTGGACACGGTGGCCGACCGCCTGGGCATCGCCCACGAGAAGGTCTTCTCCAACGTGGCTATCTCGGGGAACACGTCGGCGGCGTCGATACCGCTGGCGCTGAACGACCTGTATACTAGCGGGCGACTTCAGGCGGGCGACTTGCTCGCCCTGGTAGGGTTCGGCGCAGGGCTCACATGGGGAGCGGCAGTCGTGCGCTGGACCAAGGGAGCGCCGGGCGCCGGTCCGCGCGAGGAGGCCTGACCATGCCGCTGCGGACTCGCTTGAATGAAGTCCTTGGCATCGAGCATCCGATAATACAGGGCGGGATGGCCTGGACCGCCACAGCCGAGCTGTCGGCGGCTGTCAGCGAAGCTGGCGGGCTGGGGGTCATCGGCGCGGGTCACATGCCCACCGACGTCTTGCGCACCGAGATAACCAGGGCGAAAGCGCTCACCTCGAAGCCATTCGGTGTGAACCTGATGCTGCTCACACCTCACATCGACGAGCTGGTTCAGCTGGTGTTGGACATGCACGTGCCCGTGGTCACCACTGGAGCGGGCAATCCGGGGCCGTACATGACCGCTCTCAAGGAGCGGGGCATCAAGGTGCTTCCGATAGCACCTTCCATGGCACTCGCCAAGCGCCTGGAGCGCATGGGTGCGGACGCTGTCATCGGGGAGGGCATGGAAGCCGGCGGCCACATCGGAGAGCTGACAACGATGGTCCTCACGCCGCAGCTGGTGGACGCGATCGACATCCCGGTCATCGCGGCAGGGGGCATTGCCGACGGCCGGGGAGTCGCGGCGGTGTTCGCACTGGGGGCCGAGGGAGTACAGATGGGCACGCGATTCATGTGCGCCAGCGAGTGCAACATCCATCCGGCGGTGAAGGAGCGGATCCTCAAGGCAAAGGACCGCGACACGGTTGTGACCGGCTACTCCACCGGCCACCCCGTACGGGTGCTCAAGAATCGCCTGACACGCCAACTCGAGGAGCTCGACAGAGCGAACCTGCCCGAGGAACTCGAACGGCTGGGCTCGGGCAGGTTGGCGTTGGCGATGCGCGCGGGCGACCTCGAGATGGGCAGCCTGATGGCGGGCCAGTGCGCGTCCATGGTGGACTGCGTGAAGCCGGCAGCGCAGATCGTCGCTGACGTGGTGTCGGAGGCCGAGGAGGTAATGAGGTCGCTGGGCGAGAGCTTCACGAAGGTGCTCCAGTGAGTCCCGGCTTTGCCCTCGCCTTCCCGGGACAAGGCTCGCAGCGCAGCGGGATGCTTGGGGGTGTGCCTCCCGTTGTGGGCTTCGACAGACTGATCGACGCAGCCGAGGCGCTCTGTGACATCGAGCTTCGCGCGATCGACAAGCTGGGAACGGAAGAGGACCTGGCCGACACGCGTGTCGCACAACCCCTTCTCTACCTGACGGACTGGGCGTGGGGCAGCGCCGTGATCGAGGCCGGAATGGCGCCATCGATGGTGGCCGGGCACAGTCTGGGCGAACTGGTGGCGTTGGCCACGGCCGGGGTGATCTCAGTCGAAGCTGGGCTCGAACTTGTGGTCGAACGGTCTCGTGCCATGGCGGCTGCCGCTCGTGAGATACCCGGGAGCATGATGGCGGTGCTCGGCATGGACGGTCCGGATGTTGCCGAATCCACTAGCGGGATCAGCGGTGTATGGGTTGCCAACGACAATGCGCCGGGGCAAGTGGTGTTGTCCGGCACCCATGAGGGACTCGCCGCTGCCGAGAAGGAACTCGTGGCTGCCGGGGCGCGCAAGATCGTGCCGCTCAACGTCGCCGGCGCCTTCCACTCGCCGGTCATGAAGCCAGCCTCAGACGTGTTCGCCGAAGTTGTCCTCGACTGCAGGTTCGACGAAGCGTCCATCCCTGTCGTACAGAACTCCAACCCGACGCCTGCCACAGACCCGGAGATCATCAAGGAGCGCTTGCTCGCGCAGATGTCTTCACCGGTTCGCTGGACCGAGACGATGTCCGCGATGCGCGAAGCAGGCATCCACACTCTCGTAGAGGCGGGACCTGGGAGTGTCCTGGCCGGTCTTGCCAAGCGCATCGAGGGGCTCTCCGGCATCTCGGCCGAGCAGACAGGGATCGACGCGATCATGGAGGGTGTCGTATGAGCGCCCCGCCGGCCGGTGTCGCCCTGGTCACGGGTGCATCAAGGGGTATCGGCGCCGCGATAGCCGCACGAATGGCCCGGGACGGCTTCTGGGTGGGTGTGAACTACTCGGGCAGTGAACGAGCGGCCCTGGATGTGGTGGCGACCATCGAACAGGCGGGCGGCTCGGCGATGGCGCTGAAGGCTGACGTCTCGGACAGCGCTGCATGCACTCGGCTTGTTGAGGAGGTCATCGCTCGCCACGGCCGACTGGATGTCTTGGTGAACAACGCGGGAATCACGCGCGATGGGCTACTAGTCCGGATGAGCGACGCCGATTGGGACGACGTGATCGCCACCAACCTCCGTGGTGTGTTCGGGTGCACTCGAGCCGCCACGAAACACATGATGAAGGCACGCTCGGGATGCGTTGTGAACGTCACGTCAGTCGTTGGCTTGGTTGGCAACGCGGGGCAGGGCAACTATGCGGCGGCCAAGGCTGGTGTCATCGGCTTCACCAAGTCCATCGCTCGCGAACTGGCGCCCCGAGGAGTGCGGGTGAACGCCGTGGCGCCTGGGTTCATCGAGACCGACATGACCGCCGCACTGTCTGAATCGGTCCGAGAGAGCGCTCTCGCAGGCATCGCTCTTGGCCGCTTCGGAGCAGCCGATGATGTTGCGGCCGCGGTCTCCTACCTGGCGTCGGATGATGCCGCCTATGTGACCGGCCACGTGTTGACCGTGGACGGCGGGATGACTTTCGCTTGAGTTTGGCGCCGCGATAGCGGCGGAGAGGAGGTGTGCGGTAATAGTGGACCACGACGGTATCTTCGACAAGATCAAGGAGGTCGTCCTCGAGCAGCTCAACGTCGAGGAAGACGACGTCACGGAGAGCGCGTCATTCATTGACGACCTCGGTGCGGATTCTCTCGACATCGTTGAGCTAGTGATGGCTCTGGAGGACAACTTCGGCATCTCCATCCCCGACGAGGAGGCCGAGAACATCAAGACTGTCGGCGACGCGGTGGAGTACATCGCGTCGAACAGCTAGGGTCGCGTACGGCCGCGCCCCGGTCTGCGCCCCTCGAGCGCGGCCGGGGCGAAGGCGGCGCGCCACATAGGATCGAGGGCGGTTACCGAAACGCGATGACGGAAGCGCTGTCCATGCCGACGCTCGCGATAGGCGAGCTTGTTGCGCCTCTGCCGATCGTGCAGGGGGGTATGGCTGTACGCATCTCCATGGCTCCGCTGGCCGCGGCAGTCGCCGAGGCCGGTGGCATTGGGCTCATCGCCGGGTCGGGCATGCAGCCCGAGGAGCTCGGCGCCGAGGTCCGCAAGGCGAGGTCCATGACCGATGGCATCGTGGGCGTCAACGTGATGGTCGCAGTACGCAAGTTCGCCGAGTTGGTGCAGACCGCGATCGCTGAGGGTGCGCAACTCGTCGTGGCGGGCGCTGGGTTCAGCAGGGATGTCTTTCGATGGGGCGCTGAGGCGGGGGTCCCGATAGTCCCGATCGTCGGGTCAGAGCGGGTGGCCAAGCTCGCCGAGCGATTCGGCGCGTCGGCAGTGGTGGCTGAGGGCTTCGAGGCGGGCGGGCACCTGGGCACGGATGAGCCGCTCATGCAGCTCCTCCCACGGATCCTGGACGCCGTCGACATCCCGGTGATCGGGGCCGGGGGGATAGCCACGGGGGCCGACATCAAGCGCGTCCTCGACACCGGAGCCGCCGGCGTTCAGATGGGCTCGCGATTTGCGGCCACCATTGAGTCCTCGGCATCCGACAACTTCAAGCGCATGTATCTGGAGGCTGGAGACCACGACATCGTGCTAGTGAAGAGCCCCGTGGGGCTCCCCGGTCGCGCTCTGCGAAACCCTCTGGTGGAGGATCTCGAGGCGGGCGATGTGCCCCCGATCGAATCGTGCGCAGCTTGCCTGAAGGAGTGCGGCAAGGACTACTGCATCATCGACAAGCTGGTCAAAGCGCAGCAGGGAGATGTGGTTGGCGGCCTTGTCTTCGCCGGCACATCGGCGGCGCGGGTCGCAGACGTGCCGCGCGTCCACGAGCTTGTCGAGCGGCTTGTGGAGGAGTGGCGCGTCGCCGAGGTGGGAGCTGTGGCATGAAGCGGGTTGCCGTAACAGGGATCGGCGCGGTATCGCCGTTCGGAGTCGGAGTGGACGTCCTCTGGGAGGCGCTCTCGGCTGGCCGGTCGGGCATCGGGGCGATCGAGCACTTCGACGCCACCGACTACGCGACCAGATTTGCCGGCTACCTGAAAGGATTCGACCCAGTTCCCGTTGTCGATGCAAAGGAAGCGCGTCGGATGTCACGCTTCCAGCAGATGGCGGTCGTAGCAGCGGACGAGGCTATCGCCGACGCCGCTCTGGAGTTCGAACCCGCCGAGGCAGACCGCGTCGGAGTGATAGTGGGGTCAGGGATTGGCGGACTCCACGCTATGGAAGAGCAGCTGCAGCGCCTGCTCGAACAGGGTCCGGGACGCGTTAGCCCCTTCGTGGTCCCTATGATGATCAGCGACCTCGCGGCCGGACATATCTCCATCCGCTACGGTGCGAAGGGCATCAACTACGCACCGGTCTCAGCCTGCTCAACCGGCGCTCATGCCATCGGAGAGGGGGGCGAGGCGATCAGGCGCGGCTCGGCCGACGTGGTCATCGCGGGTGGAGTGGATGCCGCCATCACCCCTCTGGGCGTAGCTGGGTTCTGTGCGGCACGCGCGCTATCCACCCGAAACGATGATCCCGAGGGAGCTTCGCGCCCCTTCGATTCCGGAAGGGACGGCTTCGTCATGGGCGAAGGAGGCGCGGTCCTCATCCTCGAGGGTTGGGACCGAGCCACTGCCCGAGGCGCGAGGATTCGGGGAGAGCTGGTGGGCTACGGCACAACTGGCGACGCCTACCACATCACGGCACCCGATCCTGAAGGGGATGGCGCCATCCGCGCTATGCGCCACGCCCTCATGCAGGCCGACATAGTCCCCGCCGAGGTCGGGTACATCAACGCGCACGGCACTTCGACCCCGCAAGGCGACCTCATTGAGACAAGAGCTATCAAGGCCGTGTTCGGAGAGGCGCCGCCGCCCGTCTCATCCACCAAGTCGATGACGGGACACCTGCTGGGCGGGGCGGGCGCGCTGGAGGCGGCCGTCGCGCTACTCGCGATCGAGAACGGCCTGCTGCCGCCCACGATCAACCTCTCCCACCCCGACCCGGAATGCGACCTCGACTACGTGCCCAATGACGCGCGGCAGGTCGCGATCGAGACCGCAGCCAGCAACGCTTTCGGCTTCGGCGGTCACAATGTCACCCTCATCTTCGCCCGGGGGTGAAGCTCGTGGCTCTACCTGCGGACGGAAGCCTGCTCGACCACCTCAAGCGCGCCGAGGAGATACTCGGCCATCGCTTCCGCGACCGTGCGGTGCTGCTGCGTGCGCTCACCCACCCGAGCCGCACGGATGAGTCGGGGGGCGAGGGCTACGAGCGACTCGAATTCCTTGGCGACGCCGTACTGGGGTTCCTCGTAGTCGAAGAGCTGTACCGCCGATTCCCAGACCTTCCGGAGGGCGAGCTCACCAAGATGAAGGTGGGCCTGGTGTCCGGCCGCTCGCTGACTGCCGCAGCCCGTGAGATCGGTCTCGACGACCTCGTCTTGCTGGGCGCGGGGGAGATGGCTACCGAGGGCAGGGGTTTGGAGTCAACGCTAGAGGACTGCTTTGAGGCGATCGTCGGCGCGATCCACGAAGACAGCGGACTTGAGGCCGCGCGGGCCTTCGTCGCGCGCGTGCTGGGACGCAAGATGAGCCCTGCGGCGCTGGCCTCATTGGAGGAGCACCCCAAGTCCGAGTTGCAGGAGTACCTGCAGTCGAACGGCAAGGCGCCCGCATACCGAATAACCGATGAGATAGGCCCCGTGCATGACCGGACTTTCGTGGCAGAGGTCCGGGTGGAGGACCTCATTCTCGGGCAGGGCGTCGGACGCTCCAAGAAGGAGGCCGAGGCTGACGCTGCGGCGCAGGCTCTCGACCGGCTTGGCCTGCGATAAGAATACCCGCTTTCACCGAGCGAGTGCGGTGCCTGTGGTAGAATCCAACTCGCCCGCCAGCCCGCAAACAGGCGGCGGCGCGTCCAAAGCCAACCGGCTCACGAAGGGTCGGACGTGCATCTGAGATCGGTCACGCTGAGGGGTTTCAAGTCCTTCGCCGACCGCAGCCAGCTCGCCTTCGAGCCGGGAGTGACGGTGGTAGTTGGGCCCAACGGGTCCGGCAAGTCCAACATCGCCGACGCGGTGCTGTGGGTTCTCGGCGAACAATCCGCCAAGGCCCTGCGTGGCCAGGCGATGGAGGACGTCATCTTCGCCGGCTCTGCTGGGCGTCAGGCAGTGGGCGTGGCCGAGGTCGAGCTGGTACTCGACAACTCCGACGGTCGCCTGCCACTCGAGTTCTCCGAGGTCACGGTCGCGCGTCGCATGTACAGGAGCGGCGAGAGCGAGTACCTCCTGAACCAGTCTCCCTGCAGGCTCATGGACATCCAGGAACTGCTGCACGACACGGGACTCGGACGCGATACGCACTCGATCATCAGTCAGGGTCGGATCGATGAAGTCCTGAACTCCCGGCCTGAGGATAGAAGAGCTCTGATCGAGGAAGCCGCCGGGGTGCTGAAGCACAAGCGGCGGCGCGAGAGAGCGATGCGCAAGCTCACCGCTCTGGACACGCACCTCCAGAGGGTGCGCGACGTGCTCGGCGAGATAGACCGTCAGCTCAGGCCGCTAGAGCGACAGGCCGGCCGCGCGGCGCGACATGCCGAGTTCGCGCAGCGACTGCATGAGCTGGAGGTGTCCCTTGCGGCAGACGAGCTTGGGGCGCTGCAGGCCGACTGGGACGCGGTTGAGAAGAGAGAGCGGGAGGAGGACGCCGAGGTAGAGATTCTGCGCTTCCGCCTGTCGGAGAAGGAGCAAGATCTCACGAAGTTCCAGTCGGTGCTCGAGGAGAAGGGCCTGTTCGTCGGTGACATCTCGGAGCAGCGACGTCGGATGCAGTCCATACTCGAGCGCCTCAACGCCGGGCTACTGCTTCTTGAGGAGAAAGGCAAGAACCTCGTCGACCGACTGTCAGACCTCCGGGCGAAGATGCACCAGACGGAGAACCGTCGAGCCAAGCGGGCGGCGGAGCTGGAGTCCATCGTCGGGGATCGGCGCGAGACCGACTCCCGGCTGAAGGCGCTCTACTCAAGACTCGGCGAACTCCGCAAGGAGGCAGAAGCCGCCAAGAAGCGCCGCCTTGCCGCCGAGGAAGCCCTGAACGACGCCAACGGTCTGCTGCGGCGCACCAAGAAGGAGATCGAGGACGCGAGGACCGATGCCGCGAACCTTGAGCAAGCGCTGTCCTCGCTCTCGCTCGAGGAAGGGCTCTTGCGCGAGCGCGCTGACTCCGTCCGCCAGCAGCGCTCCTCGATCGTGACATCCCTGTCCGGTCGGCGCTCCAGGCTCGAACAGGTGGACGACGCCCTCTCAATGGGGCGCAAGGAGAGCGCGCTCGCCCACGCGGAGGTCGACAAGCGAGTGCGTGTCGTGGAGTCGCGCAAGCGCGAACTCGCCGAACGCAGGGAGCAGCTGGCAGGAGTCCGCGCGGAGGTTCGGGGTCTTGAAGAGGTCACTCGCGCCTTCGAGTCGGCGTCGCCTGCCCTGGCGTGGGCGATGTCGAGAGAGCGCGACCTGCCCGGCCTCATCGGGCCGCTGGTGGAACACGTTCAGGCAAACCCGGAGGTCGAGAGGCTCGTGGAACACGCCCTCGGGGGTGACCTGTTCGCGCTTCTGGTCGAGGACGGCAAAGCGGCCGAGCGTGTCGCCGACGTCTTGCGGCGGAACTCCGCGGGAGACGTGACCATCATGCCCGTCGACCAGGTCCCAGCACGGCACTCGGTTCCCGCCGCCGCGGGCGTACGACTCGCCGACGGGATCCTTTGCGAGGAGAAGGCCCGCTCGGCGATCGAGGCTCTGATAGGTGACGTATACGTTGTGGACACCCTGGACGAAGCTCTGAAAGCCGCGCGGGAGGATGGGAGCGCTTCCAGGTTCGCCACGCGCTCAGGAGAGATCGTCTGGCCCACGGGCAAGATCACTCTCGGCCCGATGCAAGACCCAGTCACAGGAGTGTTGACGCGCAAGCGCAGGGCGAACGAGCTCCGAGATGAGGCCGACGCCCTTTCCTTCACGGTAGGAGAGGCAGAGGCCGCTCTTGGGGAGGCCGAGGCGGCACTGGACGCGGCGCAACAGGACTCATTCGAGCTCGGCCAGCGTGCGGCAGCCATGACGGGCGAGAGGGAGTCGCTGGCCGCCGAGATCGGACGGCTGGAGGCGGCGCTCAACTCGGCTGACGAAGACGAGCGAAGCGTCGCTGGCCGGCTGGCGGAAGTGGGGTCTCGCCTGGAGAAGGAGCGGCCCGGACGGGAGTCCGCCCAACGCGCGATCAACGAGCTCGTCTCCCGGGAAAGCGAACTCGACGAGACGGTACACGCGCGCCGTGACGAGCGTGACGTTCTGCTCCGGGACGAGAACACCGTCGCCGAGCGACTGGCGGCGTGTCAGGTGGAGATCGCGACCGTCTCCGAGCGCGAAGTGCACCTGAAGCGGAACCACGCGGCGCTCTCGGCTGAGGTCAAGGAGCTGGATGAGGCCGTCGAGCAGTCAGCCGCCACCGAAGAGGCGCTTGAGCTGCTCCGCGATAGGATCGAGCCGCTGCACGCCCTGTACGACTCGATGCTCGAGCGCGCCGAACACTGGGGAGCGAAACTGCGCGACAGGGCGAGTCTCGAGCGGGCGGACTCGGAGTCGCTACGTGGAACCATCCACGAGGTGCAGGACGCGATCCGCTCACTTCAGGGAGAGCTCGAGGAGCATGTCGGGACGAGAGGCGCCACACAGGTGGAGAAGGCCCAGCTGGAGATACAGGTCCGCTCGGCAGCGGAGCGCATAGTCGAGGAGCTGGGCGTCCCGCTGGAGCGTGCCCTCGACAACCCGCCCCTGGAGGACCGTGACAGCACCATCGCCGAGTGCCGGAAGATTCGTGACCGCATCGACGGGATAGGACCCGTGAATGCCGCAGCTCTTCAGGAGTACGAAGCGCTCAAGTCCCGCCGAGACTTCATAGGGGCCCAGGTAGATGACGTTGCCGCGAGCCGGAGTGCCATACAGAGGATCATCGGCGCTATCGACCGGAAGATGCGCGACCGCTTCCTTGAGACGTTCGAGCAGGTGGACTCGCACTTCCAGGAGGTCTTCTCGGTACTCTTCCCCGGAGGTCGCGCTTCGTTGGCGCTCACCGAACCGGATGATCCTGAGTCAACTGGGGTAGAGGTGGTAGCGCAACCACTGGGCAAGAGGCTCTCCAAGATGACCCTCATGTCGGGTGGGGAGAAGTCGCTCACAGCGCTTGCCCTGCTCTTCGCTGTCTACCGCACGCGACCTTGCCCCTTCTATGTGCTCGACGAAGTCGAGGCCGCTCTTGATGACGTGAATCTTCGCCGGTTCATCGCCTTCGTGGACAGCCTTCGTTCGCGTACTCAGTTCGTGGTCGTCACGCACCAGCGGCGCACGATGGAGATGGCGGACGTCTTGTATGGGGTGTCGATGCACGCCGACGGCGTTAGCAAGGTCGTCTCGCAGCGGCTGGACAGGTCGGCGGCCGCGCTAGAGGCGAGCAGTGAACACGCCGTGGTATAGGAGGCTGTCCGAGGGTCTCACCAAGAGCAGAGACCAGCTGACAGGCCAGCTCAATGTGCTACTGCGCAAGGGGCCCGACCTCGACGAAGGGTTCTGGCTCGAACTCGAGGAGATCCTGATCGCCGGGGATATGGGGGTTGGCTCAGCCACCAGTATCGTGGAGCGAGCGAAGGATTCGGCCGCGCGCCTCGCCCTCCCGGACGCCGCAGCGGTCGTCGAACATCTGGCCGAGGACATAGCGCAGGCTCTATCGGTCGACGCGGAGGACTTTCTCTCCGACGGTCCCGCGATGGTCCTCGTCGTCGGGGTCAACGGAACCGGCAAGACAACTACCGTGGGCAAGCTGGCCAAGGAGGCCGTCGACGCTGGTCGCCGTGTGGTCCTTGGATCGGGGGACACCTTCAGGGCAGCCGCCATAGAGCAACTGGAGGTGTGGGCGGATCGAACCGGCGTTCCCCTCGTCCGTTCCGAGCGGGGAGGCGATCCTGCGGCCGTGGCGTACGACACCGTCGTGCACTCCGCCGAGATCGGAGCGGACCTCATCCTGCTGGACACGGCGGGACGCCTGCACACCAGCGCTGACCTGATGGACGAGCTGTGCAAGGTCCGCCGAGTAGCCGAGCGCGAGAGTCCGCATCCCGTGCGCGTCTTGCTCGTGATGGACGCTACCACTGGGCAGAACGGGCTGGTCCAGGCGCGGCGCTTCAGCGAATCCGTTGGCGTGGACGGTGTGGCGCTAACGAAGCTGGACGGCACGGCGAAGGGCGGCATCGCCGTTGCGATCGTCGGCGAGCTGGGGGTACCCATCCTCAGGGCCGGCGTCGGGGAGGGCGTCGACGACCTCCGACCCTTTCACGCTGGCGAGTTCGCCCGCGCTCTGATCGGGACAGGCCCTGAGTGACTCACGAGCCGATCCCCGGCCGGGCACCCGACAAGGACCGGCCCGCCGCACTGTTGCTCATACCACTCACGCTGCTTCTCTTTGCCCTTGTCACCGTCTTCTTCGTGGTGTGGCGTGCAGCGTTGGTCGCGGGTCCTTCGATGCTGCCCACCCTCAAACCTGAGGATCGTCTGCTCACTACCCGCGGCTATGCAGACCTTCGCCACGGGGACATCGTGGTATTCGAGCCTGCGGAGCTCTACGACGAGGGGGACGACGTAGTGAAGCGTGTCATCGGCTTGCCGGGCGACGTCGTACTCGTCGCGGGCGATCGCGTGTGGGTGAACGGCCAGGCCGAGCCGACAGACCGCCCACTCAGGATTTCGTATACGGCTCCCACTGGTGTCGAGGTACGGGTGCCGCCTGGTGAGCTGTTCCTCCTCGGGGACAACCGACCGGCATCGTTCGATTCGCGGGAGATGGGGCCTGTGCCGCACGAGCGCGTGAAGGGCCGGGTTGTCGCCGTGTTCGCCCCGATCGACCGCATCAGGCGGATTGACCGCGAGCGCTGAGGCTCCTAGGGTACTGACCCTGGGCCCTGTCGCTCCCTCTACACACCAAGGAGACTGACCGCATGTTCCAGAACTTGGCCGAGCGCCTTCAGTCTGCGCTCGGGAAGCTCACAGGCCGGGGCAGGCTCCGAGAGGAAGATGTCGACGCCGCCATGCGAGAGGTGCGTCTGGCACTCCTCGAGGCCGACGTGAACTTCGGGGTAGTGAAGGACTTCGTTGCCCGAGTGCGTGAGCGGTCGGTGGGTCAGGAGGTCGCCGCCAGTCTTACGCCCGGGCAGACCGTCGTGAAGATCGTCGTGGAGGAACTCACGGCACTCATGGGCGGGACGGCGTCCGACCTCGTGCTGACGGGCCGAGTCCCCGCAGTGGTCATGCTGGTGGGCCTGCAGGGTTCGGGCAAGACCACGGCTGCTGCCAAGCTCGCTGCGCTCCTGCGCGGACGCGGGCGGCACCCGCTGCTCGTCGCGTGCGACGTCCACCGTCCCGCCGCGATCCACCAGCTCGAGACCCTGGGGAGCGAGATAGACATCCCCGTATTCGTTCAGGACTCCTCGGACCCGGTCCAGATAGCGACAGATGGGGTGAAGCAGGCGGTCGCCATGATGAAGGACACGGTGATACTCGACACGGCTGGCAGGCTGCACATCGACGAGGGGATGATGCGGGAGGCCGTAGCGATCAGGGACGCGGTGCGCCCCGACCAGATCCTTCTGGTGGTCGACTCGATGACCGGCCAAGACGCCGTGAATGTAGCCGGGACTTTCGCCGAGCGACTCGACTTCGACGGCGTCGTTCTCACCAAGCTGGACGGCGATGCCCGGGGCGGGGCGGCGCTCTCGGTCAAGGCTGTGACGGGCAAGCCGGTGAAGTTCGCCTCGGTGGGGGAGCGGCCCGACTCCATCGAGGTCTTCCACCCTGATCGGATGGCCAAGCGCATTCTCGGCATGGGTGACGTGGTGGGGCTGATCGAGAAGGCCGAGCAGGCCGTTGATGCCGAGGCCGCTTCTGGCCTCGAGCGCGCCATCACCGGAGCCGAGTTCACGCTGGACGACTTCCTCTCCCAGCTGCAACAGGTCCGCAAGATGGGCTCCTTGCGCGATATCGTCTCGATGCTGCCCGGAGCGCCCGGCAAGGCACTCCGCGACGTGCCCATCGACGAGAAGGCGCTCGATCGCGTGGCTGCCATTGTCAGGTCGATGACTCCGAGCGAGCGGCGCAAGCCGTCGATCATCAACGGGTCAAGGCGTCAGCGCATCGCGGCCGGGGCTGGGGTGGCCGTCTTCGATGTCAACCAGCTCCTCAAGCAGTTCGCCCAGGTCCAGAAGATGATGCGGCAGTTCGGTAAGGCAACGGGGAAGGGTCGTCGAGGCAAGGGTATCCCCGGGATGCGGCTACCCTTCTGAGCAGGCGCAAGGCCTGATCGCAGGTCTTTGACCTAGTGCGGCCTATGGCCTATCATTAGCGCCCGTGTCGTCCCCGCGGCGGAGGCTTCCGCCGCTCGGTTCGGAGGTGGACTGTTGGCAGTGAAGATCCGACTAGCTCGCGCAGGCGGCAAGAAGGCGGCCTTCTATCGCATCGTCGCCGCCGACTCGAGAGCCCCGCGCGACGGCCGGTTCATCGAGATCCTCGGCCGCTACAACCCGCGTACCCACCCGTCCACCATCGAGATGGACGTCGAGAAGGTGAAGGGGTGGATCGCGAAGGGCGCGCAGCCGACCGAGGCTGTGGCCAAGTTGCTCGCGATAGCCGAGAACCCTGAGGCGAGCGCTCCTGAGGAGGCGGCTCGACCCTCGAAGAAGGCACGCGAGAAGGCGATCGCCGCAGAGAAGAAGGCCGAGGCTCCCGCAGCTGAGGCGCCGCCAGCCGAGGAGGCTCCCGCAGCTGAGGAGGCTCCTGAGGAAGAGGCACGGGCGGAGGCCCCCGAGGAGAGCTCGGCTGAGACCGTTGCCGCTGACGAGGTCGAAGTCGCTGAGGAGGCTGAGCCTGCCGCGGACACCGCGGAGGACACCCCAGAGGATGCCGCCGCTGAAGAGGACGCTCCTCAAGACGAGGAATCGTAGGGGGCCGCCGTGGTCACCAGGACGTCCGATACCGAAGCCCTCGTACGCTACGTCGTGACAGCGCTGGTCGACGAGCCCGACTCGGTCAGCGTCGCTCGTCGCGACAGCACAGATGGTGTGGCGTACGAGATCTCCGTGCACCCCGACGACGTCGGCAAGGTGATCGGGCGGCAAGGGCGGATCATCAAGGCGCTGCGCACCCTGGCTCGGGCCGCCGGATCTGTTGACGGCACTCGGGTGGACGTCGACGTTCTGGGATAGCCGCGTGGACTGTCCGGCGTTCGTGCCTATCGGGCGGGTGATGAGAACACACGGCTTGCGCGGCGAGGTCTCGGTTTCCCCAGCGTCTGACGGCAACTTCGAGTTCGCACCAGACACCGAGGTGTGGGTCGTACCGCCTCCTGAAGGCGTTCGCCACACAGCCATCCGTTCCGTCCGCCGCGGACCCAAGGGGCCATTACTGACCCTCGCGGGCGTGAACGACCTTCACACGGCTCGCTCACTAGTGGGGGCAGACCTGCTCGTCAGGCCGGAGGATCTGCCAGTCGGCTGGTCGCACGACGAGTTACCCGACCCAGTCGGCCTTGCGGTCAGAGACGGGAAGCTCGGCGATCTCGGCGAGGTGCGCGAGGTCATCGTCACAGGCACCAGCGACGTCTGGGTGCTCGGCGGCGGGCCGCTCGGACAAGTCCTCATCCCAGTGATCGACACCGTCGTTCTCCATGTGGACTGGGAGTCGCGCCTGGCGGATGTCGAGCTGCCACCCGGGCTCGTGGACGAGCGGGAGGTATAGGAGAGCCGATGCGGATCGACATCGTCAGCATTCTCCCAGAGGTCTTCGAGGCGCCGCTCTCGGCTTCGATGATCGGCATCGCCAGGGACCGCGGCATCCTCGAACTGCGCATCCACGAACTGCGCGACTGGACAACCGATCGCCACCGAACGACCGATGATTATCCCTTCGGGGGCGGTCCGGGCATGGTGATGAAGCCCGAGCCGTTCTTTGCCGCTCTGGACTCGCTGCGCGCCGAAGGACCCAACGCCCACGTGATCCTCCTCGCCCCGGACGCGCCCAGGTTCGACCAGGCCAAAGCTGCCGAGTTGGCCGAGAGGGAGCGGCTGATCCTCCTCTGCGGCCGATACGAGGGTGTAGACGAGCGGGTTCGCGAACTCGCGGACTGCGTGCTCTCGATCGGAGACTACGTGCTCACCGGCGGAGAACTCGCCGCAATGGTCGTTACGGACGCAGTGGTACGGCTGCTGCCGGGTGTGCTCGGCGACGAGGACTCCACATCGGAGGAGTCCTTCACGTGGGGCCTCCTTGAGTATCCGCAGTACACTCGCCCCGCGACCTATCGAGACCTGCACGTTCCTGATGTGCTGTTGAGCGGCGACCACGCACGGATACGGCGTTGGCGGCGTCTCGAGGCGGTGCGGCGCACTGCTCTGTTGCGACCCGAGCTTCTCGAGGACGCGGACCTCTCGGCCGAGGAGCGCCAGGTGGCCGAAGACGTGATATCCAAAGCTGCGAGCCCCGAATAGCCCGGGCACTGGGCGAAACGAGCCAGATAGCGCGTGGTTTCTTCGTCGAAGTCCACACGAAATCCGTATCCGGCGCATCGATGCAGCACCGCCCCGCACTACGCTTGAACCGTCGCCGGTCGCGACCGTCGCGCTCGGCACCAAATCGCACGTTGCCCCGTTGAGGGCGGCTGTTCTATACTCTGCATTCGTGTCAAGAGAGCCCACGGCCGCCGCCCAGCGGTCCTGAAGACGAGGTATGTGATGGACAAGATCCGCGCGCTGGAGCAGCAACAGATACGTGCCGACCTGCCGCAATTCCAGGTGGGGGACACGGTGACGGTCAGCTACAAGGTCGTTGAGGGAAGCCGCGAGCGGGTCCAGCCGTTCCAGGGCGTTGTGATCCGGAGACATGGCGCCGGCAACCGAGAGACCTTCACCGTACGGAAAGTCTCCTTCGCCGTCGGCGTAGAGCGTACGTTCCCGGTACATTCCCCAAAGATCGTCAAGCTGGAGGTCCTCAGCCGCGGCAAGGTTCGCCGCGCTAAGCTCTACTTCCTCCGGGACAAGGTCGGAAAGGCCGCCAGACTCCGAGAGAAGCGGGCGTAGGCGGTCGCAGAGTGACTTCGGAAGAAGCCCCAGGTTCATCATCCGAGTCAGACGGAGCGCAGGAGCCGAGTGACCTCGAGATCGTGAACGACGCCCTCCCGCATCGACAGCTCTCAGGTCCGTCTCTCGGACAGCTCTCGGCTGGGAGCGACGCTAGGGGCGTAGAGCTAGCGATCACGAGGCCCCCGGTAGTGCCGGCGCTCCTTCCAGACCACCCGAATACGCCGACCGCCCCGACAGCTCCTCCAGACTCCTCTGAGACCCGAGGCGCGACCGCCCCGCTGGGCGGTCAGGAAGCCCCGGCGTCATGTAACCCGGGTGCTCAGGTGGCCACCGCCTACCATCCCGCGGAGGTGGAGCTGCCCGCCACTGGCGAGAGGCACTCCTTCGTTCGCTGGTTGTTTGAGATGGTCATACTGGTGGGAGTCGCGTTCCTGCTAGCCACTGGTATCAAGACTTTCGTTGTGCAGCCATTCATCATCCCCTCGGGCTCTATGCTGCCCACCCTGGAGATCAATGACAGAGTGCTGGTCAACAAGTTCGTGTATCGGTTCCGATCTCCGGTTCCCGGCGACGTTGTCGTCTTCCTAGAGCCCGGATCCACTCGCACCGACTACATAAAGCGCGTTGTGGCAGTTGGTGGTCAGACGATCGACATCCAAGAGGGCGAGGTCTTCGTTGACGGGCGCGCAGTGCGGGAGCATCCCGGTGTACGCGGACCCACGGAGGTCGGCGATATCGAGATGCCGTTCACGGTTCCCACAGGCCACGTGTTCCTGATGGGCGACAACCGCCCCAACAGCAGGGACAGCCGGTGGTTTGGATCACAGCCGCTCGAGCGGGTACTCGGCGAGGCGTTCGCCATCTACTGGCCGATCCCTCGGATCTCCCAGCTGTAGGAGCCGCAGTGCGCCGCCTCACCGTCCGGGAGTGCAAGAAACTCCTCGACGGCGCGTCGCCCGACTCGCTCGCTTCTCTGATCGCCCTTCACGCTCCAGACCCCAGAGCGGGTGTCCGCCACGCGGTCAACCGTGCACGCAAACGTCTCGACCGGCACAGCGCGCTGCTATCCCGCTGGGCAGAGCTCATTGCCGAGGAGAACCGCTTGGCCGAGACCGGCGCCGTCGCTGTCGGGCTGGACGAGGTGGGCCGAGGCGCCTTGGCGGGTCCGGTCAGTGTGGCGGCGGTCGTCCTGCGAGCCGACCGCCCCTTGCTCGGCCTCGATGACTCGAAGCGTCTCACGCCGGCCATGAGGTCCGAGATGGCCAGTTCGATCAGAAGCTCCTGTGTGTGCGTCGCGGTTGTCCACACGGAGGCGCCTGTCATTGACCGGCTGGGCATGTCCGAGGCTTTGCGGCGGGGCATGGCGCAGGCGATAGGCGGGCTTACCGTCCGTCCGACGATGGCTCTTGTGGATGGCCATCCTGTTGGGCTGTCGCACATCGAAGAACGCTCATTCGTGGGAGGTGACTCGCGCATCGCCTGTATTGCCGCGGCGTCCGTTGTTGCCAAGGTGGAACGCGACGCCCTCATGTGCGAGCTAGACAGCCGGTACCCGGGCTACGGATTCGAGATCAACAAGGGATACGGGACTCCGGACCACCTCGCAGCCATCTCCAGACTAGGAACGTGCTCTCTGCACCGTCGTTCCTTCTCGGGCTGCGAGGACGCGCCTCGGCTGTTCTAGGTCTCGTACCGCGAGGCGATACGCGGTCAGGTTTCGTTCGGACCTTGTTGTGGGACCTCGGTCAGCATGCTCTCGAAGAGGGGAGGGCGTGATGACCGACAAGCAGGCACTCGGCGCCAAAGGGGAGGATGCTGCCGCCGCTTACCTCGAGCGCGCCGGACTACACCTGGTAGAGCGCAACTGGCGATGTCAACTCGGCGAGATCGACATCGTCGCGATCGACGGCGAGACCCTGGTTCTCTGCGAGGTCAAGACCCGGCGCACTCGCCGGACCGGACGACCGGAGGAGGCGGTAGGTCCGGCCAAGCAACGGAAGCTCAAGCGCCTCGCCGATGCCTACCTCGCGCAGGCCGGTGATCTTGCGTGTCCGGTGCGCTTCGACGTGGTGGCTATCGACGTGCTCGGCGAAGACCGGGCACTTCTGAGGCACCATCGCTGTGCGTTCACCGTATCCGGATAGACCTTGCAGGCAGTCGCGCACACGGCGACGCTGCACGGCGTCGACGGGCTTCCCGTTGAGGTCCAGGCAGACGTCGCGAACGGGCTCCCCACCTTTACTCTCGTAGGACTGGGGGACGCTGCGGTTCTCGAGTCGCGAGACCGCGTTCGCGCGGCCATGCGGGCGTGCGGCTTCGACTTTCCCGCCGGACGCGTAACGGTGAACCTGGCACCGGCGCCCCTCCGCAAGCACGGCACGGGGTTCGATCTTCCCATCGCCGCCGCCATCCTGGCGGCCACTCGGCAGATACCTCCTGACCAGATCGCCACCGCGCTACTCGTGGGCGAACTCGGCCTGGACGGATCGGTTAGAGCAGTAAGAGGTCTGCTGGCGTTCGCGATGACTGCCCGCCGTCTAGGCCGCCCCCTGATCGGTCCTCCGGGGTGGATGGATGCGCTTGCGGCGGTTCCTGGCACCGACTACATGGCGGCAACTACTTTGAGGGCGCTTACCCAGCAGCTCACGCCCTCGAATGGGCGCCGCGGCTCGGACATCGTGCTCGGCCATCCTCTGCCCGACATGAGTGAGGTCGTAGGTCAGCAACAAGCCAAACGCGCCCTGGAGATCGCGGCCGCCGGTGGCCACAACGTGTTCCTGATCGGTCCCCCCGGATCGGGCAAGACGATGCTGGCCCGCAGACTGCCCGGCATCCTGCCCCCTCTTGACGAGGGCGAGCGCCTGGCTACGGCGCTCATCCACTCGGTGGCCGGCCTGGACGAACGCCACGCTCTGGCAGGGATCCGCCCATTCAGGGCACCGCATCACTCTAGCTCGATCGCGGGGCTGGTCGGCGGGGGCAGACCGCCTCTGCCAGGGGAGGTCAGCCTCGCGCACAACGGCGTGCTCTTTCTGGACGAATTCGCCGAGTTCGGCCCTGCTGCACTCCAGTCTCTCCGGCAGCCCCTCGAGGATGGGCACCTCACGCTAGTTCGCGCCGAAGGGCGCGTGACGTACCCAGCCGCTCCCACGCTGGTCGCCGCTACTAACCCGTGTGCGTGCGGATTCCTCGGCGATCCGGCGCGCCAATGCACTTGCGCTCCTGCACAGGTGTCCCGCTATCTGGGACGCATCGGAGGCCCGCTGATGGATCGTGTGGACCTCTGCGTTCGCGTCGATCGGGTCGATCCGGCGGCCATAGTCTCGGCCGAGTCCGAGGGTGAGCATAGCGAAGTGATCAGGGAGAGGGTCGCTCGGGCCCGTTCTCGTTCAAACAGTCTCCGCGGGGCGCCCAGCGCCGGACTCTCAGGTATAGCCCTGGTGTCTGCGTGCGCGCTCAGCTGCTCGGCCAGACATGCCATGACCTCGGCGGCGCGACGTTTCCATCTCTCAGGTCGAGGTGTCACCAGGGTGCTCCGGGTCTCTCGCACGATCGCAGATCTCGACGAGGCTGACGCCGTTGGACCGCCTCACATCGCCGAGGCGATCGCCTACAGGTCCTGGGAGACTTCGTGAGCGCGGCCACTCTGTGGGAGTGGCGGCGGGACACCCCCGGCTATCCTGACTGTCTGAGCGTGTCACCACAGCCGCCCGACACCCTCTACGGCATTGGTCGTGCTGACACGGTCAGGCCAGGACTGGCTATCGTGGGGTCGAGGCGCGCCACACCGTACGGACTTGCCTGCGCGCGGGTGTTCGCAATGTGGGCCGCCCAGACCGGTATCGTCGTGGTCTCGGGTGCCGCAGCGGGGTGCGATCAGGCTGCTCAGAGAGCTGCGGTGGCAGCGGGAGGAGCCAGCGTAGCCGTCCTCGGCTGCGGGGCCGACGTGGACTATCCCGCGAGCGCCAGCGACCTGCTGGCGGCATTGCGCCAGGACGGAGCAGTCGTCTCCGAGCTGCCCTGGGGGACACACCCGGCCAGGCACGCGTTCGTGAGGCGGAATCGCCTCATCGCAGCTCTGTCTGGCGCCGTCCTCGTGGTGGAGGCGGGCCTGCCCAGCGGGACCTTCACCACAGCCGACTTCGCCCTGGCGGCGGGTCGCGACGTTCTCGCCGTCCCCGGGTCCGTGTTCGCCGACGGTTCTCGCGGCACGAACCGTCTCATCCGACAGGGCGCCACTCCCATCACCGACGTCTCAGAGCTGGCCGAGGCACTCGGCCCATGCGGGGCCGGACTGCTCGACCGGACACGTTTGGAGCCGCGCAGCGGGACGCTGGCACGCTCCAACGTAGCCGACGAGCCCCTGGTTAGAGCGCTGCTCGCGGATCCGATGCGTCCGGACGATGTCGCCCGCGCGCTCGGTCGCGACGTGGTGTCGATCGTCAGGGAGATAGGCGACCTGGAGAGTAAGGGCATCATCGCCCGCTATCCCGACGGCCGGTACGGTCCTGCCTAGGCGGCACCGGTCGCGTCGGTGACGTCGTGTCCTCATGGTGCTAGTTAGAGGACTACTCGCATCGCGGAGCGCCTACAATCACCCTATGGTGTCCAACCACACGACAGCATGACGCACAGCGCCGAACGCGTGGCCGTGCTCGGAGCCGGTCTTGCAGGGAGCGAAGCCGCCTGGCAGCTCGCCCGACGCAGGGTACCCGTCAAGCTAGTCGAAATGCGGCCGGCGCAGATGGGACCGGCGCACCACACCGCCAGCTTCGCAGAACTGGTGTGCTCGAACTCGTTCAAGAGCGACGATCCCTCCACCGCCAGCGGCCTGCTCAAGCGCGAGCTAGAGCTCCTCGGCAGCGTTGTCCTGGCGTGTGCGCGCGCGACAGCTTTGCCAGCGGGTGCCGCTTTGGCGGTTGATCGCTCGCTCTTTGCCGAACTCGTCACGCAGACCATCCTTTCCGAGCCTCTCATAGAGGTCGATCTCTCCGAGGCCCGCACTCTGCCTCCCGGGCAGGTGATCGTCGCAACAGGCCCCCTGACGAGCACAACCCTGGCCGAAGAACTGGCCACTCGCCTTGGCGTCGAGCATCTCGCCTTCTACGACGCGGCTGCCCCCATCATCGAGGCGTCCACTATCGACACACAGATTGCGTTTCGCGCGTCTCGCTACGGCAAAGGGGAGGGTGCCGACTACCTAAATCTCCCGCTGACCAGAGATCAGTACAAAATCTTCGTCGAGGAGCTGATCGGCGCCCGGAGGGTCACGTTGCGCGACTTCGAGACGGCAGACCTCTTCCAAGCCTGCCAGCCGATCGAGGAGATAGCCCGCAGAGGTCCCGACGCTCTGCGCTTCGGTGCACTCAAACCAGTCGGACTCACTGATCCGCATACGGGCGAGCGTCCCTGGGCAGTTGTCCAGCTGCGATCTGAGACCCGGAGCGCCACCGCCTACAACCTGGTGGGATTCCAAACCAACCTGACGTTCGGCGAGCAGAAGCGCGTGTTCGGCAACCTACCTGGTCTGCAAGACGCTGAGTTCCTCCGCTACGGCGTGATGCATCGGAACACCTTCCTCGATGCACCCCGGCTCCTCGACCAAGGAATGGCGCTCCGAGGCGACCCGCAGGTCCACATCGCGGGGCAACTGAGTGGCACCGAAGGCTACCTCGAAGCGGCAGCGACAGGACTGCTCGCCGCTCTGGATACCTACGCTCGCATCCGAGGCCTTGCCCCGGTGATGCTGCCAGCCACATCGGCCTTGGGGTCCCTCGTGGTGTACGCCACGTCGCCCGATACACACGACTACCAGCCGATGCACGTCAACTTCGGCTTGATGCCGCCGCTGGACCCCCCGGTGCGCCGTCGCGCGGAACGCCGCGCCGCCCAGGGGCACCGCGCGCTCGCGGACACGGAACGGTACATCCTCGAACGGCCTGAGCTGGGCATTCCTGTGCCCGTGGCGGTGGCTCTCGGGGAGGTTGGCGATGGAGCGTAACCCCAGAGCCTGGGTCGATACATACCTCCGTCACCTGGAGATCGAACGACGCTTTTCCATCCACACAGTCCGCGCCTACGCTGGCGACCTCGCTCGTTTCGTGGAATGGACTGAGCGTGAGGGTATCGACGTGGCGAGTCTCACACATCGCGAGCTTCGTGCCTATCTTGCCGAGCTCGACAGGGCCAGGTACTCCAGAAGGACGATAGCCCGACGCCTGTCCGCCATCCGGGGGCTGTTCGCGTTTCTGACCGACCGAGGTCTCCTCGCTCTAGATCCTGCAACGGTGGCGTCTTCCCCAAAGGCTCCCCGCAAGCTGCCCAGAGCGCTCCCGAGGGGCGTGATCGAAACCCTACTCGATGCCCCCGAGGCCGATACTCCACTCGGCATGAGGGACCGGGCGATCTTGGAGCTCCTTTACGCAAGCGGTATCCGTGTGGGCGAGTTGGTGGGTCTGGACCTGCAGAGCTTGGACTTGGCGGGCGGGCAGATCAGGGTCACGGGGAAGGGTTCGCGTCAACGGGTAGTGCCCATCCACGCAGAGGCGATCCGCCGCTTGAGCGAGTACCTCGAGAAGGCACGACCTGCCCTGAAGCGAGGGTCGGCGACTGAGGAAGCGCTCTTCTTGGGCAGGGGTGGGGGGCGCCTCACGGCAGACTCGGTGAGACGCAGATTGAAAAGGCACGCCTCCGCCGCAGGAGCCGGGCTCGGCATCTCTCCCCACAGCGTGAGACACACGTTCGCCACGCACCTCCTGGAAGCCGGCGTTGATCTCCGCACCGTACAGGAGCTGCTGGGTCACGTTGCGCTGTCCACAACCCAAATCTATACTCACGTCAGCGTCAGGCGGCTACAGGACGTACACCGCTGTGCGCATCCCCGTGCAGCCGCTCCGGAGGGGCCCACCGGATGAAACAGGACGCCCGCACGGACATCTCCGCGGTCTGGGCAGTCTACAAGGACACCGGCGACAACGATGCTAGAGAGAAGCTCATACTGAGCTACTCGCCGCTCGTGAAGTATGTAGCGGGTCGCCTGTCCTCCAACCTCCCTCAGACGGTCGAAACGGCCGACCTTATCAGCTACGGAATATTCGGGCTCATCGACGCCATCGAGAAGTACGACCCTGACCGGGGGATCAAGTTCGAGACTTACGCCATCGCTCGCATCAAGGGCGCCATCATCGATGAACTTCGCGCGATGGACTGGGTTCCTCGATCCGTGCGCGCAAGGGCGCGAGACATCGAGAACGCCTACATTGCGCTGGAGAACCGCAACAAGCGATCGCCCTCCGACGAGGAGGTAGCCGGCGAGATCGGCATCACGGTCAAGGAGTTCAACGACATCCTGACCAAGCTCTCGTATACCTCGGTCGTCTCATTCGAGGAGCTCTGGGGTGGCGGTGACCGGGACGAGAAGACAAGCGTTCTAGGCACGATCGAGGATGAGTCCGCCGAGGATCCCGTCGAAGTACTCGAGAGCGGCGAGCTGCGCTCACAGCTTGGAGACGCTATCGAGAGACTTCCGGAGCGCGAGAGACTCGTCATCATGCTCTATTACTACGAGGGTCTGACGCTGAAGGAGATAGGCGAGGTGCTCGGCGTGACCGAGTCGCGAGTCAGTCAACTTCACACCAAGTCGGTCCTGCGGCTGCGTGCGCGAATGCATGCTGCCCACGAGCACGTCAACTAGCAGTCGCAGAGCACAGGGGGTGTCAACTTGGCCGGAGAGACCATCTTGGTAGTTGAAGATACGGAGCTGCTGCGACGGATCTACTCGGACAAGCTCACTCAAGAGGGCTACACCGTGATAAGCGCAGCGGATGGTCTGGAGTGCATTGCGCACCTCCATCAGACCGCTGTGGACCTGATCCTGCTGGACCTCATCATGCCTCGTATGAGCGGTCTTGAAGTCCTGGACACAGTCAAGAAGGACCCCCGCACCAAGGACATCCCTGTGATCGTCTTGACCAACCTGGGTCAGGAGGCCGACGTCGAGCGTGGCATCGCCATGGGCGCGATCGACTACCTGGTGAAGAACGAAGCCAAGCCAGCGGACGTGGCCGAGAAGATCCGCGTCGTTCTCGCAATGACAGGCGGACGGCACGGTGAGCCGGAGGCGTATCGTGTACTGATCCGGGACCATGAGGCAGATGCAGACGGCCTCGTCGCCCACCTCGACCTGAAGCGCCGCGTCTGGTGCCCCGCGTGCGAGACTGAGCTTATGCTCGAGCTGATCCCCCGTTCCGACAAGCCGGGGTGGTTCGAGGCACACATGGTCTGTCCCTCTTGCGAGCGGGAGTTCGGGCCTCACATCATCTAGCCCCAGTTCCAACAGCCTGTGATACACTACCGTGGCTCTGATCACGCACGCCCTGCCGACTCCCGGGCGAGGTGCCGACACGATGTGTCGGTCGCTACGGGGGGATGACGCGGGCGGAGGTACAACCAGGAGGCAATATGCCCATCGTCACCATGAAGAGCTTGCTGGAGGCGGGCGTCCATTTCGGACACCAGACCCGTCGGTGGAACCCGAAGATGCGTCCCTACATCTTCACGGAGCGCAACGGGATCTACATCCTCGACCTGCAGCGCACGATGCGCGAGATCGTCGGATCCTACCGATTCGTACGCGACCTCACCGCACGTGGGGGCAAAGTCCTCTTCGTCGGCACCAAGAAGCAGGCGCAGGACTCCATAGCAGCCGAGGCCCAGAGGGCTGGTCAGCCGTACGTGAACCAGCGTTGGCTCGGCGGCATGCTAACCAACTTCGCCACCATCCGCTCGCGCGTCGAGCGCATGGAGGAGCTGGAGAGGATGTTCGAGGACGGGACGATCGATGCCTTCCCCAAGAAGGAGCGTCTGCAGCTCAGAGCAGAGTACGGCAAGCTAGAGCGCAACCTCAGCGGCATCAGAGACATGTCATCGCTGCCCGGCGCGATGTTCGTGGTAGACACCAAGCGGGAGGCTATCCCCGTCAAGGAAGCGCATCGTCTCGGCATTCCGATCGTCGGTCTGGTGGACACTAACGCCGATCCTGACGAGGTGGACTATGTGGTTCCGGGCAACGACGACGCCATCCGCTCGGTCGCGCTCGTGTGCAAGATCATCGCCGATGCGGCGATCGAGGGCAGCGGCGCAGCAAGCGATGGCGCGATGGGGGCTGCAGCCGCTACCAGAGATCGCCCGACGGTCGCGGCGGAGCCGGTGGCCGCTGAGGTCGCTGCTGCTGACGCGGGTGTGGCGGACACAGTCGAGACGGGCGTGGCCGAGAGTGCGGAACCAGAGGCCGCTGCAGACGCATCTGAGCAGACTGCTGCCGAGGCAACGTCCGAGCCGCCCGCCGAAGACCCAGTAGCAGCGGAAGAGACCCCGAGCCAGGCTGACTCTGCGTAGCGTCAGACCAGCGCTCGAGGCGCACCGAGTGGGCAAGCCGACACAGATGATCGATCCTGGAGGACGAAGATGACTATCAACGCGCAGCAGGTCAAGGAGCTACGCGAGTGCACGGGTGCAGGGATGATGGACTGCAAGGAGGCGCTCACCGAGGCCAAGGGCGACCTAGAGAAGGCCGTCGATATCCTTCGCACCAAGGGTCTGGCAGACCTCGCCAAGAAGGCGGGAAGGGCCACCGATGAAGGCGTTGTCGGCAGCTACATCCATGGTGGGGGACGCATCGGTGTCCTGGTGGAGGTCAACTGCGAGACCGATTTCGTAGCTCGCAACGACGACTTCAACACCTTCGTCAAGGACGTCGCTATGCACATCGCCGCGGCTGCTCCACTCTACGTTCGGCGCGAGGACGTCCCGGCTGACGTCTTGGACCATGAGCGGGAGATATACAAGGCACAGGCAGCCGGCTCCGGCAAGCCCGAGCAGATCCAGGAGAAGATAGCCGAGGGTCGCCTCGAGAAGTACTACAAGGAGGTCTGCTTGCTGGAGCAGCCCTTCGTGAAGGACCCTGACATCACCGTCGAGCAGTACATGGGGCAGATGGTCTCCAAGCTCGGCGAGAACATGGGTATCTCGAGGTTTACCCGCTACGTCTTGGGCGAGACCACCAAGACGTCGCAATAGCGGGTCGCCCTCGGGCTCACTTGTGCCCGTGGGCAACAGCGAGTACTGCCGGATCGCGGGAACGCCGCGCAGATCGGGGAGAGGTCGGCTGTGGGCGACTACAGGTACGGGCGTGTACTCCTCAAGCTGTCCGGCGAGGCGCTGCTCGGCGATGCTGCATACGGCATCGATCCGATCGTCCTAGAGGCGCTCTCCAGCCAGATCGAGCACGTTCACGACGGTGGCGTCGAGATCGCCGTCGTAGTGGGCGGCGGCAACATCTTCCGCGGGATGGCGGCTTCTGCTGCGGGCATGGACCGCGCGCAAGCCGACTACATCGGCATGCTGGCGACCGTCATGAACGCCCTCGCTCTCCAGGATGTCCTCGAGAAACACGGCATCTACACCCGGGTCATGTCGGCCATCGAGATGCAGGCGGTGGCCGAGCCCTACATCCGCCGCAGAGCCATTCGCCATCTTCAGAAGGGCCGCGTGGTGATCCTGGCGGCCGGCACGGGTAACCCGTACTTCACCACCGACACCACAGCCGCACTCAGGGCTCTGGAGATCGGGGCGGAGTGCATCATGAAGGCCACGAAGGTCGACGGCGTCTTCGACTCGGACCCGATGACCAACCCCGATGCAGCCAAGTTCGACCGGCTCGACTACCTGGAAGTCCTGAGCCGGGGCCTGAAGGTGATGGACGCGACGGCCATCTCACTCTGCATGGACAACGACCTGCCCATCCTCGTCTTCAACGTGCATACTGACGGCAACATAGAGCGCGCGCTGCGCGGCGAAGCGGTCGGTACCTTCGTCGGAGGAGGGGACTGATGGTCAGCGACGTCATCAAGGATGCGGATACGAGGATGGGCAAGGCCGTTGTCGCCGTCCAGCAGGAGTTCACGACCGTGCGAACGGGTCGGGCATCCGCTGCCATCCTGGACAAGGTGATGGTGGAGGCATACGGGACTCAGACGCCGATCATGCAGCTTGCCACCATCAAGAGCCCTGAGCCCCAGATGCTGATGATCGAACCCTGGGACCGCAGCATCATGAGCGCGATCGAGAAGGCAATCCTGGCCTCGGACCTGGGACTCAATCCCAGCAACGACGGCCAGGTCATACGAGTGCCCTTCCCGCCACTGAACGAGGAACGCCGCAAGGAGCTCGTGAAGGTGTGCAAGCAGTACGCTGAGGAAGGACGCGTCGCCGTTCGCAACATACGGCGTGATGCGATAGAGCAACTCAAGCGTTCCGAGAAGGAACATGAGATAGGTCAGGACGATCTCCGTAGAGCCGAGAGTGATGTACAGAAGCTCACCGACTCGCACGTCTCCGAGATAGACGAACAGCTCAAGCGCAAAGAGCAAGAGATCATGGAGGTGTAGCCCCCGTGCCTCCCAGCGAGGAGAGCAGGCGGGCATTCTTTCGTGGCAAGCGCGGCTCGGAACTGCTCGGCAGGTTCGACTCGGCCAGACCGCCTCTGCACATCGCCGTCATCATGGACGGCAACGGGCGATGGGCCGCCAAGCGGGGTCTCCCGCGCATCGCCGGCCATCGGGCGGGCGCAAAGGCCGTCAGAGAGGCGATCGCGAGCTGCATCGAACTCGGCGTGCGATACCTCACCATCTACTCCTTTAGCTCGGAGAACTGGAACCGGCCTCGGGACGAAGTGGCCGGCCTCATGCGCCTCTTCATCGAGGTGCTCGAGCGCGAGCTCGCTCAACTCCAGCGGATGCACGTGCGAGTGCGCCTGATAGGTCGCGAGGACGGAGTGCCATCCGCGACGATCGCCGCCTTTCGCGACGCCGAACGGGCCACCGCAGACAACGATGTCCTCACACTCCTTGTGGCGCTCAACTACGGCGGCCGCACCGAGCTGATCGACGCCGCCCGGTCCGTCGCCGCAGATGTCGAAGCGGGCAAGATGGCCGCCTCGGACATCGACGAGGAAGCTGTGTCGAAGAGGCTCTACACCAGTGACATCCCGGACCCGGACCTGGTCGTGCGTACCAGCGGCGAGATGCGCGTGTCCAACTTCCTGCTCTGGCAGATCGCCTATGCCGAGTTCTGGGTGACCAGCGTGCTCTGGCCGGACTTCGGCAGGAACGACCTGCTGAAGGCTGTTGTGGACTTCCAGGGCCGCGAGCGACGCTACGGGGGATCGCGATGAGTGCCGCCGAGGCCCGCGACGCGAATCCGCCGACCACAGCTCACGCGCCAGGACGCGCGCAGGGTCGCGCTCCGGGGCTCGGGGATCTGGCGATCCGTCTGGGCACAGCGATCGCGATAGGTGTCGTCACCATCGCAGTGGTGTTGTGGGGCGGAACTCTCGGCCTTGCCGTTGCGGTCTCACTCGTCGCAGCGCTGGCAGTCTCGGAACTCTACGCCCTCACCCGTCGCGAGCGTCGTCTCCCCAACGAGCTACTCGGCATCGCCGCGGTCATCGCGATGCCTCCCGCCGCTGCCCTTGCGGGCCTTGGAGGTCTGCTCGCAGCGGTCATCGGCCTCGTCATCGCAGCACTAGCCTGGCACACCGCCTTCCGGCAGATCCGGACGTCGGACACCTCGGTCACCGTGTTCGGCGCCGTGTACGTAGGGATGACCCTAGCTCATCTGGTGCTGCTCCGGAGCCTTGATGCCGGGACGATCCTCGTGCTCGCTGTGTTCGTGAGCGTTTGGGCCAACGATGTGTTCGCCTACCTTGTGGGATCGACGATCGGCACACACAAGATGGCGCCCGCCATATCACCGGGCAAGTCCTGGGAGGGTTTTGCCGCAGGTTCCGCCTTCACCATCTTGGTCTGGCTCGGAGTGGGCCTTGTTGCCGATGTCGCCATCGAACTGCCTGTGCTCGCTGCTGTGGGCGTCGCGATTTCGCTGGCAGCCATAACGGGCGACCTCGCCGAATCACGTCTGAAGCGTGAGGCAGGAGTGAAGGACTCCGGCTCCGTTCTGCCCGGGCATGGAGGCTTCCTCGACAGATTCGACAGCCTCATTGTCGTCGCTCCAGTAGCGTACTGGGTCCTCGTCTCGGCGGGGGCCCGATGAGCCAGGCGCGTCGCGTTGTCATCCTCGGCTCCACCGGTTCCATAGGCCGGCAGACTCTCGAGGTCGCCGAGCGTTTCCCCGATCGCATACGCGTCGTCGCCTTGGCGGCGTGGGGTAACGCAACCCTCCTCGCCGAGCAGGCACAGCGGCACGGGGCGCCACACGTGGCCCTCGCCAACCCCGAGCGGGTAGGCGTTCTGAGTTCGCTCATGCCAAATGCGACCGTGGGAGCGGGGCCGAACGCCGTCGAGGAGATGGCCGCAAATCCCGACGCCGACATCGTGGTCAACGCTCTGGTTGGAGCGGCAGGCCTCAGGGCGACCCTCGCCGCACTGCGTTCCGGGAAGCGTCTCGCGCTCGCCAACAAGGAATCGCTGGTAGTCGGTGGGCCGCTAGTCACCCGAGCCGCCGATCCGGGGACCCTCATTCCTGTCGACAGCGAGCACTCGGCCCTCTTCCAGTGCCTGCTAGGTGAGAGCAGCGCCAATCTGGTCCGCGTCTGGCTCACGGCGTCGGGCGGTCCATTCCTGGGGGCTTCGCGGGCGCAGCTCGCGTCGGCGACCGTGGAGGAGGCCCTAGCGCACCCGAGGTGGTCGATGGGCCCAAAGATCACGATCGACTCGGCCACGCTGATGAATAAGGGACTGGAGGCCATCGAGGCACACTTCCTGTTCGGCATTGGGTATGACGACATCCGAGTTGTGGTTCATCCGCAGTCGTGCGTTCATTCGATGGCCGAGTTCACCGACAGCTCAGTGAAAGCCCATCTCGGGGCCACAGACATGCGCATACCTATCCAGTACGCTCTCAGTCACCCCGACCGCTGGGAGGCCCCGGTCGAGCCGGTGGACTTCGGCGCGATAGGCTCGCTCGACTTCGAGGAACCCGATGTGAAGACGTTCCGGTGTCTCGCCCTGGCGCTCGACGCCGGCAGGGAAGGCGGTACGATGCCCGCCGCGATGAATGCAGCCAACGAGATCGCAGTGGAAGCATTCCTCGCGGGACGATGCTCGCTAGTCGAGATCGATGAAGTCGTGGCGGCGGTCATGGACGCTCACGAGAAAGCACCCGCAGACACCGTCGAGGCGATAGAGGCCGCTGACGCGTGGGCCAGGACCACCGCCCGAAGGGCGCTCGCGCTGTAGTGGGGTAACACCTTTGATGCGCTCCTTGACGGGGCGTGGCAGGCGTTTTGCAGTCGCGGGCAAGTGCGTCTCGCATGAGGGACGCCGCATCCGCGAAGGGAACCGCACCGGCAGAGAGGATGTGAGAGGCGCCGTTGGCCCCTCCAGTAGCCATACCGCTCGCTGACGCTCTCATCTGGGGTGTCGTCACGCTGTCGATCCTCGTCGTCGTGCACGAGGCAGGTCACTTCGTCGCCGCGCGGCTGTTCCGCGTCACGGTACACGAGTTCATGGTGGGTCTGCCCGGCCCTGCACTGCGCGTGCGTCTGGGGCGGACCGCGTTCGGCGTCACTATGGTGCCCCTAGGTGGCTACGTCCGCATCGCCGGCATGGAGCCCGGTGCCGAGGACTCCCTGCTTGCTGCGGCCCTCGGGCACGTGACGGATATCGGGCGCTCGGGAGCCCAGCGACTTGCAGCCGCGCTCGGTGTAGACGAGGAGCGTGCCGCAACGCTACTGGCCACACTCGCCGATTGGGGAGCGATCGGTCCCGCGGAAGACGACGACATCTCGTACCTGCCGCTGATGAGCAGAGGACCGGGGGAGCGGGACGACGCGCTCTTGGCGCGAGCCCGATCCACCACATATCGTGGCCGCTCAACATGGCAGCGCATCACCATCCTGGCGGCTGGTGTCGCAGTGAACCTCGCGCTTGCGATAGGTGTATTCACGACGGTTCTCGCTGTCTGGGGCTACTGGGAGACGTCGCTTTCTCTCTCGGCGGTCGCTCCGGGTTCCGCGGCTGAGAGGGCGGGGCTTCGTGCCGGAGACACCCTCGTGGAGTTCGACGGACGCAAGCTGGACTCGTTCGCCGAGCTCGTGCAGGCGATCGATCGGGCAGGCGAGGGGGCGCGAGTTGAGATCACCTACGCGCGGGCCGAGCAGACGCTCAGCACGACCGCCGTCCTTCGGCGTGTCGACGACCGCGTGCAGCTGGGTATCACCGCCGAAGCGAAAGAGGTGGATCCCAACGCCATCGAAGCGTTCGGCCTCAGCCTCCAGGCGACGCGTGATGTCTTCGTCGCGATCGCCGGGTTCTTCCGTCCCTCGTCGTTCGCCGAATCCGTCTCCAACTCCGCAGGCGTGGTAGGCATCAGCTTCGAGGCCGCCAGGGCAGCGCGCCTTGGCGCCGTCGAGTACTTGTGGCTCCTTGCGCTGCTGTCACTCTCCCTGGGCGCGCTCAACATCCTGCCGATACCGCCGCTCGATGGCGGTAAGGTGGTGCTCGAAGTGATCGAGCGCCTGCGCGGGCGGCCGTTGAGGCGTGAGTTCAGTCTTGCGGTCAGTGCCGCCGGGGCGCTCCTGCTGTTCTCCCTCATCGGCTACCTGATGTACGCTGACGTGGTCCGCTACGTCTCACGCGGCTGACGCCGCAGCCGCGCAAGGGGGCTCTTCCGTGGTTCGTCGCCGAGAAACCCGTCCTGTCGTGGTTGGCGGGGTACCCATAGGCGGCGGTTCGCCGATCGCCGTTCAGTCGATGACCAACACCGACACGCGGGATCCTGACTCCACCCTGGCCCAGATCGGAGCGCTGGCCGAAGCCGGCTGCGAGATCGTCCGCGTTGCCATTCCTGGTTCGGACGCGCTCGACGGCTTCGCCGCCGTGTGCGCCGCCTCGCCGATCCCAGTGGTGGCGGACGTGCACTTCGACCATCGCCTTGCCATCGAGGCCGCTCGTCGCGGCGCCGCGAAGCTCCGCATCAACCCCGGCAACATCGGCTCCATGTCGCGCGTCGATGCGATCATCGACGCGGCTGGAGAGGCAGGCCTGCCCATTCGGATCGGCGTGAACGCGGGATCGCTCGCCGAGGATGTGCGCGACGCGGACCTCCCGCTGGCGGACAAGCTGGTCGCCAGCGCGGTGTCCTTCTGCGATCACTTCGAGGGCCGCGGTTTCACCGACATCGTTGTCTCGGCCAAAGCGTCCTCGGTGCTGAGCACGATCGCTGCCTATCGCGCGCTCGCTTCGCGCGTACCCTATCCGCTGCACATCGGCGTGACCGAGGCCGGCACCTCACGTGCGGGAACGGTCCGCTCGGCTGTGGGCTGCGGCATCCTGCTGGGGGAAGGCATCGGCGACACTCTGCGAGTCTCTCTCACAGCCGACCCCGTCGACGAGGTACTCGTCGCGTGGGAGATCCTCTCGGCGCTCGACATCCGGCGGCAAGGGCCAGAGCTCGTCTCCTGTCCTACGTGCGGACGCTGCGAGATCGATCTCATCCCCATCGCCGAAGAGGTGGCTGAGCGCCTGCGCTCCGTGCGCACTCCCCTGAAGGTCGCTGTGATGGGCTGCGTGGTCAACGGCCCCGGAGAGGCGCGCGATGCGGACGTCGGTGTGGCCGCGGGCAAGGGCGTAGGGGTGGTCTTCGCTAGGGGCGAGCCAGTTCGCAAGGTGGCCGAGGCCGACATCGTCGACGCGCTCATGGAGGAGGTCGCCGCTCTCTCGGCTGAGGGCGTGGGCGAGAACTGAGGCGGGTTTGGCGATCGCACCCAGGAGGGCGCCGGTGGGGTCCTCGGTGTTCGCGAGGGTGCTGTCCTGGTATCCTGCGGCCCGACCACAAGTCCCATCTCGGCGGGAGGAAGTATGGCCGTAGCGCTCAGGATGTCGGAGCTGTACGCGCCCACACTCAAAGAGGACCCCACCGAGGCCGAGATCGCCTCGCATCGCCTTCTGCTGCGGGCGGGGATGATCCGCAAGGTCGCCGCTGGCATCTACACCTTCCTGCCTCTGGGCAAGCGTGCGCTCGAGAAGGTGGAGCGCATCGTCCGCGAGGAGATGGACGCCATCGGATCGCAGGAGCTGCTGATGCCGGCAGTGCAGCCGGCGGAACTCTGGCACGAGTCGGGGCGCTGGGATGTCTACGGGCCCGAGCTCATGCGACTCAAGGATCGCGGAGGGCGCGACTTCTGCCTGGGCCCCACACACGAGGAGATCATCACATCGCTCGTGCGCGCCGAGCTGCGCAGCTACCGGCAGCTGCCCGTGTCCCTCTATCAGATACAGGTGAAGTTCCGCGACGAGGTGCGGCCCAGGTTCGGGCTGCTCAGGGGTCGCGAGTTCATCATGAAGGACGCCTACTCCTTCCACTCCACGCAGGAGTCGCTCGAAGAGCACTACGACGCCATGTCGAGCGCGTACGCCCGGATCTGTGAGCGTCTGGGACTGAGGTTCCGGCCAGTAGAGGCCGAGTCCGGACAGATCGGCGGGAAGGTCACCACCGAGTTCATGGCGCTGGCGGACAACGGCGAGGCAGCGCTCGTCTACTGCGATAGCTGCGACTTCGCCGCGAACGTGGACGCAGCCGCCACGCGCGTTCCGCGCTCGCCCGCCGTCAGCGAGCCCCAGCCGATCGAGCGCGTCCATACACCGAACATCCGCGCCATCGCCGAGATCGCCGAGTTCCTCGACATCTCGCCGCAGGATACCGTCAAGACGATGGCCGGCCTCGCCCCCGCAGACGGCGGCGATCGGCTCGTCTTCCTGTGCATACCGGGCGACCGCGAACTGAACCCCGTCAAGGCCGACTCCGTGGTGCCTGGCGTGAGGCTGCTCGATGAGGACGAGTTCGAGGCCCTCCGCATCCCAAAGGGCTCGCTGGGCCCTGCGGGATCTCCAGCCGGCACGCTCGTCGTTGCCGACAACAGCCTGCGCGAGACAGCCAGCTGGGCCATCGGCGCCAACGAGGACGACTACCACCTCATCCACGCCAGTCCGGGTCGCGACTTCACCGTGGACACGTGGGCAGACCTCGTTCTCGCCCAGGAGGGCGATGGTTGTCCTCTATGCGAGGGTACTCTCACAGGAGCGCGCGGGATCGAGGTCTCGCAGGTGTTCCAGCTCGGCACGAAGTATTCGGAGGCGATGGGCGCGACCTTCACCGACGAGGATGGCAGTGAACAACCCTTCATCATGGGCTGCTACGGCGTAGGCATCACGCGCTCTCTAGCCGCGGTCATCGAGCAACACAGCGACGAGAGCGGGATCGTGTGGCCGGTTTCAGTTGCGCCTCTGGAGGTTGCCATCTTACCTCTAGCCGTGGACGACGAGGATGTGTGGCCAGTTGCCGAGCGCATCTGGCGCGAGCTGGCCGACAGCGGAGTCGAGGCGGTGATCGACGACCGTCCCGAGCGCCCCGGTGTCAAGTTCGCCGAGGCAGACCTCATAGGGTGGCCCTTGCAGTTGGTTGTCGGCTCGAAGGGGCTTGCCGACGGTATGGTTGAGCTCAAGACCAGGGCCGACGGCCAGCGAGAGCGTCTTCCCAAGGACGAGGCGGTGCCCACCGTGCTCGCTCGGATCGAGCACGCTAGGGCTGCGCTCGCCGCTCGCACCCCACGCGCAGAGTAGGTGCACAGCACGCACCTGTTCCAAGGAGGTGCCGCGACCCTCGCCCGCCGCGCCGCTGAACAGCCGTACTCTCCGCGTCGTCCGCACACTGCGGATTGCGTACCTTTGACCCCCCATGCGCGTGTGCTAGAATCCTGGGGGTTCGATGAAGAGCGTCCCTGCGAGAAGTGGGCTGACCCCCGCTTCTTTTCGTCTGGACGGAGGTTGGCCGAGCGTGACCGGCACCGGATTGGCCGAGACGATGACCGCGCTGCTGGAACCCGTAGCTCCGCGCCACGGGCTCGAACTGGTCGCGGTCGAGATCGCGGGTGCGCCCAAGCGCCCTGTGATCCGCGTGTTCCTTGATCGCGCGGGCGGTATCGACCTCGACGCGATCACGTCGGCCAACAGGTGGATCTCCGATGCGATCGACGATTCCGGCTCGATCGCGGGCTCGTACACGCTGGAGGTCTCATCGCCCGGTCTCGACCGGCCGCTCCGGACGCTCGCTGACTTCGAACGCTTCACCGGCAGTGAGGCGAGCGTGCGCACCGGGGAACCTGTGCACGGACGCTCGCGCTTCACCGGCCGCATTATCGGCGTCGAAGGCGACGAGGTCATTCTCGAGGCCGACGACGAGCTTGTTCGCCTCGCGCACAGCCTGATCGCCAAGGCTCGCCTGAAGGCAGACGTCGACTTCGGACAGGGAAGGGGCTAGCTCGCGATGACATCCGATCTCATGGAAGCATTGCGCCAGCTCTCACGCGAAAAGAACATCGATGAGTACGAGATGCTCTACAAGCTGGAGCAGGCGCTCGCCGGCACATACAAGCGCATCTTCGATCTCGAGAACGACACGAAGGTCACCATCGACAGAGAGTCGGGCCGCATTCACGTCTACGAACTCATCCCCGTGGGCGGCACCGAGGAAGAACCCATCTTCGAGGACAAGGACATCACTCCCGACGATGTTTCTCGTATCGCAGCGCAAACCGCCAAGCAGGTGATCATGCAGTCGATCCGTGAGGCGGAGCGCGAGCAGATCTACGAGGAGTACGCGGACCGGGTTGGGGAGAGCGTCACCGGCACCGTGCAGCAATCCGACTCGCGCTACACGCTGATCAAGCTGCGCGAAGGCGTGGAGGCCCTCTTGCCGCCCACCGAGCAGCCCTCAAACGAGCGCTACGATCACAACCAGCGGCTGAAGGCCTACATCATCGAGGTGCGCAAGAGCACCGGCGAGCCTTCCATCGTCGTCTCGCGCACGCACCCCGGCCTCTTGCGCCGGCTCTTTGAGCTGGAAGTGCCCGAGATCTACGACGGCATCGTCGAGATCAAGGCTGTGGCTCGCGAACCCGGACTGCGCAGCAAGGTCGCCGTGGCATCGCGCGAGTCGGGGCTCGACCCGGTGGGCGCTTGCGTTGGCCCCAAGGGAAGTCGCGTGCGAATGGTGGTGTCCGAGCTGCGCGGCGAGCGTATCGACGTGGTTCCGTGGTCGGATCATCCTGAGACCTTCGTTGCGTCCGCGCTATCACCGGCGAAGGTATCCTCGGTGAGCATAGACACGGGGACTAACACGGCCACGGTCATCGTCCCCGACGACCAGCTTTCGCTTGCGATCGGCAAGGAGGGCCAGAACGCCAGGCTGGCCGCCAAGCTCACAGGGTGGCGCATCGATATCAAGAGTTCTACCCAAGCAGTGGGCGCCGGTATGGCTGTGCCTGTTGGCGAGGGTGAGACGGCCCCTGAGGAGTTCGACGGGCGTTGCGTCGCTGTAACCAGCGCCGGCGTTCGATGTCGCAATAGGGCCAGGCCGGGAAGCGTCTATTGTGGGATACACGAGAAGGAGGCTGCCGCCTCGTGACGAGGGTTCGCAAGCCATCGATCCGCACGTGCGTCAGCTGCGGCACCAGCACCGACAAACGTGAGCTGGTGCGGGTTGTCCGCGACACCGAGGCGCACATCCATGTGGATCCCTCGGGCAAGCTCAATGGCCGCGGGGCGTACGTTTGCGCTAGCGAGGAGTGCTTCGCCGACGCTGTACGGCGCGGACGCCTTGCCCGAGCCTTGAGCGTCGCGCTCAAGGATGACGATATCGACAGGCTCCGCCGCGAGTTCGAGCAACTGCTCGCATCGCGCGTCGCCGCAGGACAGGGGCGGTGAGCGCATGCCAGCAATGAGAGTCCACGAACTGGCCAAGGAGTTCGGCATGAGCTCCAAGGAGCTGCTGGACCGCCTCCAGGAGCTCAAGATACCGGCCAAGAACCACGCGTCCACGCTCGTGGAGGCGTACGTCGACAAGATCCGGAAGTCGCTCGGCCCCGAGATAGCCGAGCGCCAGGCCCAGCTCGCCGAGGAGGAGGCTCGCAAGGCCGAGGACGAAGCCGCGAAGCGCGCCGAGGAGGAGGCCGCCCGGCAAGCCGAGGAGGAGGTCGAGCGCGCCGCCAAGGAAGAAGAGGAGCGTCTCGAAGCCGAGCGCGCAAAGCAGGAGGCTGACGAGGCGCGCAAGCGCGTCGAAGAAGAGGCGGCGAGGCGCGCCGAGGAGGAGGCTCGCATGGCCGCCGAGGCGGAGCGTATCCGCCAGGAAGCCGAGCAGACCGCTCGCCTCGAGAAGGAAGAGGAAGAGCGCTACCGCCAGATGGCCCGTGAGGCCGAGGCTATCGAACGCGCTCACGCCGAGGTGCTCGAAGAGGCGAAGCGCATCGCCGCCGAGGCCGCCCCGCCCGAGAAGAAGCGCGCCAAGAAGCCAACCGGCAAGCCCACGGAAGAGGAGCGGCCCGCGGCGCCCGAGAAGCCCGAGATCGTGCCACACGAAGGCACGACTGTGACCGAGGGTCTCACGGTCGGTGACTTCGCCGTGGCTCTGGAGGTTTCGGCGAACGAGATCATCAAGCGACTCATGATGCTGGGGACGCCGCTGACGGTGAACCAGGCCATGAACCGCGACATCATCGAGATAGTCGCCGAGGACCTCGACGTGTCGGTCAACATCGTGTCACCCGAGGAGGAGGGCGCGGCGCAGGTAGTCGACCGCCCCGAAGACCTCCGTGCCAGGCCACCGGTTGTCACGGTCATGGGTCATGTCGACCACGGCAAGACGTCGCTCCTGGACGCCATCCGGGAGACGGGCGTGGCCGAGACCGAGGCGGGCGGGATCACGCAGCACATCGGTGCCTCTGTGGTGCATAAGGGCGGCCGCCAGATCACGTTCATCGACACGCCAGGTCACGAGGCGTTCACTGCAATGCGCGCCCGAGGTGCCAAGGTCACCGACGTTGCGGTCCTGGTAGTTGCCGCCGACGACGGGGTGATGCCGCAGACCGTGGAGGCTATCGACCATGCGAAGGCCGCCGGGGTACCGATCGTCGTTGCCGTCAACAAGATCGACAAGGACGGCGCCAACCCCGACCGCGTTCGACAGGAGCTGGTCGATCACGAGGTCGTTCCCGAGGAGTGGGGCGGTACCAACGTCTTCGTTGACGTCTCGGCCAAGAAGAGGCTCCACATCGAGGATCTGCTCGAGATGATCCTGCTCGTCGCCGACGTGCAGGAGCTCAAGGCCAACCCCGACGCCCAAGCTAGTGGTGTCATCATCGAGGCCAAGCTGGACCGCGGCCGAGGCCCAGTGGCCACGGTACTCGTCCAGCGCGGGACGCTCTCGGTGGGCGACTCTCTCGTGGCGGGGGTCTCTCACGGGCGCGTCCGCGCACTCGTCGACCCGCGTGGGCACACGGTCGAGACCGCTGGTCCCGCCGATCCCGTAGAGGTGCTGGGACTGGCCTCGGTTCCCCAGGCCGGCGACGAGTTCCGCGTCCTCGCCGACGAGCGGGCTGTTCGGCAGGTGGCCGAGGAGCGAGCTCTCAAGATGCGCCTGCTGGCGCAGCAGAAGACGCATGTCTCGCTGGACGACCTCTTCGCCCGCATCAAAGAAGGCGATCTCAAGGACTTGAACCTCGTCGTTAAGGCCGATGTGCAGGGGTCCATCGAGGCACTCAAGGACGCGCTGGACAAGATGGATCAGTCCGAGGTGCGCATCAAGGTGCTGCACTCCGGAGTGGGCGCCATCACCGAGACCGACGTCACGCTTGCGGACGCATCGGACGCCATCGTTATCGGCTTCAACGTGCGCCCGGAGCCCAAGGCGAGGACGATAGCTGACCGCGAGAGCGTGGACGTGAGGCTCTACAGGGTCATCTACCAGGCTATCGAGGACATAAACGCCGCTCGCGTGGGCATGCTCGCTCCCACGATCGAGGAGCGCGACACCGCTAGGGTAGAGGTCCGGGAGCTCTTCAGGGTGCCCAAGGTTGGGGTCATAGCCGGCTCCTTCGTTCAGGAAGGCGAGATATCCCGCGACGACCAGGTTCGGATCGTTCGCGACGGGACGATCGTCTACGAAGGACGCCTGCACTCACTGAGGCGCTTCAAGGATGACGTGAAGTCCGTTAAGGCGGGCTACGAGTGCGGCATCGGCATCGAGGGCTTCCAGGACGTGAAGGAAGGCGACATCATCGAGGCGTTCCGCACGATACAGGTAGCTCGCGAGGTCTAAGCCAGCACACGCCACCGAGGTTTGGTCATGAGATCCACGCCGCGCACCCGAAAGGTGAGCGAGTCGGTCAGAGCCGCGCTCGCCGATATCCTCTCCGATGAGATCGAGGATCCCAGGGTCCGATTCGTTACTGTCACGTCCGTCACCGTGAGTCCCGACCTCAGACAGGCCACGGTCTACTTCACCGCACCCGACGACCCTGAGTCCTATGAGGCCGCCGCCGAGGGCCTGTCCTCGGCGAGCAGGAGGATCCGCGCCGCGCTCGGTAAGCGAGTGCGGATCAAGTACACTCCTGAACTGCGGTTCCGGTTGGACGACTCCGTCGATGAGGGTATGCGTATCGCCAGAGCGCTGAAGAACGTCCCGCCTACCCTCGACGCCGCCTCCGACGAGGCCACCGAAGCGCTCGAGGATGGCGACGCAGCCCGCTACGTGCACGACACTGACGAGGAGGACACGCTGCCGTGAGCGCTCCCTACCACAAAGTCGCCGTCGAACTCAGGAGGGCAGCGTCGGTGGTCGTAGGTGCCCACGTGAATCCCGACGGCGACGCGGTCGGATCGGTGCTGGGCCTCACGATCGCTCTGCATGACGCCGGCATCGCGGCGCTGCCGGTGCTCGCCGATGAGGGGCCGGGGCCGTCCACTTACTCATTCTTGCCGGGATTCGCGCTGCTCGCCTCGGCCGAGGAACTCGCAGTGCCCGACGTCTTCGTGGCCATCGACACGCCCAACCTCGACCGGCTCGGCGCCGCTGCACCCCTCGCGCGCGACGCTCGCAGGCTCATCGTCATCGACCACCACCCCGACAACTCCGCTTTCGGCTCAGTGAATCTGCTCGATCCGGGCGCCTCCGCGTGCGCCCAGATGATCTGGCGGCTCCTGCGCAGGCTGGAGGTGGAGCCCACCGCCGAGGTCGCGCTCTGCCTGTACGTAGGACTCCTCACAGACACAGGACGCTTCCAGTACAACAACACCACGCCAGCCGCCCTTCGAGACGCAGCCGAGATGATCGAGGCTGGGGCGGATCCTGCCGACACCGCGAGACTCGTCTACGAGAACCGCTCGAGCGCGGCGATGGCACTCGATGCCCGCACGCTCTCCCGGCTCACGCTCGCCAACGACGGGCGCGTCGCCTACGCGTGGATCGATGAGGTGGACTTCGCCGAAACCGGGGCGCAGGCCGACGAAACCGAGCATCTCATCGATGAGATCCGCGTGCTCGGCGGAATCGACGTGGCAGCACTGCTGCGTATCCGCGACACCGAGGTGCGCGTCAACCTGCGATCGAAGACCGGCTACGATGTGGGTTCGGTCGCCCGCACGTTCGGCGGAGGAGGGCACGCCGCAGCCGCCGGGTTCTCGTACTCCGGCACGATGGACCAACTCCTCGCCGAGCTCCTGCCAAGGCTTCCAGGCGCTGCGCGATGACGCCACGCGGCGCCACTGACCTCTGCGGCATCCTGTCGATCGACAAGCCGGCAGGGATGACCAGCCATGACGTGGTGGAGGAGGTTCGCAAGGCCACCGGCGAGCGCCGTATCGGTCACGCGGGCACGCTGGACCCCTCGGCCACCGGTGTGCTCGTCTTGCTGCTGGGCCCGATGACGCGCCTGGCGCGATTCCTCTCCGAGAGCGAGAAGTCGTATCGCGCGACGATCATCTTCGGTGCCGAGACCGTCACCGATGACGCCGAGGGTACCCTCACGCGTGAACACCCGGTGCCGGACGAGCTGGCCGAGACCGCCACCGCTGTGCGCGCGGTCGCTGAGATGGTGGGCGTGCACGAGCAGGTGCCGCCCGACTACTCCGCCGTGAAGACCAACGGCCGCAAGGCCTACGAGGTTGCGCGCGGAGGCGCTACTCCCGAACTCGCGCCGCGCACGGTAGAAGTCCGCTCGGCGACTCTGCTGGGGGTGGAAGCCGGGCCGCCGCTGACGTGGACTGTGGACGTGACGGTGTCGAAGGGGACGTATGTGCGCTCGCTCGCTCGCGACCTCGGCCGCAAGCTCGGAACAGCCGCCCATGTGGGCGTGATCGCACGTACCGCCAGCGGGAGCATCACGATGGCCGAGTCGCACACGCTGCAAGACATCCGCGACGCCGCCAGCGCCGATACGCTGGAGGCGCTCTTCGGTGATCCCGTCGCTGCGCTGGGGTTGCCTGTTGCTTCCCTCACCCGCGAGCAGGCCAAGCATGTCGCGGTGGGCCGCTCACTCCCGCTCGATGGGGTGCCCGATGTGGCTACGGCGGCTGACGAGGCTCCGGTGGCGCTCGTGGACGGCGTGCGGCTCGTGGCCGTCTACGTTCGCCGAGGTGCCCTCCTCGTCCCCGACGTGGTCCTCGCCGGAGCCTGACCGTGGGCGCCAGGGTGGTCGACTGGTCGCCCAAGTGCCCTCCACTGGGCAGGGCGGTCGCTGCACTGGGTGTCTTCGACGGCGTCCATGTTGGTCACCAGACGCTGGTGCGGGACGCCGTGGCTCTCGCCCGGGATCGCGACGCCCTCGCTGTGGTGCTCACCTTTGACCGCGACCCCGATCGCGTCGTGAGTCCTGAGCGCGCCGCACCACAGCTGCTCGCGCTCCCCGATAAGCTAGACTTCCTTGGCTCGCTCGGCCCGGATGCGATCGTCGTCGTTCGCTTCGACCACGAGCTAGCCGAGATGTCGCCGCACGACTTCCTCGACGCGGTGTTCTGCTGCGCGCTGGAGCCGGTGCAGGCGGTTGTGGGCTACGACTTCCGCTTCGGCAAGGCAGCCGCCGGCGACGTAGACACGCTCACGCACTATGGTCGCGAGAGCGGGTTCGGCGTCCTGGCGCACGAACTCGTAGAGGCCGAAGGCGCCACCGTAACCTCGAGCCGCATCCGCGGACTCGTCACCTCCGGCGAGGTGTCCGCTGCTGCACGCCTCCTGGGACGGCCGCACCGCGTGCGTGGCACGGTGGTTGCCGGTAGGGGAGAGGGCGGGAAGCTGGGCATCCCTACAGCCAACATCCACGTGCCCACGTACGCTGCGGTACCTAGTGCTGGCGTCTATGCAGGTGCGGTGCACGAGGGAGCCCAGAAATACCCTGCCGGGATCTCGGTCGGCCCGCCGCCCACGTACCCGGACACCGTGCCCCCCGGGGAGGACCCCACCCATCTTGTGGAGTCGCACCTGCTCGGCTTTGCGGGCGACCTCGTCGGCACCGAGATCATCGTGGAGTTCGCCGAGCGCCTTCGCGACCAGAGAGCCTACGCCACCCCCGAGGAACTGACCGAGGCTGTCCAGGCTGACCTCGACAAGATCGCAGGGATAGGTCGCTGAGGCTAGCGCGTGTCGGCTGTGCGCACGCTGTACCACCCGCTGTGCTATACTTCGGCGGCTACGAGTACCCCGAGCTTGGACCGGCGATCCCACCGACGCCGGCCCCGGCCGGAGGCGGACAAAGGGAAGGACTGGTGGAACAGCATGCCTCTGCCACGCGACGTCAAGAGCGAGATCATCGCGGACCACAAGCGCGGCGACGCCGATACCGGGTCGCCCGAGGTACAGGTTGCGCTGCTCTCTCGGCGCATCAACGATCTCACCGCTCACCTCAAGACCCACACCAAAGACCATCACACCCGGCGCGGGCTCCTGAAGCTCGTCGGCCAGCGCCGCCGACTGCTCAACTACCTCAAGCGCACCGACGTCGAGCGCTACAGGGAGCTGATAGCTAAGCTTGGTATCCGCGGCTAGACCGCGAACGCCGGGAAGGCGGGGGAGACGCTCTCCCGCCTTCGGCACATTGAGACGGCCGCGACGGCGGCCGCACGAGGACCTCGCGCACTGGGGCGCGGGGAGGGAGAGGGCGAGTAGACATCATGAACGACAAGATCACCGAGTCCTTCGAACTGTTCGGCAAGGAGTACTGGCTAGAGACCGGCGAGCTGGCCAAGCAGGCAGGCGGGGCCGTCGTGGTGCGCCAGGGCGATACCGTGGTGCTGGTAACCGCCACTGCATCCAAAGAAGCCAAGGACCTGGACTTCTTCCCGCTCACCGTGGACTTCGAGGAACGCATGTACGCTGCGGGCAAGCTCCCCGGCGGCTTCATCAAGAGGGAGTCCCGGCCGAGCGAGAAGGCGATACTCAGCGCGCGGATGATTGACCGGCCCATTCGGCCTGCGTTCGCCGAGGGATTCCGCAACGACGTGCAGGTAATTGCGACTGTCCTCTCGGCCGATCAGACGCACCAGCCCGATGTCATCGCCATCATGGGCGCCTCGGCGGCGCTGATGGTGGCAGGCATCCCGTTCGAAGGTCCGCTCGCTGGCGTGCGCGTGGCGCGCGTTGAGGGTGAGTTCATCATCAACCCCACCTTCGAGGAGCTCGAGTGGTCCGATCTCGACCTCGTTGTGGCGGGAAGCCGTGACGCGGTCTACATGGTCGAGGCCGGCGCGCTGGAAGTCAGCGAGGACGAGATGCTGGAGGCGCTCGCCATCGCCCAGGATGCCGTGACCGAGTTCTGCGACGCCCAGGAGCGCCTCGTGGCGCGCCTCGATGTCACGCCGATGGAGGTTAAGTTCGATGTCCCGGCCGCCGAACTCCGCGACCGGATCTTTGGCGCCGGTCAGGCTAAGATGCGCGACGCGCTGCACAACCCCGACAAGCACGCGCGCATGGATGCGGTGGCTGAGGTGAAGGCCGAACTGCTCGCAACGTTCACCGAGGAAGAGATGGCCGCAAGCGGCAAGCACATCAAGATGCTCCTGAAGGAGCTCGAGAAGAAGACAATGCGCACGATGGTGATCGAGGAAGGCGAGCGTGCCGACGGCCGGAGGCCCGAGGATGTCCGCGAGGTCACCTGCGAGGTTAGCTACCTGCCCCGCGCCCACGGCTCGGGGCTGTTCACCCGCGGCCAGACGCAGGTGCTCTCGGTGCTGACGCTGGGGATGCTCTCGGAGTGGCAGCGCATCGACACCATCGACGTTGCCGAGGGCAAGCGCTACCTCCACCACTACAACTTCCCGCCGTTCTCCACTGGCGAGACCGGGTTCATGCGAGGTCCCAAGCGCCGCGAGATCGGGCACGGCGCTCTGGCCGAGCGCGCGCTCCTGCCGGTCATTCCGGTAGAGGAGGAGTTCCCCTACACGGTGCGCATCGTGAGCGAGGTGTTGGAGTCGAACGGGTCGTCATCGATGGGCTCGGTATGCGGCTCCACACTTGCGCTCATGGACGCCGGCGTCCCCATGAAGTCGCCCGTCTCGGGCGTGGCGATGGGCCTCATCAAGGAAGGCGACGAAGTAGCCATCCTCACTGACATCCAGGGCCTTGAGGACTTCCTTGGCGACATGGACTTCAAGGTCGCCGGGACCGAGAAGGGCATCACTGCGCTCCAGATGGACAACAAGGCCAAGGGTCTCTCGCACGAGATCCTCGAGCGGGCACTTCGGCAAGCGCGCGTCGGGCGCATGCACATCCTCGACAAGATGCTCGAGGCCATCGGCGGGCCGAGAGAGACGCTCTCCGAGTACGCGCCGCGTATCATCACCTTGAAGATACCGGTGGACAAGATCCGCGACGTCATCGGCCCGGGTGGCAAGATCATCCGCGCACTGGTTGAAGAGACCGGCGCCGACATCGACGTCAACGACGACGGCACCGTCTACATCGCCTCTCGCGACCAGGGCGGCGAGGAGGCAGCCGACCGCATCCGGCTGCTGGTGAAGGAGCCGGAGATCGGCGAGCGCTTCCAGGGCCGCGTGGTATCCACCACCGCTTTCGGCGCGTTCATTGAGCTGCTGCCCGGTAAGGACGGTCTGCTCCATATCTCTCGCGTGGCCCAGGGCCGCGTGGAGAAGGTGGAAGATGTGCTCAACGTGGGCGAAGAGGTAGAGGTGGTAGTGCTCGACATCGACGAGCGCGGCAAGGTCTCGCTCGACCGCATCGACAAGCCCGAGGCCCCCAAGCGTGAAGGCGGGGAAGGCGGCGGAGGCGGAGAGCGCCACGACCGCCTGGGTGGCGGAGGCGGCGGCGGTCGCGACCGTGACCGCAAGCCGAGGCGGAGGCACTAGGGCGCGTCCCGCGATCTTCGCGCTCACGCGCAGGCTTTCATGCGAAGCCCCCGGAAACCGGGGGCCTCAGGTTGCTGACAAACCCCCGTCGATCTCCGGGTCGGCGGGGGTTCGTGGCGTTCGAGATCGTTCTTCGGGTACGGTGCGTTCCGGCCGGACCCCTCCCGAGCCGGCACAGAGGTGCCCTTCACCTCTCAGGTGAGCGCCAGCGCCAGTTTCTTGATGTTCTGGGCTGCTGCGGTCAGCAGACACTG
>CAZWGV010000002.1:0-73790 GCA_964633595.1 uncultured Coriobacteriaceae bacterium | reverse complement strand
GAGAAGTACTCCTTGATCATGTAGCCCTTGTAGCCCAGGCAGATGACGAAGTCGTCGAATCCCTGGCTGCTGTAGATCTTCATGATGTGCCAGAGGATGGGCCGGTCGCCGATCTCGGCCATGGGCTTGGGCTTGACCTGGGTCTCCTCGGACAGGCGCGTGCCGAGTCCACCTGCCAGGATCACTACCTTCAAGAGGCTCACACTCCCGTGCTGGCAATGTGCCCCGCTGGCGGCGGGGCCACCACACTATACGACGCGACGCTGCGTCTGTCGTCCGATCGCTACGCCGGTACCGGCCTCGCCAGAGCCATCCAGCGCCCTCTGAGCAGAGCGCCTAGCGACGCCACCGGCGCCTCGCCCCAAGAGCCCCCTCCAGCGCAGGCGGAAGAGAAGACCGCGGGAACCTCCAGGATGCGGCCAAGATCGCGGTTGGCAGGGACGAGGGCCACATCCGAGCCGCCGTCGCCGAGCGTCACCGAGCCGTGGTTCGCCGCTCGCAACCAGCGCACGTCGTACAACCTGCAAGTCGCCGCGTAGTCCCGCAAGCCGGGGGCCGGGCTGATGAGCCGGAAGACCGATGACGCCAGCCAACAACTCACCCACGCAGCCGCGCGAGACACAAGCCCATCCCTGCCCTTGAATCCAAGCTTGAGCCGAGAAGCCACGACCACGTCGTAGCCCCGCGCGTGGGCATCGATGAGCTTGCCGACATCAGCGGGATCGGCACAGCCGCACGCATCGAGGACGACTATGGCATCGCCGTCCTTCGATGCCTTGAGCGCGGCGGCGACACCCTTCCCGCAGGCCGCGGCTCGCCCTTGAGGCTCCGTGCTGCGCTGCACAGCGACGCCCAGATCGCCCTTGAGCCTCTCGGCGACCTTGGACGTGTCATCGGTGCTGCCGTCGTCGAGGACCAGAATGGCGTGCTCTCGCACTGAAGAGTCCAGGGCTTGAGCGGTGTCCCTCACAAGCCCGTCCAGCCGCTCGGCGGCGTTGCGCGCATAGACGACGACCTTCACCTTGCCGTCGGCAGCCCGCGGATCCGGTGGCGCGTCGAGGACAGAGAGCCTGGAGGGCAGCCACCACCCGACAGCCAACGGAGCCAGCGCGAGGAAGGACGGCTGAGCGATCGCCCCCCAGTAGTAGCCCCACTGACCACTGCTGAACGCGATCAGAAGCAGGCTCGGCGCGAACACCGCCCCCGCCAGCACGACCCTAGTCCACCACGCTCTTGTCAGCACCGCACCCGCAAGCGCCAGCACCGGGACGAGCAGGTAGAGGGATTCGTGAGCGACCGTCAGGTCACCGGAGAAGCGGAGCGCATCCACTAGCCTCTGGAATCCGCCCTGGAAGTAGAAGCTGGTCTCTGAGGTGCCCTGGGCCTTCACGGGCGCCCAGCTTCGATGTGCGAGGAACAGCGCCACGGGTCCCGCTAGGGCGATCGCCAGGCCCAAGACGCCCTCCCATCGGCGATGAGAGACAACCCACCACGCCACGTACACTGCGACCAAGACTGCGGCGAGTTCCCTGAATGAGAAGGCCACGACCGCCAGGATGGCCGCGAGCGTCCATCGCTCCGTGACCATCGCGTGCACGAACCAGATCGCGACGCAGCCCACCCAGAAATCCGCCAGCGGGAACCACATCGATGTCGCGGGCATCGCGAAGTACCCGCCCAGGGCGATCGGCGCCAGAAGAGCCGCGGGAGCTGTCACGAATCGGCGCGCCAGGGCATAACCGACGGCCATCGTCACGCACACCATGGCCACAAACCAGTTCCAGACCTTGATGCCGGGAGATCCCGGCAGAAGGCGCCAGAGATCGTATATCCACCTCTGCCGGATGTGGAGCAACTGCCCAGGAGTGCCGTCGATCCGGCTGTCCTCTTCGTAGGACTTCACGAACGCGTCGTAGTAGGGCATCCCCTTCTCCGTGAGGAAGTTGATCCTGAGGAAGATGTAGCCGTCGAAACCGTACTGCTCGGCCTGCGGCTCTTGGGCCAGACCGGCCTTGAACGACGCGAGCCGCCGTGAGGGCTCGCCTGGCAGCACGCCCGTCGTGTGCAAGTACATCCCGATGACGATGAAAACCGAGAGGGCAGCGGCGGCACTCGCCCACCCTCGCGCGCAAAGGAAGCTCATGCCTGCCGCGATCGCCGCGGCGACCACCGGACCCGCTACGTACGCGAGGGCATCAGGCGCGAGCGCCTGGGGATCCGCCCCCGCTCCCGCAGCGGCGAACACAACTCCGCCCAGCGCGGCTGCCGCCCCTGCTCCCGCAACGTAGGGGAGGTCGCCGGGCTCCCTGGCGGCTAGGCCCACGACCAGACCTGCCACGAGCGCCCGTCCAAGCCACGCGCCTGGCAAGGGGAGCGCACCCGCGAGCAGATAGGCGAGAACGCCCACGGCCGCCGCGATCGCGACCCGCAGCCATACCGCTTCGCCCGGACCTGCGCCGGGCCCCGCGCCTGACGGATCACGATGCGAACTCCCGGTTGCCGAATGCTCGCGCCCGCGGATCTTCGCCGGCGGGGCATCACCCTTGGGCCGCCCGCTGCTCCGCTTCTTGGCTGCCATCCCCGCCCCCCTCTGGAATCAGCCGACCAATCGGCGCAACGATTCCCGCAGGCTCTCCCCGAACTCCTCGGACTCAAGAGCCAAGAGCACGTTCGCCTCCATCCACGCGAGCACGTTGCCCGTGTCGTATCCCGCACAGTCCATGCTCACGGCGTAGATCTCCTCGGTCGCGAGCATCTGCCTCAAGGCATCCGTGAGCTGTATCTCGTCGCCGCGGCCCGGCTCGACTTTGGGGAGCACCTTCATGACTGTGGGGGTCAGCAGATAGCGGCCGAAGATCGCGAGGTTGCTGGGGGCCTGGTTGACGGGCGGCTTCTCCACGAGATCGGTGACCTTCCAGATACCCGGCTCCACCTCGGTCCCGCCGATGACTCCATAGCGGGACACGTACTGCTGCTCGACACGCTCTACCGCGAGCACTGAGCCGCCGAATCTCTCGTGCACTTCTTTCAGCCGCGAGAGGCAGTCGTTGTTTGGTACGAGTACGTCACCGAGCATCACGAAGAACGGGCCTTCCCCTATGTGACGGGCTCCGCATAGCACCGCGTGACCCAAACCCCGCGGGCGCTTCTGGCGCACGTAGAACACCTCGGCCAGGTCGCTGATCCCCCGAACCTCGCGCAGCTTCTCCCGGTTGCCGGCACGCTCGAGGAGATCCTCTAGCTCCACCGAGCGATCGAAGTGGTCCTCTATCGCGCGCTTGCCCCTACCGGTCACGATGAGGATGTCGTCGACGCCGGCGGCCACCGCCTCCTCGACGACGTACTGGATCACCGGCTTGTCCACAACAGGCAGCATCTCTTTGGGCTGCGCCTTGGTCGCGGGCAGGAAGCGGGTCCCCAATCCCGCTGCGGGAATGATCGCTTTCATCTCGTCACCTTGTTCCGGTCGCTGCTCCGCGCCTTGGGCGGGAGCGGTTGTCCTCGGCAAACGACGCACTAGCATAGCGCACACCGCGGCCTCGAGACGGCTCAGGCGCTGTCAGCCCGGGGTCAACCCTGTGCACCCCGGTGCTGACCGCCGACCGAGAGCCTGGCGGAGTCGCCGTACATGAACGATAGGGCTAGCGGTATCGCGAAGGCGTACACCGTCATGAGCCCCCTGGTCTCGTGCCACCGCGAACCCACCAGGAACATCGCGAGCAAGACCGGGATCGCCCAAGCGACACGGCGGACGAATGGCGGAGCGTACCTCACCCCTAGTGGAACGAGCGCCACGGAGGGCCCGAGGAAGAGCACCCAGGCCTCCACCGCGTAGCGGAATGTCTGGGGATCAGAGTTGAACTTCCAGATGGCGGCGGCGTCCTCCACGGCCACAGCGTCGCCCCTCATCAGCCTGATGCCGAAGTAGGCAACCGCCCATGCGGCCGCAGAGGCGCCAACCCAGCCCAACGAGCGCAGCCACTGGGTGCGGTCCGCCGACCTCTTGCCGGCCATGACCAGCAGCTCGGATGCGGCGAAGGCCACCACCAGGATGGCAGCCGTCTCGCGATTGAGCGTGGCTATCGCGACGACAGCCGTCAGCGCTGCGAAGCGGCGACGATACATGAGGAGAAGCCCGAGGGCTATGAGGCCCGGCTCCAGCATCGACCACGGCTGGAAGTAGTGGTCGCGCAGGGGGATCACCATCATCGCACCGGCGAAGAGCGCTCCGATGAGCGCCTTGTCGCGAGAGAACCAGGAGCGGAGGTAGGCGTAGAGGGCCCCGATGCCCAACCCTACGGCGAGCGTCGCGAGGACACGATAGGTGCCCAGGAAGACCCCCGACGTCTTGCCGAAGACACCCAGGAGGACCTCGGCCAGGAACGGGAAGAGCACCCGGTAGCGATACGGATCGGCGGCCGTACCGGCGATGATGTCCTGATGCAACTGCGTGCGCGCCTGGATGTTGGGCAGATCGATGGTGAAGTAGACGTGAACGAAGCCCACCGCTAGCGCGACCGAGGCGAGCAGTGCCCAAGCGCAGATGTCGGCCTTCGCCCACGCACGCTTCTCAGTCATAGCTCCTTGTACCTCCATTGAACGCCGCGTACGCCTGGTCTACTAGGGCTCCAACGCAGCCGGCTCATAGTAGGCGTACTGGGTTTCCCTGGGGACGGGGTCGAGACCGAAGCGCCAAGGGGGACCCACCTTCACCCAAAGCCACCTGTCCGTGTAGAAGAAGTGCGGGTAGTTGGTGCCCGTCTCGATGGCCCACCCGAAGACCACTGGGCGCACAAGAGTGCGCATCGCCGTACCGAGGCGCGGGCCGTACCGTTCGGGCTGGAAGCTGTATCCCAGGGCTATGGGCCTCGTTCCCGGCTTGGGCTTCTCCTCACCCCGTGGCGGATCGTGGATGGCGTGCGCCAACCGGATCTCGTTCCAGAACGCCGGACCATACGAGTTGTCGACGATGTGCCCGTCGGCGAGCAGGGTGATCCGACTCGGATCGCCCGCGATCGACGCGAGTTCCGGATCCACTCGGCTAGGACCCCAGACACCCCACTTCTTGGCGCTCAGCTCCACCACCGAGTAGAAGAGCAGCACCACGGCTAGCGCGCCGGCGATAGCGGCGACTCTGGGCCATGACTTCACCTGGATCGCATAGAGCCCTCTGGCGACCGCCAGGGCCAGCCAAGGGGTCACCGGGTACATGTAGTAGGTATGGAAGTGGTATGCCCAGTACCACAAAACGAACGTCAGGATCATCACCAGGACCAGCTTGTCTCCGGCTCTACGCTGGGCCAGAAGAACCAGCACCGCCACGATGGCGACCACGCCAAGGACGGGCGACATCGCATACGTCAGCTCGCGCCAGAACATCTGCTGCACGATGATCTCGAAGCCCTGGGCCCCGCGTGCCCTCGTCGTGAGACCGACGATCCCCTCGAAGAAGCCCTCGGCGGTGGCGGTCTGATAGAGCCACCACCAGAAGCCTCCCACCAGGAAGCCGAGCAGCGAGAAGGCGGTGAGCCTGGTTGGCAGCCACCTCAGCCCTCGCGTGCGCCATAGCTGCCAGACGGCGAGGGCGGGCAGTATGAGGATGGACGTCAGCTTGGTGAGGACCGCAAGGCCTAGGAGGATCCCCGCTGCCGCACCGAGACGGATATCGGACCTGTGCACAGCCAGCGCGTAGCAGAGGACGGCAGCCACCTGAAGGAGGATCATCAGGGATTCCACCTGTGTGTTCCTGCCGACCAGCATGACGCCGGGCATGAAGGCCCACACGACGGTGGTCATCAGTCCCACGCGCTCGTTGTAGAGGGTTCTAGCCAACCCGAAGACGAGAGGAATCGTGAGCACGGACGCGATGAGCGAAACCAGACGCGTGGCAACTACCGGGGGACCGCCTAGCAAGCTCAGCGCCAGCGTGGCAAAGACCGTATACAGTGGAGGGTTGTTGCCGTCGATCGGCGCCGTGATGGGCGACAGGGGCCCGATCTCCGCGTGGCGATAGGCCAGATCCGAGTAGAACCCCTCATTGCCGCTGTGGTATCCGCCAACCGGATCGCCGATGCGGTAGAGACCGATCGCGGCGACCACGATCATCACAAGCCCCACACCCAGGAGCCATGGCTGTTCGCGTAGCTCGGACACGAACCCCGCAACCCCCGGGGGTCGCTTGCCGGCTGCGGTCTTCTCCCGCTGCCGCTCGCTGGTCGAGGGCCGGCTCATCTAGTGCCCTCGCAGGGCCTCTCCCGCAGCGCCGACGAAGGCATCGATCTCCTCGTCGGTGTGAGCCATCGATACGAACGTCGCCTCGAATTGGCTGGGCGTCAACCAGTACCCCGCATCCAGCATCGCTCGGAAGTAGGCCGCGTACCTCTCGGTGTCCGAAGTGGCGGCGCTCGTCCAGTCCGTCACCACCTGATCAGTGAAGAACATGCAGGACATAGAGCCCACCCTAGTGCAGTAGGCGGCGACATCGGCAGCTTCGGCGGCCATGCACAGCCCCTTGGCGAGATGCGCTCCCTTCCGCTCGAGTTCTTCGTAGACGCCCGGCTGCGATAGCGCCTCGATGGTGGCCAGCCCTGCGACCATAGCCACTGGATTGCCCGAGAGAGTGCCGGCCTGGTAGACGGGGCCCACCGGCGCCAGCTTCTCCATGATCTCGCGCTTGCCACCAAAGGCGCCTACCGGGAAGCCGCCGCCGATGATCTTGCCGAGGGTCGTCAGGTCGGGAGTCACGCCGTAGAGTTCCTGGGCGCCCCCAAGCGCCACCCTGAAGCCCGTGATGACCTCGTCGAAGATCAGCACCGCTCCGTAGCGGTCGCACAGCTCGCGCAACCCCTCGAGGAAGCCTGGCACCGGCGGTACCACGCCCATATTGCCCGCGATGGGCTCGAGGATGATGGCCGCCACTTGCTCGCCCTCGGCGTCAAGCATCGACGCCACCGCGTCCAGATCGTTGTAGGGCAGCACGATCGTGTCGGCTGCCGCCCCCACAGTGACGCCGGGCGTCGAAGGAATGCCCAGCGTGACGAGCCCGGATCCGGCTGCGACCAGCAGGGCATCCGAGTGCCCGTGGTAGTTCCCTTCGAACTTCACGAACTTGTCGCGGCCCGTGTACCCCCTAGCCAGACGGATAGCGCTCATGGTCGCCTCCGTGCCCGAGGAGACCATTCGAACCTCCTCGATGGATGGCACCACGGACGCGAGCTTCTCGGCGAGGGCGACCTCGGCGCACGTCGGCGCACCGTAGGAAGTCCCAAGCTCCAACTGCTCGCGAACAGCGTCGAGAATGGCGTCTGGCGCGTGCCCAAGGATCATGGGCCCCCACGACGCGACGAAGTCCACATACTCGCGACCGTCGATGTCGAAGATGCGCGACCCCTTGGCGCGAGCGACGAACCGCGGATCGATCCCAACGCTCTTGTACGCTCGGACGGGCGAGTTCACCCCTCCGGGGATGAGCTCGCAGGCGGCGGCGAAGTAGTCGGATGAGGACTGGGCCATGAGGCGAGGACCTCCTGTCGTGCCGCGAGCCGACGGGCCCGCGCAGCCATCGATTTGCGCACCGATTGTACCGCAGGTGCAGCAACCATTGAGGGTCCATGGCCGCGTCTGACCAGGTGTCGTCCCTGGGGTCAGGGGCTGGGGTCAAGCACTGCGGCCAGAGACCGGGCTCGCGGGCGGGGCCCGCCACCACGCTATCCGCCTCGGTCGCTTACAAGAAGCCTGCCTCGTATAGCCAGAGCATGTAGGGGGCCTGCCTGACACTGACGCCAAAGCGCCAAACCGGTCCCACTCGCTCGAACGTGAGCCCGCCGATGCGGCCGAAGAAGTTGAATGGGCCGTCAGCCTGCCCGACCGCATGCCCGAACAGCACCGGCCTGACCTCATTGCGATGGACGTTGGCCACGACCTCTCTGTCGGGCAGCTCCCCCAGCAGCAGAGCGCGGTTTCCTGGCAGGGCCTTTCGCCACTCCGATACCGGTAGCAGCTCCATCCGCATCACGGCGCGGTCCAGCATCGGCCCGTAGACCTGAAACAGCCTGTCGTCTGCGAGTACCGTCGTCTTGGCGGGGTCGATTCCCTGAGACCCCAAATCCGCCTCCAGTGTGGATGGTGCCCAGGCGTTGTACTTCTTGCCGCAGAGCATCAGGAACGTCAGACCTCCTACCAGGACAGCCAGCACGACGGCATAGCTCACGGCCACTGTGGTTCTGCGGCCGCCGGCCGAGAAAGCGAAACGTCCGGCCGCCAAGGACGCGAAGGGCACCAGCGGCAGGTAGTAGTAGGTGTGGTAGTTGTAGAGCAGGAAGACAACCGCGTGTATGCCGACCCAGCAGAGGACCAGACGATCCGCTGAGCGACGCTCGCGGACCATCAGCACCAGGCCGAGCACCCCCAGCAGTGCCACCGCCCACCCGAGCATCCATGCCATCTCCAGCAAGTACTCGTGCCACAACGTCGTCGCGTCGAGGACGCGCGCCACGGAGATCAGTCTGCCCTGAGCCGACACGAAGGCCGACGATGTAGCCAGTCGCGCCAGATACCAGGGCAGCGCAAGGGCGGCCGAGACCCCCACGACCCACAACGTCTCGCGCTCTCGCACCCAGGAGATGCCACGCTCCCGCCAGGTTCGCCAAGCCGCAAGGGACACCGCACCCAGAAGGACCGGCAGCTTCACGAGGAGACCCAGACCCAGAGCGCCTCCGGCCAGGGCGGCCCACCGCGATGAGCGCGAACTCATCGCTCGCAAGTACGCGTAGACGAACAGCAGCTCCATCGCCAGCATGAGGGCGTCCGTCTGTATGTTTCGGCCGACGATCACGGTACCCGGCGCGAACGCCACGCACGCGGCAGCGACTATCGCGACGCGGTCGTTGTAGAGCCTTCTCCCGATGCCGAAGACCGCCAAAACCGCGATCGCGGTAGCGAGTATCGACAGCCACCTCCCGGATGCCGGTCCGTCGCCCAACAGCCTCAGCGCGGTCGTGAGGAGTACCGGGTACAACGGCGGGTTGTATGGATCGGCCGGCGCCGTCACTGGAGCCAACAACCCGCGCCCGACATCGTCCGAGGCGATGTTGAGGTAGTACGCCTCGTTCCAGCCCATGTAGCCGCTGATGGGATCGCCTACACGGTACGCCTGCAAGGCAACGCCGCCGATCAGCAACCCCGCCAGCGCGAGCGATATCGAGATGCTCGGCCGAGCTGGGCGCCTCTCGCTCATCCGCTAAACACCAGACGAGGCGACGAGCACGACCCCGATCGCCACAACGGCCATCCCGGCCCACTGCCGCAGCGAGAACTTCTCGCCTAGCACACGCACGGCAGCCGCGGTGACGCCGACGTACGAGATGGCGAGGAACGGATAGGCGAACGAAAGGTCGAAGCGCGAGAGCACGAGGATCCAGCCAACTGCCGAGATGGAGTACACAGCGAGTCCCCCGACCACCGCCGGCGTTCGCACCACGGTCTTCACCAGCACCAACGGCTGCCGCAGGCGAGCGCGATCGATCGCTCCCACCCGGCTCATACCGCGTTTGAGCAGGAGCTGCCCCGTCACAACCAGGGCGACCGTGGCCAGGATCCCCACTACTCCCACTATCGTCTCCCCGCGTCTGCCTGAGGGGCGCCCACCAGCAGGACGCCCAACACGATGAGGATCACTCCCGCCCACCGCACCGGCGGGATATGCTCGCCCATCACAACGGCGATCGCCGCCACCAGGACGTAGGCGAGTGCTCCAAACGGATACGCCATCGACAGGTTCACGCGCGAGAGCACGATAAGCCACAGCACAGAGGACAGCGCGTACGCGCCGAGCCCGGCGATGATAGGCAAGCTCGTGGCGGCCGCGACCAGCGTGGCAGCGAGGCCCGGGTCGTGGGCAGCCGAAGCGCCGATCTTCAGGAGTGCCTGCCCGGTCACACCGAAGGTGATGCTCCCCGCGATCAGCGCGTAGGAAGTGCTCGCTCTAGGCCGGCTCACGCTCAGGGGGTCCCTCCTTCTCGCAAGTAGGTCCTGACGTACACTTCGCCCCCGATCCTGCCGCCGTAGGCGCGCTCCTCGGCCATGCGCCATCCGAGCCGCGCGAGACCTTCGTCGACAGCCGACGCTCCATCTGGCCCGAAGTCCAGGTGGCCGAGCACCACACTCGCCGAGTCCGCCGTGTCCAGAGCCCGCCGCAGCGCACCGTCGATCGCACCGCTGTCGTCGGTCCTAGGTACGGTGGAAACGCGCTCGGGAAGAGCCGAGCCAAGGATAGCGGCATATGTGGTCAGGTTGTCGAGAACGAACGGTGCAGACACCACCATGATGTCAACCGATCCGGCTTGCTCGGACACCTTCTGAGTGACGGCGCGCCACCTCGGGCGCACGGCCTCAGCGCGCAGATCGAGCATCCCGAGCAGCAGCAACACGAGCACCGCAACCGCTGCGAGACCTGCCCGCACGCGAGACAGCCCGAGGATGGCTCGGGCTGCGAGCAGACACGCCGCGGGCAGCGCGAGGAACGCCGAGCGCCAGCCGAACACCGGCAATACCCAGAGAGACAGCGCCGCTCCGCCCAACCACACGGCTGCCAGCCACCACACGATGATCGCCACCGCGCGGGGCTCGGCCGAGCCGGGTTCCCGCTGTCTGCCAGGTGCCCGCAGCACGGCGGCGACCCCACCGGCCGCCAGCAACCAGAATGCGATCCAGAACCAACCGGGGCGCGGTCCCCAGGCGGCATGCAGCCTCAGAGCACGCAGCAGCTCTGAGGCGAGCGCCCCGGGCGGCGCCAAGACCCACTGTCCTGCGTCTATGGCCCCAGACACCCGCGCCGCCTGCCTGGGAAGATAGGCGAGCCAAGGCACGAACCCCATGCCCACCAGTGCCAGGCTCGCCACCCAGACACGCCCCAGCACCTGCCTGCCTGCTCGCGAACTCAACACCGCCACCTCGATACCGGCCAGAGCGAGCAGCGAGAACCAGTGCGAGTAGAGCGCAACGAGCGCCGCCAGGCCGTGGGCCCCAAGCCACAGCGCGCGCCTCCGGCCGTCATCAACGCTCAGCGCCCGAGTCAGAGTCAGTGCCGCTATCGAGACACACAACGTCGCCAGCGAGTACGCCCGCGCCTCCTGCCCGAGCAAGATCGCCGACCAGCTGAATGCGAACATCGATCCGGCGAGGAGGCCTGCTGAGGGCGAGAACAGCCATCGGCCGAGAGCCGCAACGACCGGAATGGTCGCGACACCGCAAAGCACCGAGAGCAGTCGCAAGGAGACTTCACCGGCAGGCAGCCAGCGAAGGACCAGCGCTTGCAGGACGTAGTAGAGAGGCGGGCTAGTGTCGGCCGCAGCCTGTCGCCAAGCCTCCAGGGGACCAGAAAGCGTCATCCGGGCAGTGGTCAGCTCGTCCGTCCAGAGGCTCTCCGCGCCAAGACCCCACAAGCGCACCGCGGCCGAAGCAAACGTGATAACCACTAGCAGCGGCGCCCAGTGGCGCTCCAGCACGCTTGTGGCGGTTTGGCCTGGGGTTCGTCCTTCCGCGCTGGCTACGCCCATCACCATCCGCTGTGCTCGGCTACCCGTCGCGACTTGCTCGGCGCAACCGGCGCTCATCGCGGCGCACGCATCCTAGAACCCTGAAATACGAGCGGATCGTGGGCACGATCCTGATCGCGGAAGCCTGGCGCTTCGCGTCGTAGCGCAACACGAATGGAACCTCGGCGAAGACAGCTCTGCCGCGTAGCCGCTGCGCGATCTCGACCATGCACCCGAATCCGCTCTCCGAGACGAAGTCGTCGCCGAACAGCTCGAACCCGAGCCTCAACACGGCCGCACGGTAGGCCCGAAACCCACACGAGTAGTCCCTCACCCCACGGATGGGGCGCGCCAGGCTAACTAGTGCACTCGCGCCGTAGCTCAGCAGAAGTCGCAGCGCCGAGACGCCCTCCATGCCGGCGCCCGGCCGATAGCGCGACGCTATCACCACGTCGGCCCCCTCGGCCAGGGTGCTCAGCATGCTACCCGCATAGACGGGATCTTGCGTGAGATCGGCGTCGAGGGTGACGACGGCGTCGTCGTCGGAAGCTACGGATAGCGCCTCGCGCAGGCCTCGCCGGATGGTGTAGCCGAGCCCGCGATTAGGCTCATTCCTGAACACAGCTACGGGCATCCGCTCGCCGGCCGCCCTCGCGATGTCCCCCGTATCGTCACCGCTGCCGTCGTCGATCACGGTCACGTCGAAGTCGAGGCCGAGGTCGCGCGAGACCTCCTCGATGCGCGATAGCATATCCCCGATGCTCGCCGCCTCGTTGTAGGCGGGAAGGACCCAGTGCACCCGCTCCACCGGACGCCTCCCGCCAGGCCTCACTGGCGGCGCTTCAGCGTCTCGAGTAGGGCGGCCAGGTCGTCCGTATCGCTGAACATCGCGTCGGGGACGAGGTTCTTGGCGATGTCCACTGAATCAGGCATCCCGCCCACGAACACTATCGGTGTGCGGGAGGTAGCTCCATCGGCGAGCATCTGGCATGCCAGTCCACACCCGAGTTCGGGGTCGGGGTCGAGAGGTATCACCACCGCGAGCGGAAGGCAGTTGGAGATTCGCCTGCAGGCCTCCTGAGCCTCTCCAGGTCCCAGCTCCACGGGCCAGCCGGTCGCACGGAGGTGACGTGCGGCGTCTAGCCCGTCCTCGTCTTCCCACTGCACAACGTACACGGTCTCAGACATCGTCCCCTCCTCTCTCAAGGCACGTACCCAACCGGTCGGCCAGGAAAGCGGCTATGCGCTTGCCGGCCACACCGTCGCCGAACGGGTTGCTCGCCCGAGCCATCGTATCGTACGCCGCTCTGTCGGTGAGAAGCGTCGACGCCTCGGCCACAATGCGCTCCCGATCGCGTCCTACCAACCTTACCGTGCCGGCCTCCAGCGCCTCAGGACGCTCGGTAACATCGCGCAGGACCAGAACCGGCTTGCCCAGAGAGGGGGCTTCTTCCTGAACTCCCCCTGAGTCCGAGAGGATCAGGGTGGAAGCCTGCATGAGCGCAACGAACGTTCGGTAGTCCTGGGGACCGACCAGATGGACACGATCTGCATCGCCGAGACGCTCGGCGGCGGCCCTCTGCACCTCGGGATTGAGGTGGACGCAGAACAGGACCCTGACGTCATCGAACCGGTCCGTCAGCTCGCGTGCCGCGTCGCAAGCCTCCCGAAGGGGCGCTCCCCAGCTCTCCCGCCTATGCATGGTCATCAGGACGAGACTTCCGCCGGAAGTAAGCGCATCGGCCACTGGGCCGGGAGGCGGAGTGAAGGGTCTCCCAGCCACAGCGAGGAGCGCGTCGATCACAGTGTTGCCGCTGACGAGGATGCTCTCGGCGGCTATGCCCTCCGAGAGCAGGTTGGCTTTCGATACCTCGGTGGGCGCGAAGTGCCACTCCGCGAGCACCGTTGTCAGCCGTCGGTTGATCTCCTCCGGGAACGGGTGGCGGCGATCGCCAGTCCTAAGGCCCGCCTCGACGTGACCCACGGGTATCGAGCGGTAGAAGGACGCCAGGGCCGCGACGAAGGTCGTGGTCGTGTCACCCTGGACAAGAACAGCGTCTGGCTGCGCATCCTCCAGTATCCGATCGAATCCATCGACGACGCGCGATGTCAGCTCGGCCAGCGACTGCCCGGGCGTCATGACCTCCAGGTCGTAGGCGGGCTCTATGTCGAACAGCTCCAGCACCTGGTCCAGCATTTCGCGGTGCTGTCCCGTCACCGCGACGATCGGCTGGAAGTCGTCCGGGCGCGCGCGCAGGGCATCCACGACCGGTGCCATCTTGATGGCCTCGGGCCGGGTTCCGAACGCTACTAGCACACTGGCGCTCATCTGCCTCCTTCTGGAAGGACCATGAGCATGGTAAGCCACGGAGCCTCGTTGCGAACACGCTCTCCCCAGACGGTCGCCGCAGAGGCATCCTCGGAGAACACTGCAGCCTGATACCGATAGAGCAGATAACGGTCAGTCTCGGCAGCGTACCCGTCGGCGATCTTGAGCCACTGCTCGGCGGTGGCGGTGTCCCGCTGGGCGAGTGCGAGGTGTGCTCGCTCGAGTACCGTGTCGGGATGGTTCGGGGCGAGAGAGGCGGCCCGGGAGATGGTCTCCCTCTCCCAGCTCAGGTCCTCTCGCCCGGTCATCATGGCCTCATCCAGGGAAGGCTGGGCGAGCAGCGCAAGATAGCCGCCGTCGCGAGAGATCTCAACCGGTGCTAGGGCCACCTTGGACCGATAGTCGTCAGCAGTCATGCTGCCCTCACCGGTCAGCCGGCCGAGCGAGTACAGCCACTCGAAGCGTGTGTATGGCCTCCACGGCTGCGCGCGCGACGCCTCGGCCCAGGCCGCTGAGGCCGCGCTCGCGGAGCGGGTATTGAGCGCGCGGGTCGCGAAAGCGTCGCTCGCGATCGCTCCGGCCGAGAGAGTGACGGCAACGAGAGCAGTTGCCACCACCAGGAGAGCGCGGGGGATCGGATGGGGCATGGCACCGTCCTCTGGACCTGGCTCCGCACGATCGGAGCGTCCCTTCTTCCCCACCGGCGCTCTGGCGAGCGCGAGTCCCGCGACGAGCGCAGGCATGGCGGCGAACACGATGTGCCAGGGCATCAGGAGAGTGCACAGCAGGAAGGTCCCTGCGCCTATCGCGAGCGCAAAGGGCAGGTGATCGTCTCGCCTCCGCTCGCGCCACCGGAGGCGGAGTGCGAGCAGCCACTCGGCGAACAGCCACAGCAGGAGCGCCAACCCGAGCGCGCCCAGGCTCCCCAGCGCCAGCAGAGGAAAGCTGTGCGGATCGCGCACGAGAGCCCGGTGGCCCGAGGTCGCTCCCGACTCGACCTCCAGCAATCGTTTCGTCAGTCTCCTCTGCGAGGCCAGCTGGAAGCCGTCGGGGCCGGCACCGAAGACGGGCGAGTCGCGCCATACTCCCACGGCGACCTTCCACATCTCGATGCGAGTGATCACTGTGGCACCCGTGAGCGCCTCCTCCAACGGTGCGTCCAGCCCTTCAGGCAGAACTTCCGTGGTCACACTCAACACCGAGGTCAGTGCCCCGAAGAGGAGCAGGCCGGCAAGCAGCATCGCGATGAGCGTCCTCCAACGAACGACCACGTCGCCAAGGAGGCGGGGTGCCAGCGCCACCACCGCGAGCACCTGCACAGCCAGCGCGATCTGAACCGCCGTGCTCCCAGCAACGGCGGCTGCGACCCAGATAAGTAGCGCCGAGCCCACGTACGCTCGCTTCCAGCCCCGCTCGGTAGTGGATGTCGCCCCCTCCAGCGCCAGGGGCGCCACCAGCAGCAACATCGCGCCCACGAAGTTGGAGTTGCCGAACCCGGCGCTCACCATCCGTCCGCTCGCCATCTGATAGATGACCGCCGCTGCCACGGCAACACCCCAGATCAGAGCGAGTCGCAGTGCGGCACGGATCTCCTCCTCCGTCACCACGCGAGACGCGAGCACGAACACTCCGGCCATCGCCAACCATGCGGGAAGCCCGAGCAGCCCTCCCTCGGCGCCATAGGTGAGGAGAGTGAACGGGGTGGGCGCGAGAAGTGCGGCGAGCAACGCGACGCCGACCACCGCGAGCAGAGCGAGATCCAGACGCCGGGTCTCGGACCGCCGCTCGAGCGAGCCTCGCGACCAGGCCCAGCACCAGACCACAGCGGAGAGGAGCAGCGCAGCCAGCCGCGGCGAGTACGGAGTCGTGAACGGCAGCTTTGGCGCGAATGTGGCCAGCGCGGTGAAGCCCACCGCGATCGCTGCCGGACCAGGGATCGCCGACGCTCCGGCTGCGCGTGACGGCTCGGCGGACCGCGAAGCGTGAATGCCCTGCTTCGAGCGCCGCTTTCCCACGTCAGGCCTTCGGCGCCTCTTCAGACTCGCACTCGCCCGTCCACCCGGGCGGCACGTAGATGCAGTAGGGCTCCTCAGCGAGGTAGTCCCCGGTGATCTCCAGTGCTCTTGCTCGGCACCCGCCGCATACCGCGCGGTACTCGCACGCGCCGCACTTGCCTTTGAGCAGCGAGTAGTCGCGGAGGTCGTTGAAGACCCTGGACTCGGTCCAGATCTGGGAGAACGGCTGCTCCTTGACATTGCCAAGCTGCATGTCGAAGTAGCCGCACGGCTGCACATCGCCGACGTGACTGATGAAGCAGAAGGTGATGCCTCCCAGGCAACCCCTGGTCATCGCGTCGAGCCCGTACTCCTCACGCGTGACCTTCTTGCCCTCGGCCTTGGCCTTCTGACGAATGATGCGGTAGTAGTGCGGAGCGTCCGTGGGCTTGAAGTGCAGCGGCGAGGTCTTCTGACGCTCGTACGCCCACTCCAGCACACGTTCGTAGTCCTCCGGCGGGAGCTCCTTGTCCAGCAGGTCAGAGCCGCGACCGGTGGGCACGAGCATGAAGATGTGGAAGGCGTCCACGCCGAGCTCCTCCGACAGGTCGTGCACCGCCTCCACCCGGTCGGCGTTGAGCGTGGTGACGGTCATGTTCACCTGCACGCCCACACCGTGCCGTTTCGCGGCCTTGATGCCCTCGATGGACTCCTCGAAGCACCCAGGCTGCCCGCGGAAGCCGTCGTGCTCCTCGGCGGTTGGGAAGTCGATGGACACCGATATCCGGGGGATGCGGTGCTCGGCCATCTTGGCGGCGATCTCGTCGGTGACCATAGTCGCGTTGGTGCCGATCACCGGCATCGCGCCCTTCTCGTGCATGTAGTCGACGATGTCCCAGATGTCGGGACGCATCAGCGGCTCTCCGCCGGTGACGATGAAGATCGGGTTGGAGATCGTGACGACGTCGTCGATGACAGACTTGATCTGTTCGAGCGACAGCTCGCCCGGGTAGTGGCCAAACTCCGCAGCAGCTCGGCAGTGAGCGCAGCTCAGGTTGCAGCTGCGGGTTATCTCCCAGGCTATGATGCGCGGGGCCTTGATCCCGGTGCGCTCCTGGTAGGCCTGAGCCGCTGGGCCGCCCCCCGGCCGGAAGCCTACCGACCTCGCGCCACCATGGCGCTGCCGCTCGACGCCCGCCGGGTGCCCGCCCGGGTGCTCTGCGGGGTGGCCCGCAGGATGCCCGCCAGGGTGCCCTGCAGGATGCCCACCGGGGTGCCCTGTTGGCGGTGCGGGGCTTCCAGACGAAGCCTGGGCAGGCGCGCCCTCTGCGCCGAGAACCAGCGAGGAGGGATGTCCTGCACCGCCCATCGGGATCCCGATCGCTGCCTCGCCGCACCCAGCCTCGGCCTCGGCCATCTCCTGCTCGGTAATAGTGCCGTCTCCCTCGGCCGACCCCTCTGTGAGCTCCTCCTCGAGCTCGAGGTCCGGTCGTGCGTCCGCGTTCCCTACGTTGTCAGCCATCGGTGTTCCTCCGGACGAAGCCGTGGTGCCGCGCCTTGCGGGCGGGGCAACGAGGAGCTACTCGCGTGCCGGGATCGAAGCCGTCGGCTAGCGCCCGGCCAGCCAGCGGGCCGCGTCCTTTGCGTGGTAGGTGAGTATGAGGTCGGCGCCCGCCCGCTTCATGGCCGTCAGCGTCTCCAGCACCACGCGCTCCTCGTCGAGCCAGCCGTTGGCGGCCGCTGCCTTGACCATTGCGTACTCACCAGAGACGTTGTAGGCGGCCGTGGGATAGCCGAACTCATCCTTCACTCGGCGGATGATGTCCATGTAGGCGAGCGCGGGCTTGACCATGACGATGTCAGCGCCCTCGTCGATATCCAGCGCCACCTCGCGCAGCGCCTCGTCGCTGTTGGCGGGATCCATCTGATACGCGCGGCGATCCCCGAAAGACGGTGTCGAGTCCGCCGCGTCCCTGAAGGGTCCGTAGTAGGCCGAGGCGTACTTCGCCGCGTAGCTCATGATCGGCACGCGAGTGTAGCCCTCGGCGTCGAGAGCCGAGCGTATGGCCGCTACTCGGCCATCCATCATGTCGGAAGGCGCCACCATGTCGGTGCCCGCCTCCGCGTGACTCACCGCGGTCTGCGCGAGCAGCTCCAGCGTGACGTCGTTCATGACATGACCCTCGGAGTCGAGAGCGCCGCAGTGTCCGTGGGAGGTGTACTCGCACATGCACACGTCCGTGATCACGTGGAACTCGGGAGAGTGGGACTTGATGGCCCGGATCGCCTCTTGCACGATGCCCTGCTCGGCATAGGCACCGCTGCCTACCTCATCCTTGGACTCCGGCAGGCCGAACAGGATCACCGCGGGTACACCCAGCTCGCCGAGCTCATCGATCTCCGCAGGCAGTTCGTCGAGGGAAAGCTGAAAGACGCCCGGCATCGACGCAACCTCATCGCGTGCTCCCTGCCCGGGCTTCACGAAGAGCGGGTAGATCAGGTCACCCGCATCGAGAGTGGTCTCGCGCACCATCGAGCGCAACAGCTCGCTGCGCCTGAGCCTACGCGGTCTGTGGATGGGGAACTCCATGGCGCCCTCCGTTCACTTCCCGGACTCGGCGCGAACCCGCGCGAGGGGATCGGGCAGAACGTGAGTCACTCGACGAACTCCTCGATGGAGACAGCCTCGTCATCGGAGGACTCCCCGCCCTCTTCTTCGCCGACCGCACCTGTAGCGAAGTCCACATACCGCTTGAAGATCCAGGTCGCCCACGCGAGTACCCCTACGAGCAGGAGCCAGAACGCGATCTGGGCGAAAAAGAATAGGACCTGGCCGTGCTGAGCTACCCACGCGGTGATACCTTCAGGAGCTACGCCACCTGCCATCCGAAGCCTCCTTATGAGTCGTATGCCGATGTCACGCCTCGACGCAACCGCCGGCTCCCGACACATCTGCCGTCATGCACATGCGGCCGAGGCGACCCGCGAAGAGGTCGCCTCGACATGGTACCCGATGGTGGAGATGAGCGGATTCGAACCGCCGGCCTCTACCGTGCGAAGGTAGCGCTCTCCCAGCTGAGCTACATCCCCGTCCGAACCGCGCCCCTGGGGGGCAACGGCCACAATACAATGCCCAGCGCATGTTGGTTTGTCAACGGCGCTCGAAGCGCTCTTCACCCAGGCGGAATCCGCGATCATGGCGGCCTTCGAACTCATTCGTGATGTCCCGCCTGCGGGGAGGAGAGATCCACGATCGCCTGAACCAAGCCCGCCACCGTGGAGTGTGTGGCCTCGGCTGCGACCGCAAGACCGCTGCGGCGAGCCGTCTCGGAGGTCACGGGTCCTATCGAGACGGCGATCACCTGCTCCAGGGTCGCCGCGCTGCCCTTGAGCAACCGCAGAAAGTGGCGCACGGTGGACGAGGACGTGAACGTCACGGCGTCCACCTGCCCCTCGGCCATGCGCTCGAGCACGCCGGGCGCCCCGGGCGCGGGTACGGTCCTGTACACGGGTACCACATCCACGTGCGCACCCTGCTCGCGCAGCGTATCCGGCAGCACCTCCCGGGCCTCCAGTGCGCGGGGGATGAGCACGCGGCTCCCGCTACCCACACCGCGACGGCACAGCCCGTCCAAGACCCCCTCTGCCCGATGCTCTTCGGGCACGAAGTCAGGGCGGACTCCCCTCTCCTCGCACCGTGTGGCGGTGGCTGGTCCGACAGCCGCGACGCGGCAGCCCGCGAGCTGGCGGGCGTCCATGTCCTGCGTCGCCATCCGGTCGAAGAAGGCGTTCACGGCGTTGGCTGAGGTGAAGACGACCCAGTTGTAGGTCTCCAGGTTCCGGATGGCCGAGTCGGCCGGCTCCCAGCTTTCGGGCTCGACAGTGTCGATAACCGGGAACTCCAAGACCTCGGCGCCCAGGGCGCCAAGCTGCATCGTCAGCTCGGCAGCCTGCGCGCGCGACCTTGTGACTACCACGGTCTTGCCCGATAGCGGCCCGTCGCTCACCGGCTGTGCCATGCCGGTCTCCCCCTACGTCTCGAGCAAACGGTCGACTCTTCCCCCCACCTCATCCGCGGCCCCCCGGATCTCCTCGAGGATCTCCCCCGCGCCCAGGGCGAGCAGGCGACGGACCATCTCATCGCCGAGAGCCAACGGCTCGGCCGCCGAACCCTCGAGGCGGTCGCGGACGGTCTTCGTGCCATCCACCGAACCCACGAAGGCATCCATCACCATCGCGTCCCCGTCGACTCGCGCATACGCTCCGATCGGCACCTGACAGCCGCCCTCCAGCCGCCTCATAACGACTCTTTCGGCCGTCACACACGCCATGGTCTCCGGATCCGAGATCTTCTCGCAGACCTCGGTCATGAAGGGGTCTTCCTCGCGTATCTCGATGCCGATAGCCCCCTGCCCGACTGCCGAGACCATCGTGTCAGTGTCGATGTAGTGGGTGATGCGCTCCTGCCAGCCCATGCGGGTAATGCCAGCGGCAGCGAGGATAACACCGTCGAGCTCACCTTCCTCGGCTTTGCGCATCCGCGTGTCGAGGTTCCCGCGAACGTCCACGATCTCCAGGTCCGGCCGAGCGGCCATCACCTGGCTGCGCCGCCTGAGCGAGCTCGTACCGAGCCGAGCCCCCTGGGGCAAGGCGCCAAGATCCCACCCTCTGCCGCTCACGATGGCGTCGCGCGAGTCGACCCGCGTAGGCGTGGCCCCGATCACCAGACCCTCTGGCAGCTCCGTCGGGACGTCCTTCATCGAGTGGACGGCGAGGTCCACGTTGCCCGCCGAGAGCTCCACCTCGATCTCTTTGGTGAACAATCCCTTTCCTCCCACCTTTGCCAGGGGCACATCCAGAATCTTGTCCCCGGTCGTCTTGATGACGCAAAGGCTCACCGAAAGCCCGGTGATCTCCTCAAGGCGATCCTTGATGTAGTTGGACTGCCATAGGGCCAGCTTGCTGCCCCGGGTACCGATCACCAGCTGGGTGCGTTGCTCAGCCAAGCTGATCTCCTGTCTCGCGCTTGTGGCTCTTCTCACCGCGCCCCAGCAGGTTGCGCAGCAGTCCGTGGCGGTGTCGTTCGCCGCCTTCCTCTAGTCCGTACAAGAAGCGCGCGGCCTCCACGTACTCGTACCCGTCCTTCTCCGTCGACGCATCCCTGAGCCTACTCGTTGGAGCGTGCAGCATCTTGTTCACGATCGCGCCTGTCAGAGCCTCGATCGTCTTCATTTCCTTCTCCGAGAGGCCGCCCAGACGCCTCAGCGCCTTCTCCATCTCGGCCTGCCGGATCTGCTCGGCCTGAGCGCGCATGGCCGCGATCGTGGGAACGACCTCCATCGACTCGAGCCAGCGCTCGAAGACCGACATCTCCTCGTCGATGATCCCCTCGGCCCTGCGAGCCTCCCGCATGCGCTCCTCGAGATTCGCCTCGACAACACCGCTCAGGTCATCGATGTCGTAGAGGAAGACCTCGGATATCTCGTTGACGTCCGGCTCGATGTCACGCGGGACAGCGATGTCGATGAGGAAGAGCGGCCGACCTCGACGCCCCCGCATCGACTCGGCCAGGCGGTCCTTCCTGATCACGTACTCGGGCGAGGCGGTGGAGGATATCACGATGTCCACGTCGCGAAGACGCTCGAAGAGGTCCTCGTAGCGTATGGCTTCGCCGTCGAAGGACGCCGCCATCTCCACAGCTCGCTCGTAGGTGCGGTTGGCCACCAGGAAAGACTCGACTCCGTTGCTCTTGAGGTGCTTCGCCGTCAGTTCGCTCATCTTGCCCGCTCCGACGATGAGGACGGCCCGCCCCTCCAGCGTTTCGAAGACCTTCTTGGCGAGCTCCACCGCGGCGTAGCTGATGGATACGGCGCTCTCGCCTATGTCAGTCTCGGTGCGCACCCGCTTTCCCACCTCGAACGACTGGCGGAAGAGCTTGTTGAACACCCGAGAGCAGGCACCGTTGTCGAACGCGTGCTCATAGGCCTCTTTGACCTGGCCGAGGATCTGCGCTTCTCCGATGACCATCGAGTCAAGCGACGCCACCACTCTGAAGAGATGTTTGACGACCGCCTCGCCATCCGAGAAGTAGAGGTAGCGCACCAGCTCATGACGGTCCAACGCGTGGTAGTCGGCCATGAAGTCGACGACCGCGTCCGCGCCGCCCTCAACCGACGCGACGGCATAGATCTCTGTACGGTTGCAGGTGGAGAGCACGACCGCCTCGGCGATCTGGGGCGAAGACGTGAGGAGCGCGAGAGCTTCCTCCTGCCGATGAGCGGGGAAGGTCAGCTTCTCGCGTATCTCGATCGGGGCTGTCTTGTGGCTTAGCCCGACCAGCGTCAGGTGCATAGCCTCAGGTCCGCCTCGTCCGCTGTCTCGCCCTCAATGAGGGACGCCCTCGCCGGAGCGGTGCGTTGTTGTTCAGGCAAGCAGGCCCGGCGAGGGCGATCACGGCAGAGCTATTGAACGCACCACCTGCACTCGGCCTGAACGCGGTGATTCTATCACCTTTCGGCCTGCTCAGGCAACGTTTGTGCGACGCTATCGGAGGCCTCGGAGGCGGGCGGCGACCCGCCCGTCGAGAGGCTATCATCAGCCGCTCTGGCCCGCCTGGCTTTGCGCACATCTGAGTCCACGATCGCAAAGAACACCTCGGGCAGGAGGCCCTTGAGCCGGAAGTAGAATCGGCTCGCCCGATCAGGGATGACGTAGTAGCGACCAGTCTCCACAGCCCGCACGATGGAATTCGCGACCTTCTGCGGCGAGATCGCGCGGATGTTGCCGGCGATCACATCGGTCTCGGGCGGCCTCAGCGTCTTCTCGTGTTCGAGCGCCGGCGTGTCGGTGTCCGGCGGGCACACGATCGACACCTTCACACCGTAGGGCTTCATCTCGAAGCGCAAAGCTTCAGTGAAGCCCATCACGGCGTACTTCGCCGCAGCGTATCCCGTGTATCCGTATACGCCGAGGAAGCCCGCTACCGACCCGACGTTCACGATGTGTCCGGCTCTCCGCTCGATCATCCGCCCAACGGCGGCCCTGCAGGGGTAGACGACCGAGTAGTAGCCGCACTCCATGCTCTGGGTGAGGCGCTCGAGCGGCATGGAGGCGAACTCTCCGGGCAGGATCACACCGGCGCTGTTCACCAGGATGTCGGGTTCGAGCCCGCTCTGCGCCATGAAGTCGACTGCTTCTCGCGCCTGCTCCCAGACGGACAGGTCTGCGCTGCGCGCAAGCACCCTCTGCGAGGCACTCCTGCGGGCGCTCTCCACCGCCTCACGTGCGGCCTCGAGCCTGGTGCGATCTCGGGCCACGATACCCACGTCCGCTCCCTGCCTGGCGAACGCCTCGGCGGTGGCCAGGCCAATGCCGCTCGACCCGCCGGTGACGATTACTCTGGCGCCCTCGAACACGAGACCTCCTCCCCGGAGCTAGCGTCCGGCGCTTCCGCCGCCGCGGCCCATGAACTCGGCCAGTACGCTCTTGGCGGTGATATCCGCGCCCGCGCGGACTCGCGCCAAGATGTCCGAGTCCAGTACGGCCTCCATCACGCGCTCCCGCTCTGCCTCGCTGCCGATCTGCTCGGCCGCAAGACCCCGTACCTCGCCCACAAGCTGCACGTACCGCTCCCACTCGGGGCCAAGATGGCGGCGAAGATCCTTCTTCACCCGCCGAGCGAGTTCGGGAGCGCTGCCTTGCGTGGATATCCCGATCTGAAGCAGGCCCCTGCTGAACACCGAGGGGAGGATGAAGTCGCAGAGGTCGGGACGCCCAGCCACGTTGACAAGGCAGCCTCGGGCCTTCGACTCCGCAAAGACAGCTTCCAGGACTTCGTCCGTGCCGGAGACGCAGATGGCCAGCCGAGCTCCTTCGAGATCACCACGAACGTACTCCCGCCGCTCCAGGGATATGGTCCCCTCTGCCTCCAGCGCCGCCAGACCCTCGGTCACATCCGAGGTGACCACGGCGACATCGGCCCCATGACGAGCCAGTATCGAGGCGCGGCGCTCAGCGGCACTGCCGCCGCCCACGACAACCGCTAGCGCTCCGGTCAGGTCGAGCATGACCGGGTAGAGCGGGTAGCGTGCCTCCTCCTCGGCCACGCCGAGGTCAGCCTCCGATGCCGAAGACGTGGAAGCCTATGGGGAGTGTCCTGGCGATGATGGCGAGCGCTATGACGGTGGTGACGCCCACCAGGGCCAGATAGGCGGCGGTCCGCCCGGACACGTCGCGCCGATAGTGCAGGTAGAGGTATGCGCCGAACACCACCCACACGACCCCGGCCATCATCACGCGCGGGTCCGCGTACCATCCGCCCACGTCGGTTTCGATGGCCCTCACGATCCCAAGGAGCAAGGCGGCCGTGTACGCCGGGAACGCCCATGCTACCGCTCGGCGCGCCAAGAGATCGGTCTGGGCCAGCGAGGGCAACCGCCGGAACAGCGCGGTCGCTCTGTGCCTCTTCAGTTGCTGTTCCTGGAGGAGGTAGACGATGGACGCCACTCCCCCCACGAGGAAGCCGGCGTTGGCAAAGACTACCAGCGCCACGTGCACCCCGACGCGGCGATTGTCGAGCTGCGCGAGCTGCGCCGCAGTGAGATCGCCGGTGGTCTCTCCCAATCCCAGCAGCTGTGCCACCACGAGCAGCACAACCGTCACGGGGACAAGAACCGCACCGTACAGCTTCAACTTCACCACATGCTCGACCACGAAGTAGACGAGCACCAGGGCCCAGGCAGCCAGCACTAGCGAGTTGGGGCCGGTCAGCTCAGTACCGTCGGTCACGCTGGACCGCAACCCGATGGATGCGGTCAGACACAAAAACCCGGCGCCCGTCAGGAAGGTCGCGTACCAGGAGTAGGCTGACCGCTTTGACAGGAAGTGGTAGCCGTAGAGCACGGTCGCGCCGGCGTAGAGAGCCGTCGCGAACCAGAACAGGACGAGAGACAGCTGCGCCATCGGGCATCATTCCTGTACTCGAAACGTGAGGGTAGCGCCGAGACCCCCTCGCTCAGCCCATCCTATACGAAACCCGCTGGCCGGTCAGGTCTGCATGGCGGTCGCGATCGGCCCTGCGGGAGTGCGACCTACCGCTACGTGAAAGCTAACTCCCCGCACCCGCCCGACGCGCCACAGACTCCTCGACGACTTCGATCTCCCGCTCGAGTCTCATCACGCGGCGCATGATGAACCCCACGTAGACGACCAGGGCCGCCCACAAGATGCCGTACGCGGCTATCACGTATGGGGCGTTCGGCAGCACCAGCGTGTACAACTCCTCGACTGTAGGATCCATCTCCACCGTCCCTTCCTGCTCGCTCGGCTCGTAGCGCGGGCGAGTCACGCCTTCCTCAGCCCTCCAAGGCAGCCTTCACTGCCTGCAAACGTTCGTTGAGCCGCTCCTCGCTCATCCTCGTCGCGTAGATCGCGTACCCGATCATCAGCATCCCAACCTGGGCGACGATGAACGGTATCAATTGCGATGTTGCGATGCCCCCTTCTGTGAAGACTACCGGGTGCACCGAGGGCAGCAGCCTGGTGACCATGAACGAGATCGGGGCGTCGATCGCCGCCACGATCGCGAAGACCGCCGCGTAGGTCGCGCGCCGCTCCTCGTCTTCGACCGAGTTCCGCAGCACGAAGTAGCCGATCACGAGCAGAGTGAGGATGAAGTACGTGGTCAGCCGAGGCTCCCACTGCCACCAAACACCCCACGCGGCCCGCGTCCACAGCACGCCGGTGATCATGGTGAGCGTCACGAACAGCAGAGTGACCTCCATCGCCACGCGAGCCCGCGTGTCGATCTCCTTGCGCTTGGTGGTCAGGAACCTAACCGAGAAGTACGCCGCGATGATGAGTACCAGGAACGATGCCTCGGCCACGGGAACGTGGAAGTAGAATATCTTCTGCGCGAAGTCAGCCTTCCCGTAGACGATGCCCCCCTCAGGAGTCACGCGCACGAGTGGCCTGGCCGTCTCGATCGCCTCAGGAAGCTCCGCGGTACCAAAGCTCGGCACCTCGGCGTAGAAGAACGCGAGGAAGTAGGCGGCGGTTGTGAGAAGACCGCCTATCAGCAGCAAGACGAACGCGATCTTCAGTCTGCGCACTCCGACTCCTCTCTTCGCCGATCCACCTGCGCCGTCTCAGGCGCCGACGATGAACTCGTAGAGCCCGAACGCGGCCAGGAGCATTATCGCATCGTAAGCTACTATGATGCCGAGGCCCTGCCAGACGATCCCTATCGGATAGGCCTGACCGCCGAGCAGTGCGGCGTTGGTTGCCGACACCGCGGCTAGCAACAGTGGGTACATGAGCGGGATGAACAGGACCGCGAGGATGAAGTCCTTCCCGGTCGTGTTCACCGACATCGTGGCGAGAAGCGTGCCAACCCCGGCGATGCCGATCGATGTGGCTACCACAACGAGGGGGACAGCCCACAACGGACCTTCGAAGCCTCTGCCTTGAAGGAACAGGAAGGCGAAGACGGGGACGGTCAAGATCTCTACTACCAGCAGGAATACGAGATTGCCGAACGCCTTCGCGAAGAAAATGACGGGGCGGTCCACCGGCGACAGCAGTAGAGCGTCGATGCAGCCCTGGTCCTTCTCGTGCACCAGAGAACGGTTCAGTCCCAGCATCGAGGTGAAGATGAAAGCCAGCCAGAGGAGGCCGGCAGCGATCTCCTTGGGATCGAAGGCGGTGCCGGCCTGCGAGAGCGCTATCTGGTAGACAACCATCGTGAGGAGGGCGTACAGGCCCATCGAGGTCACCATCTCGCGCGTCCGAAGCTCCATCACGATGTCCTTGCGGAGCATCGCTCGGAACTGGCGCCAGCCAAGAGCGCCCACTCAGGCCACCCCCATCCCAACCGTCGAGCGATACGTCGCGGCGAACGCATCTGGGTCGATGCGGTCCTTGGGCTCGAACATCACAACGGATCCCTTTGAGAGGATGAGCGCGTGACTGCAAAGCTCGAGTCCCTTTGCGAGGTCGTGACTGATCATCACGAAGGAGTGCTGCGCGCGTATCTGCTCGATCAGCGAGTCCAGGATGTCCATGGCGTGCGGGTCTAGGCCAGAGTACGGTTCATCCAAGAACAGCACCTCGGGCTCGTGCAGGAGAGCTCGCGCGATCGAAAGCCGCTGCGTCATGCCCCGAGAGAACCCCCGCACCGGCTCGAGCCTGCGATGGTCGAGCTCAACGCGGACGAGGAGTTCCTTCACCCGCTGCTTGGGGTCCGGCACACCGTACATGTCCGCGAAGAAGAGCAGGTTCTCCTCGGCCGTGAGGTCAGGGTAGAGCAGCGGGTTGTGACTGATGAGCCCGATCCGGCCACGCAAGTCCACGGCGTCCTTCACCACATCTAGTCCCAGGACCGAGGCAGTGCCGGCGGATGGCGGCGTGAGCGTTGTGAGTATCCGGACCAGCGTGGTCTTGCCGGCCCCGTTGGGCCCGAAGATCGAGAGGAAGGCACCGGCGGGAACGTCGAGCGACACGCCGTCGAGCGCCTTCCTGGCACCGAATGCGCGAGTCAGTCCCTGGACTTGGACGGCGAGGTTCGGAGCCTCGGCCATGGACGTCATGCGGCAGCCGGGCGCCGCTTCGGCCAGCATGCTATGGCCGTACCGACGACGGTGATCGCGAAGCCCGCCCACGCCCAGTTGATGAGCGGGTTGATCTTCACGTTCACGGCCACAGTATTCTCGTCAGCCCCTTCGAAGATCACGAACACGTCGCGCAGGAACTTGGTGATCACGTCCACGTTCAGCCTGGTCTGCTCCTGCAGCGCGTACTGTATCTGGCCTGGCGTCACTCGGCCGACAACGCGCCCGGTAGCGTCGCTCACATCAAGGCCGATCACTGTCTCGATGTCGCGGTTCTCCAGTTGGCGCTGGTCTATCCCGAGGAACGTGAAGGTGTAGCCCCCAGCCTGGAACGCGGCCCCCTGCCTGCGGTCCACGGTCGCCTTGACGTCGTCCACGAACATCGACGACCCGATGAGGCCGAAGAGGATGATGCCGATGCCGATGTGGGTGATGTAGCCGCCCGACTGCGTCCTCGCCCTGAAGACGATGTCGGAGAGCGCCGCGAATACGGACTGGCCTTTCGCCGCCGCGCGCTTTCGGGATCCGTCGATGAAGAGCCAGATGGGCACGCAGACGGCAAGGGCACCGACCACCATCCCGACGATCGCGTACCAGCCGTGGACTAGGTTGGTGAACGGGTTGTCCCCAGGATTCGTCCGCAGGTGGATGGGCCACAGCTGCGTATACCAGATCCACAGCATGAACGCCGCGAGCACCGCTGTGCCTAGCGCCGGCCACTTGATCCGCGACAGGAATGTGGCGCCCTCAGTGCGCCGCCACGCGAGCAGCGGGCATACCGCCATGATGGCGACGTAGAGGATGCCCACGGGTCGCGCGATCGAGTCGTAGGTCGCCGGACCGAAGGACATCCCGCCACCCGGCAGCCAGCGGGGCAGCGCGGAGGTGAGAGTGAGGTAGGCGACCAGCAGTCCCGCGATCAGCATGATGACGTTGTTGAAGTAGTAGGCCGCTTCCTTGGAGGTCAGGCTCTCGAACTCGTCGGCTACCTTGAAGGTCCCCCAGCGCATGGCAAGTCCAACCGCGGCGACCGCGAGCGAACCGAGGATCAGGCTCAGAAACACCACTAGCGATATGGGATCCTTCTCAAATGCGTGGACCGACTGCACGATGCCCGACCTCGTGATGAACGTTCCTAGAACCACAAGAGCATAGGTGACCGCCGAGAGCATCACGGCCCAGCCTTTGAAGCCGCCACGCCTCCGGTAGACGGTGAAGCTGTGCAGGAGCCCTACTCCTGTGAGCCACGGGAGCAGCGACGCGTTCTCCACCGGATCCCATGCCCAGTACCCGCCCCATCCCAGCACGACGTACGCCCATATGGCGCCCAGGCCGATGCCGATGCCCAGGAAGAGCCAGGAGAAGACCGTGATCCGATCGACTATCTCGACCCACTTCTTCGACGGGTCGTTGACGATGAGCGCGCCCATCGCGAAGGCGAAGGGGATGGTCAGACCAGCGTAGCCAACGAAGAGAGTCGGCGGGTGGAGGATCATCGCCCAGTGCTGGAGCAGCGGGTTCATCCCCACACCCTGTCCGCTGATCAGCAACTGGCCGGTCGCTGGATCCACCCAGCCCGGGAGACTCACCTTGAAGGGGTTGTTGGTCTCGATGAACAGCGCACCGATGAAGATGGTCTGTACTACGTTGGCGACCGCGATGCCCATGTTGGAAAGCGGATCGGTGGTGTCCATCCGCTTGTAAGCCACGTACGCCGCGAACCCCGCCAGCAGCCAGGCCCAGAACAGCAACGACCCCTCTCTGCCCGCCCATATCGCCGAGAGTTTGTAGAGCCAGGCGAGGCTGGAGACGTCCGTGGGGTGATTCTGGACGACGTACTGGAAGCTGAAGTCCTCACCGAAGAACGCACCGATCATGACCAGGCTCGAGAGCGTGATGAAGGCGAATACGCCGAATGTGGCGATGTAGCCGGTATTGGTCAGGCTCTCCCCTTGCTTCTCGCCCTGACTACGCCCAAGGAACAGAGAAGCGACGCTCACCACGGCACTCAATAGGCCGAGCGCCATGAATAGGTAGCCGATCGTCGTCATGCGGCCTCCACTCCAGAGGAAAACGTCATCTGTCTCCCGCGGGCCTCCACCTGCGGGGCGGCCTCGGGCCTGATGCTACGACTTCTTCCCAGCGAGGGCCACATTCGCGGCCGTGAATGTACCGTCATCCTCGAGATGCCCGGTGATCACGACCGAGGTGAGATCGACGATCTTCTCGGACAAGCCACCGTCATACACGACCGATATGGCCTCTCCCCCATCGCGCTTGTCCTGGATCTTCAGGCGGGGGTTGGCACCCGGCTCACCGATCGAGCCCGGGACCACGAATCCGGTCACCTGGATGGTCTTCGCCTCTTGAGAGGCCTTGTCGGACAGCAGCGTGGCGACAGTGATCGCCTCTGCGCCCGAAGAGTACTTCGAGGGGCACTTGGTGATGAGGTCGGTGGCGGCCACGATGCCGTCGGCGCCCAGCTCACCGGTCACAATGGCCGTGACCTCGTCACCGAAGGTGCTCGGGACCTGACCCGAGTAGACCACTCTGATAGTCGGGCTGCCCACGGGCGCGCCCTCGTCCCTGATGTCGAACTCCATCGGGTTCGACTTCTTGTTCCACGAGCCCGGGACCACCACGCCGCTGACCTTGATGCGCTCACCCACGAGAGACGCGTCCTCGACGACATCGCCCACCGTCTTCTGGAACGCGCCATCGTCACCGGCAACTCCCACCAGGATCGCCGCAACAGACAGCACGATGATGACCGTAACTCCGATGAGCCGGACCCTAGCCCGCTTGTTCACGCGCACTCACGCTCCTAATGTGCCAGGGACGGGACACCGTCGGATTCCGCCGATCCTCGATCTGCCGAGGTCCGACGTGGCCTGAACGCACCGCGACAACTTCCCGCCTGCCTGCCTGAACAGGTGCATAGTACCACCGCCCCCCGCCTGCGGACAATCGCCCCAGGACCGTAGTCCCAGGCACGGGGCTGGGGGCACGCCTGCTTGAGCAAACCTGGTGCCGCATCGGAGCCTATCTCACTGCAGCCAAGTAACATCGGGGGCGAAACCCACTTCCCCCAGGATATGCAGATACTCGGCCTCCGAGAGGGGGCCCTCGGCTTCCTTGAGTGCCACCATGGCCGCCTCGATCACGTTGGTGCCGAACGAGCGTCCACCCAGTCGCGGTGTCGATGTCACCAGCAACTCAACCCCGCGCGAACGGAGGAAGTCGACATCAGCGGGGGTGGTAGTGTTGGTTATCACCCACTTCCCCGCCATGCCCTCGGGCATGTATTTGCGCACGTACTGCCAGTCGCCGGCAACGATGTCGGCTTCTCGATGCATCTGCGCGTATCGCTCCGGGATGACCCGCTCAACGTCCTGCTCGTCGCCGGTGGGATAGAGCCAGGCGAACGGCAACTGCACCACCACCGGCGTGAGCGTGTGGATGAGCCTGTCCAGGGTTCGCCAGTCGCGGATGAGGTAGGGGACCCCGAGGGCGTAGATCAGGTCGCCGAATGCCATCTCGCAGCCGGCGTCGCGTAGCCCCTCGGCCATGCCATACCGGTCCACTGCGGACGTCATAAGGACCCTCTTGCCGCCCAGTTCCAGGCCCAGCTCGTCCATCATGTAGCGCACGGTGGACGCCTCGAGAGCCCCCTTGAGACCGGAGCCGTCTACGATCGGGGTCCGCTTGGCAGCGCTCCGGAGGGGCTTGGCCGAGCGAAACCAGTAGTCGCGCCCTGCGGCACGCAGGTACATGTCGATCCCGCCCATGCCGAACGCCGCGACAGCTCCGTCTAGCTCAGCGATGCGAGCGCACGCCCTGCCGAGATCGCCATCGGTTCCCTCGCGTCTGATGCGAAAGCGCTCGCCTAGCAGGTCGATCTCGACCTCGTGATCGCGCGCCGATGAACCCAGGCTCACGCTCACGACCTCTTTGATGTGTTCCACCTCCTGGCGGCGCCGGCAGCCCCCCGGGCCGCGCCGGCGGCCTTCCTTATGACATCGCCGGCGACCTCGCTAGCCGCACCCTTGCGCCAGCGCTCGCCCGCCCCGGCCCCACTCCGGCGCGCACTGGCCGACATGACCGCATCGAGCACCTCGCCAAGCTCGGCCACGTCGACTTTGACATCCTCGCGCAGGGGGGACTGGCCCAGCGATATGCCCACAACCTCACTGCCCAGGATGCGCTCGACGAGGTTGATGCGCCAATCGCTGGCCAGCAAGATCACCACGTCGTACCCGGTGAGAGTGGCGAGCGTCTCCAGCAGCCGGTTGAAGACCTCGGCGGGATCGCCTCCCTCAATGCCCTCTCGCTCCGACTGAGAGAGCACGAGGATGAAGTCGACCGCGCTCTCCTCGGCCAGTGCTCTGACCTCATCGGCATTGGCCACAGGGAAGGCGACGAGCGCGACCTTGGGACCACGACGGACCTCACCGAGCGACTCCAGGAAGGACACGAAGGAACGCTGGACCCCATGAGTCACGGCGACTTCCAGCTGAGTGGAGCCGCCCGCACGCTCGGAGAGGATCGCAGAAACCTCGTCGACCAGCCTCTCCAGACTGACGACCTTGTCGCCTATGCGGTACAGGCGCACAGAGACCTCCCCGGGTGCGACCTGGGAGACATTCAGGCCCGATACCAACCTGCGAGACGCCCCGATCGCTCGCTCACGTGCACAAGCCTGTGCACACGCGCGAGTATATCCCAAGATCGCCGCTCAGAGAGGCTGGGGCAACCCTTGCGAGATGCCTCTCAACGCACTCGATTCAACCTGTCGATGATCGCGAGACCCTTGAGTGTGAGGTCTGGGTCCACGTGACCGATCGCCGAGCACAGGGGCGCCATCGTCTCCGCCAGACCTCCGGTGGCCACGACCGTCGCTTCGGGAGCGCCCAGCTCCTCGCGCACGCGGGCCACCAGGCCGTCCACCATCAGCGCCTCACCGAGCAGAAGACCCGACCGCACGGAGTCTCGGGTGTTCGTTCCGATGACCGAGGAGGGCGGCTCCAGGTCCACCGCGGACAGGCGCGCCGCTCGGGAGAACAGGGCCTGTGCGCTGGTCTCAACACCCGGTGCGATGGCCCCGCCCACGTACGCACCATCGGCATCGATGACATCCACTGTGGTGGCGGTGCCGAAGTCGACCACGATCACCGGCGCCCCGTGAGCCTCGAGGGCCGCTACCGAGTTGGCGATGCGATCGGAGCCCACCTCATGAGGATTGTCATACCGGATCACCATGCCCGTCTTGACTCCCGGACCTACGACGGTGGGCTCGGTGCCGACCGCTCGCCTCGAGAGTTCGCCCCACGAGAGCGTGAGCGCGGGGACCACGCAGGACAGAACCATCCGGTTCACGTCGACCCAGGAGGTTCCCGAGATCTCCAGCAGCCCCCCCACCTTCACGATGAGTTCGTCGGTCGTGAGCGCGGCGTCGGTTGACACTCGCCAGTGCGATCCCAGCGTCTCCCCGTCGAAGAGCCCTAGGACCGTGTGAGTGTTGCCTACGTCGACAGCAAGCAGCACGCTCGCCCACCTCCTCGCCACACCACTCATGACAGAACGGCAACAGCGCAGCTAAAGGGCACTGCGCGATGCTATCATCGGGCCGAGATCCGCCACCGGTGATGGAGGCGACGGTGACCACGACCCCCCAGCGCATCCTGGTCGTAGACGACGAGGACGCCATCTTGCAGTTCGTATCGTACAACCTGCGCAAGGAGGGCTACGACGTAGAGTGCGCCACCGAAGGTGCCCAGGCCATCGCGATGGCCGACAAGGGCGGGTTCGACCTCGTGATACTCGACATCATGCTCCCCGGCGCGGACGGATACGAGGTGTGTCGCCGGATCAGAGCGGCAGGCGACGTCCCGGTGCTGTTCCTCTCGGCCCGTGACACCGAGATCGACAAGGTCGTCGGATTGGAGCTAGGCGGCGACGACTACCTCGCCAAGCCGTTTGGCATCAGAGAGCTCCTGGCCCGAGTGAAGGCAGTGCTCAGACGCTCCGCTTCCGGACGGACTACTCGCGACACCGAGAGCGCCGTATGGAACGCCGCCGGGATCGTGCTGGATGAGGGGAGTCATCGGGCGGAGTACGGGGACTCGGACATCGACCTGACTCCGCGCGAGTTCGAGCTGCTGGCCTGCCTGATGCGCCATGCCGGACACGTCCTCTCGCGCGAGCAGCTTCTGCGGCAGGCATGGGGCTGGGAGTACCTGACCGAGACGAAGACCGTCGACACGCACATCAAGCGCTTGCGCGACAAGCTCGCGGCGGCAGGCGCAGACCCCACGGTGGTCGAGACCGTGCGGGGCTACGGCTACCGCCTGTCCAGCTGAGCGGCCCCGGAGCGAGAGCGATGCCCGCATCCATTCGAACACGCCTGGTGGCGGCGCTGCTCTTGGTGGCGGTGCTCACAGCGGCCGTCCTCTCCCTGTACTTCCTCACCGAGCTGGAGGCGTACGGCCTGCGCAAGCTCGAGGAGAGGCTCGACGCTCAGTCGCGCCTCGTGGCAGCTCTCCTGGGCTCGGCCTACGAGAAGGCGGGTACCGTGCCGGGCGCCACGCCTGAGATCGACAGGGATATCGCCGCCAGCGCGCTGCAAGGCGTGAGCGCAGACCTCGCCACGAGGCTTCGTGTGCTGGACGCCGAGGGCTTGGCGGTAGCTGACTCGGACGGCAGCAGGGGAGTGGGCTCCCCATACGGCGATCGGCGCGAGGTACGCCTTGCGCTCGGCGAGGCGTACGGCGCCGCCACTCGCGTGGCTCCCGACGGACGCGTGGCTCTCTACGTCGCCGCCCCGATCAGGGTGGACGGCAGCGTAGTCGGAGTAGCGTACTCCTCGGCCACGACGTTCTCGATCAGAACGCTCCTGCGCGACTACCGCGGCCGGCTCGCCCTTCTCGCGCTGGGCTTCGCCGCCCTCGCGATACTGCTGGCCGAGGGCCTCGCTCGCTGGCTCGCCCGCCCCCTGAGCGAGCTTGAAGCCGCGGCTACGACTTTTGCGGCGGGCGATCACTCGGCAAGAGCGCGCCCCACGGGCTCCCGCGAGATCCGCGCCGTCGCTGGCGCATTCAACCGGCTTGCTGACGAAGTCGAGACGCTGGTCGCGGAGCTTCGCGAGGAGGAGAGGCGAAAGAGCCGTTTCGTCTCCGACGTCAGCCACGAGCTCAGAACCCCGCTGACCGCCATACGGGGAACTGCCGAGACGCTCCTCGACGGTGAGGTCGATGCCGAGGACACCCAGCGCTTCCTCGCCAATATCGCTCGAGAGGCCGAGCGGCTGGGCCGCCTCGCTGACGAACTGCTCACCCTGCAGCGAGTGGAGGGGACCACGGGCGAGCTCCCCTTCCGTCGCGTGGAGCTGGCAGACGTCATCGAGCGGGCAGTCGCCTCGTTCGCGCCGATCACTGAGGCGAGAGACGTATCCGTCGAGGTAAGGAGCTCTGGAGGGCTCGTGCTCGGCGATCCGGACAGGCTAGGCCAGGTCGTCTCCAACCTGCTCGACAACGCGTCGCGCCACACTCCCGCGGGCGGGACAGTGACCATCGAGCTGTCGGCGGAGGCTGCGGTGATGCGCTTGGACGTTGTCGATGGAGGTCCCGGCATTGCCGAGGAGGACCTGCCCCGCGTCTTCGACCGCTTCTTCCGCTCCCAAGTCAGCCGGGATCGCTCGAGCGGCGGTTCGGGTCTTGGGCTCGCGATCGTCAAGGCCATCGTGAAGTCCCACTCGGGCGAGGTTCGGGCTGCCAACCGGTCCGAGGGTGGTGCGCGGTTCACGGTGGTGCTCCCCAGGCTGCGTGACTAGCAGGCGCGGCGCATCGGTATCCCGGGAGCCACCTCGCACCCCGTTGCCAGGACGTAATCTCGCCCCCACAGGATCGTCGACTCGCAACCCCATGCTCACTAAAGGAGACAGCCGAGACAGAGGAGTCGCCATGACCGTCCCGCGCCTGCTCGCGATAGGCTTCATCTTCGTTGCAGCCACCGTGGCCTGGACTGCGCTTGGAACCTCCGTACAGATGCGGACGCAGTCGGCCGACGCCGACCTCAGGGCTCGCGTAGGAGGCTTGTGGGGGGAGCGTCAGACGCAATCGGCCCCAACGATCTCCGCGAGGGCCGGGAGCGGGCGGGCGCTCACGCTGGCTGCTGAATCCTCGGACATCTCGGCCAGACTCGAACTGGATCAGCGGCGCAAGGGTCTGCTCTGGTACTCGACCTACCGGGTGGACTTCGAAGGTGTGTACGTCGTCTCCAACCCCACCAGCCAGCCGCTCGAAGTGAGCGCGAGGCTAGCGATGCCCTCTCCCGACGGCGTGTACGACGGATTCGCCATCGAGACCGGCGACGGGGAGTTGCCTGTGACCTTCGTGGATGACGGAGCCACGGCGCGGTTCACGCTGGGTGCCGGAGCCCGGGAGCGGGTAAGGTTCGCCTACAAGACGAGCGGACTCGACGAGTGGAGCTACGACCCGTCGCCGGGCAACGTGGGCTCCGTCCGCGACTTCACGCTGACTATGATCACGGACTTCCCCGACGTGGACTTCCCCGAGGGGTCGGTATCGCCTACCGAGAAGGAGCGCGATGGCAAGGGCTGGCTACTCCGCTGGCACTACGACAGCCTCATCAGCGGGCGAGCTATCGCTCTGGAGATGCCCCAGCCCCTCAACCCGGGACCCGTGGCGCAGCGCATCTCCTTCTTCGCGCCGGTGTCGCTGCTGTTCTTCTTCGCCGCTCTGACTCTGCTCACGGCCACTGAGCGCGTCCGGCTCCACCCGATGCACTACGGCTTCCTGGCAGCCGGGTTCTTCGCCTTCCACCTGCTGATGGCGTACCTTGCCGACCGGATCGATATCACTGCGGCGTTCCTCATCGCGGCGGTAGCCTCTGTGGCGCTGTGCGTCCTGTATCTGCGCGCAGTGATCGGCGCAGGGAAGACCCTGGCCGAGATAGCGCTCGGCCAGACCGTCTTCCTGGTCCTCTTCAGCTACAGCTTCTTCTTCGAGGGCTTCACCGGCCTGGCGATCACGATCGGTTCTGTGTGCACCCTTGCGGTGTTCATGGCCAAGACCGCAGGGGTCGACTGGGAACAGGTCTTCGCGCCCCGGCGCGCTCAGATGGCGGAGCAGACTAACGTGCCGAGCCTCTCCGAGCCACCGCCAGTGACGGGCTAGCAGCGTTCCAGGGTGAGCGAAGTGTGCCCGGGTGCGACCTTCTCGAAGAGCGCAGACGTCTGGGGATGACAGGTGAACACGACCACCTGCTTGGTGGTGGCGAGTTCCGCCACGGCGGCCGCCGCTCCCTCGGCGCGCTCAGGATCGAAGTTCACCATGATGTCGTCCATCAACACGGGGAGCCAGCGCCCAGCGTCGCCTAGTTGCCGCAAGAGCCCGATGCGGAGCGACAGGTACAACTGCTCCGCTGTTCCTCCGGACAAGTGGAGTGTGGACTTTGAGCCGGCTTGCGCGTCGAACACCTCGATGTGCCCGTCGCCCAGAGGGATGGCAAGCCGCTCGTAGCGACCGCCGGTGATCTTCGAGAACACGTCGGCGGCCTCGCGCACCACGCCAGGCTGCCGCTCGCGCTCGTAGCGTTCCTGAGCGCTCGCCAGCAGCCGATCCGCCACGCGCAATACCGCGTAGCGCGCCGAAGCGTCAGCCGCGAGGTCCTCGCTGCCCGCCAGCTCCAGCCGGAGTTCGGCCATCTCGTTTCGCCGCTCCTCTTCGCCGAGCCGCCCTTCGAGGCGGCCCCGCTCCTCGACGAGTTCGTCGTACGCCAGCGCGGCGCGCTCGAGATCCGATAGCACCGACTCTGCCAGAGCCTGGATAGCGCTCCGGTCATCCGCCCCAGGACCGTGCCGCCCCAAGATGTCTTGCTCGGCGGCGAGCGAGGTCTCCAGCCTCGCGCCCAGTTCCTCCTGACGCTCGGCAAGGGCTCCTATCTCAACCTCCAGGGCTTCGCGCTCGGCGGCGCGCTCCCGCGCAACCTTCACGATCTCCCCTGCCTTGGAAGCCGTGACTGGGAGTTCCTCGGGCGGTGGTGACTTCGTTCCCGGCTCCAGGACGCCCATGGTCTCGGTGAGCCTCTGCGAGAATGAGTCGATGTAGGCTCGCTCGTTCTCGATGACCCCCTGCTTCTCGTCGCGCTCCGCCGCGAGCCGCTTCGCGTCCTTCAGCAGGGCAACGAGCGCGGCTACGGCAGCGGGGTCATCGCCGGCACCGTCGAGACCCCTGCCCGCTATCCAGGCGTGCCACTCCTCTCTCGCGCGTTCGAGCGCAGCCTCGGCGCGCGCGGTGGCATCGCTGGAAGCTGCTGCACGCTCTGCTGCGCCGCTCGCGACACCGACGGCCGAGCCGGCGCTACTCCTGGCACCGGTGAGCCAGAGGATGGCCAGCGTCCCTAAGACCAGCAGGGCACCACCCGTCAGCTGCGCAACGGCCGCATCGATCACGAGACCAGCGATCAGCAGGAGCACCCCGAGTGCGGCCGATGCGATCCCAAGCCTCGCCAGCGGAGATGCTGCCGCCCTGCCAGTCTCCCCGGCACGCATGCGCTCGGCCCGCTCTGCTGCGATCCGGTCCTCCTCGGCCAAGCGCCGCGCCTCCGCCGAGCGGCTCTGGAGTTCAGACAGTGTGGCCCGATGGCGCTCGAGTTCGGCGATCGTTGCGGGTCCCAGCTCCGCCGACATCGCAACCTGCTCGCTGGCCCCGGCCTCGTGCAAAGCCTCAGACAGCCTCAGCCCGCAGTTGCCGGCGTTCGCCTCCTGCTCCCTGAGGTTCGCAAGAGAGCGTCTTACGGCAGAAACCTCTTCGAGCAGTGAGTCGACCTCGGGCCCCCGGGCTACGGCCCCCTCGTCTGCATCGATGCCCGCCAGACGCTCCCGCAGCCGGACCTGATGCCTCTCGCCCTCGGCGATCTCCTCGCGAAGCCCCACAATGGAGCATTCGAGCTGCTCGAGCTGCTCGGCATCGCGGACGAGCTCTGAGCGCCTGCGCTGCGCGGTGTCGCGCTCCGTGCGCGCCGCCTCCGCGAGGTCCGTGAGTTCGGTGAGGCGCCGCCGATCATCGGCGTACTGGTCGGCCTGCAGCTCCACTTCCTGCAAACGCGAGCGGATCTCCTGCATCCTGGAGACGAGCTTGTTCACCTCGCGAGATGATGCCCGTCCCCCCCAGAGTTCGTCGGCTCGTTTGCTGATGGCCGCTCGGGCGTCCTGAGGACTCACAGAAAGCCCCGCGCCTGCGGCGTAGAGCCGCGATATCAGATCGTCTCCCGAGCTCCGGGCGCGCTCGATGTCCGCGAGTTCGGCCAGGCCGAAGCCGAAGACGACGTGGAATGCTGTGGCGCTCACGCCGCGGGTGAGCTCGTCGACCAGCCCTGGGCGCTCGCTTCCGGAGATGGCGCGCACGCTCATCGGACCGCCGCGCGGTCCCTCCGCACGCTCCACCACCCACTCGCCCTCGCCGTCCGCGAACACCAGTCTGCCGAGCCGCTTGCCGGCCTCACTGATGTAGGCCTCCTTCGAGGCGGGGGTGGGGAAACCGTAGAGGACGTGGCGGACTAGCGTGGTGAAGCTGCTCTTGCCCGCTTCGTTGGGGCCCAGGACCACCGTGAGCCCATCGCCCAGGTCGCCTAGAGTGACGCCGTCGAGTCTCCCGAAGCGGACGGCTTCGACTCGGCGCAACCTCACTGCCCAGCCTCCTCATCGGCCAGGAGCTCATCGAGGCAGACATCCAGCGCCCGCTCGATCACATCGGCGGGGTCCAGTCCGAGCTCGAAGCGAAGTCTCTGCTCGACGGGCGAGACGACCTCCGCCACCAGCGCGGATGCACCGGCCCGATCGGCGAGGAGCCCGTCGGCCATAGCGATCAAGTCCGCCGTGAAGTCCTCTCCTGCGCGCAGGCGATCTATGTCGATGGCGGGCCGCGTCAGGTCGCGCAGCCTGTCCAGCCAGAGCCACGGGTCCGTGCCGAGCTGCTCGGACCTCGCATCCTCCAGCATGTCGGCGAGCGCTCCTGCTCGGCCGAGCTCGGAGTGGACCGCCCCTCGGCCCACGAGGTCGATGCGGGCCACAACCGACCGACCCGCCGCCGAGGCACGGAGGCGATCGCACGCCGCGCCCACGGCGGCGTGCAGCTCTCCGATAGAGGCCAGCTCCCCTACGTCAATGTCCGCCCTAGCCCATACGAACGCCGCCGTGTCCACGAACTCCTCGGTGACAGTGCCGTCAGGCGCCAGATCGACGACGAAGCATCCGTGCGGGCCATCCTCGCGAGGATTGAGGCCCTGTGGGGCACCGGAGTAGCGCACGTGCGGTGTCTGGGAGAGCAGCGCAGGCTTGTGGACGTGGCCGAGCGCCCAGTAGTCCATCCGCGCGGCTCGCAGGTCGTCCAGGTCGCAGGGAGCATACGGCTCGTGGCCGGGCTGCCCGCCCACATTCGCGTGCAAGACGCCGATGGCGAGGACGTCGGATGGATCCCGCCGATACCCCAGCGCGAGATTCTCGGTCACGGCGGCCTTCGCGAACCCGCGACCGTACAGGGTGCAGAGCGGTTCGTCATTCCGCTCCACCACCACCTGCTCCACCCGATCGGTGGGGAAGACATGGACCGACTCCGGCAGGGAGGCCTTCGCCGACCAGCCGTCGGCGGGGTCGTGATTGCCCTGGACCACGTAGACTGAGATGCCGGCCTCGGCCAGGCGCATTGCCGCGTCGCTGAAGAGGAGCTGCGCTCTGAGCGACTTGTCACGGCTGTTGTAGAGGTCGCCGGCGACGATCAGGAAGTCGACCTCACGCGAGATGCAGGTGTCGACTATGGACTCCAGCGCAGAGTACGTAGACGTGACGAGTCGACTCACGACACGCTGGTCAGTGGCGTCTACGCCCTTGAACGGCGCGTCGAGATGCAGATCCGAGGCGTGCACGAACCTCGCGTGGCGGCCCATCTGCCCCCTCTTGGTAGCGGACACGGGCACATCTTAGCCTTCCGCAACGACATGCGGGAGCGCGCAGATAGGCCACATGGCGGTCCGCACTGGATCCGGCGTGTCTCCGCACTGGATCCGGCGTGTCTCCGCACTGGATGCGAGCCGGGTTCCGCGCCGGGTCCGCGCCAGTGTATCGGCTAGTCCCCCAGGCCCGTGCGCCGTAGCGCTGAGGCGAGGACCGTGGCCGCGGCGGCCTTGGCCGCGTCGATCGCAAGGAATGGTAGCGCGCCGGCCGCCACCGCGGCCCAGAGCCCCATCCCGGTGGAGTACGCGAGCCACGGCACACCAAGGATGTAGATCGTGGCGATGCAGACGACCGCCGCCACAACATCCCCGAAGGCGTGAGCCGCCCCTCGGTCGCGCAGGGCGGTGCGCATGAGCGCGCCCGCCCAGGCTCCGGCGGCGAAACCCACCAGGTATCCTCCGGTAGGACCGAGGATCACCCCGAGGCCTCCTGCCCACTGCGCGAATACAGGAACGCCCGCCGCACCCAAGAGCAGGTAGCAGCCCATCGCTGCGGCCGCCGCGGAGGGCCGCAGCAGCTGCGCGCACAAGACAACCACCAGCACCTGGAGCGTCGCGGGCACAGGACCGAGCGGCACCATGATCTGAGCAGACACTGCGAGCAAGGCGACCAACAGGCCGACTCGTGTGGCCACCCTCGCCGTCCCGTCGTGGGTCGCCGCAACTGAATTCCCCCGCATCCGATCCCCTTCCAGATCAACTACCGTAAACCTGCGCTCACATTCGGTTTACGGTAGCCGAGGGGGACATGCGGGTCAACGGCGATCTCAGGCGCGCCGCCGATCGCGCCTCGCGCGTCGCCCGCTAACTCAGGTTCGCGAGAGGTCGCGCAATCTGGCGAAGGCGCTCGGCTCGGCCACGCCCGGCGGCACGGACTCCCCGTGCAGCGAGAGAAGCGCCAGGGTGAGCTGCATCCTGGCGTCCTCCGTCAGGCCCTCTCTCCGCTCGGCGTATTCGGCAAGAAGGAGACCCTCTTCATCCGCCACCTCGAATGCGGTAGCTGTATCGGCGATCGACGACTCCCGGACGACGACGGTTCCCGCGGCGAAGTCTCCCAGCCGCTTATTGCGTCCGGAGAGCACGGCGGACCAGATGGCTAGTGCGTAGGTGCCCGGTAGCAGATCGACTACCCTCACCACGTTGCGGATCACCGAGTCCATGGGACCGATGGGACTGCCGTCGTCCCTGACAACCCGCAAGCCCAGCGCCCGCTTCCCAGGCGTGCGACCGTCGCCAACTGTCTCGCCGATGATGTAGTAACCCCAGAAGGTCAGAAAGACGACAGCGACGACCATCGCGATGATCCAGGATCCGACGAGTGAGGTTACATCCACACCCAGCCGTCCGGCCAAGAAGACGGCGAGTACCGCGAGCAGCCCCTCGGCCGCGAGCAACCCCAGCAGGATCAGGGCGTCGAGCGCGGCGGCGAGGCCGCGGGCGGGCACCCCGGCCAGCTCGTAGGTGAAGGCCACCGACTCGGGGGTCTCGACGACCAGCAGCTCCGTAGCGCCTCGGGTCTCCATCGCCGTGCCACCTCCAGCTGGTGCGCCCTCGGCCCGTCGATGCGATGATAATGTGCCGAGCACCCGAGGTCATCGTTACCGCTGGCATGGACCCTGCTCTTGGGCCCGCGACCGCGCCCCGCCCAGCGCGCGGCAACGCATCCAACATGCGGAGGAAGCTTTGAGGGAGCGGGAGTTCATCGCCGAGTCGCGCGACGCGTGGGAACGGCTCTCGGCATCAGTCCGCCAGAGCCGTCACGGCTCATCTGCCAGCCGCAACGCAGACGCCGTGAGACGCATGCACGAGGACTACCGCCGGACGGCGGCAGACCTCGCCTACGCGCAGACCCACTTCCCCGACTCGCGCATCACGACGCGTTTGAACAGGCTCGTGGCCATGGCTCACGCCGAGCTATACGGATCTGCCCCGAGGAGGTTCGGCTCGCTCCTGCACTTCGTCGTATCCGGGTGGCCCTCGCTCATCCGCCGCAACTGGCGTCCACTGCTGCTGGCCGTTGTGATGCTCTTCGGCGCGGGGGCCATGGGCTACGTCCTGTCGTTTGTGAACTACCCCCTTGCTCGCCTCTTTCTGCCCGAGCTCTTCCGTGATGGCATCGGAGACGCGGTGGAGAGGGGACGCGACCTGCCCGCGATAGCCGCCACTGCCGCGCCGCTGCTCACGGCCGGCATCACCGCCAACAACATACAGGCGGCGCTGACCGCGTTTGCCGGAGGGATGACCCTCGGCGCTCTCACCACCTTCTCCCTCGTCGCGAACGGGCTTCTTCTGGGCACACTCGCAGGCGTTTTCGCCAAGGCCGGGCACTCCGCCTTCTTCTGGTCGCTCATCATCCCGCACGGCGCTCTCGAACTCCCCGCGATAGCGCTCGCCGGTTGCGGGGGACTGATGCTGGCGGGCGCACTGATACTACCCGGTGACCTGCCGCGTACCACTGCTCTGACGCGCGTGGCACCGGACGCGGCGCGAGTGGTGCTCGGAGCCGTCCCGTTGCTCATGGTGGCTGGCATCATCGAGGGGTTCCTGACCCCTACCGCGATCGATCCGGCCGCAAAGATCGCTTTCGGCGTGGCCACGGCGATCGCACTGGTCGCCTACATCGTGTTGGCGGGCCGAGCCGGAGATCCGTCGGGTCGCTCGGCGGCAGAACGCTAGAGCCTCCCGCGCGCCTTCACTTCGAGGAAGCGGTTGACTGCCGAGACCGACAGCCTCTCGGGTAGCACATCGAGCACCAGCGCGCCCCGCGCCCGGAGGGCTCCCACGGCGGCGGCCTTCTCCCGAGCGATGTCCTCGGCCACCGCCGCCTCGAATACCCCGATCTCGGATGAGGCCTCTTGGACTGCGCGCTCCTCGAGCTCGCGGTTGCGCTGCGTGATCACCAGCGGCAGGTGTCGGGCTGACAACCCGGGTAGCACGCGCAACAGCCGTCCGGACGCCTCGGCGCCGACTAGCTCCGTGAAGAGCACGATGAGCGAGCGCTTCTGTTGTCTGGTGGCGAGGTAGCGCAGAGCACGCCCGTAGTCGGGCTCCTCCATCGCGGCCTGGACCGGATAGAGCGCCTCGAGTATGGCGAGGAACTGCCGGTGTCCGCGACGCGGAGGGACGTACGTCTGCACATCCCGGCCGAACACGAGAAGGCCGGCGAGGTCACCGGACGCCGACGCAAGATAGGCCAGCAGGAGGGCGGCGTCAACCGCACGATCGAGCTTCGTCACGCCGCCCACACGCGGAGTCATCAGTCTGCCGGCGTCTATCGCGAGGAGCACGGTCCTGCTGCGCTCGGCCTCGAACCGCCTTACCACGGGGGAGCCTCGACGCGCAGTGGCCTTCCAATCGATGTCGCGAAAGTCGTCGCCGTCAACGTACTCGGCCAGGGTTGAGAACTCGGTTCCCACTCCGGCCAAGCGCGCGGCCCTGATCCCCGCCTCATGGAGCATCCCTCGTCGTGCGAGCAGAGCGTAGCGCTCGACCGCCGTGATGTCGGGATAGACGCGGCACTCGCGCTCGAGGGGGACGTCGAAGCGCCGTCCGGCCAGTCCGCGCGGACCGAGCGTGCGCACTCCCGGGTTGCCGAACGAGTAGCGCCCTCTGGAACCCGGCACGAAGTGGAGCAGCACCTCACGCGACTCGTATGGCCCGAGAGACGCGATGGCGATCCGCCTCTCGCCAGTGAACTCGGGTGGGGGCGTCTCCCGCATCGCCAGCCGCCCGGGACGCCCGGCGAGCGAGCGCACACGCATGGTCACCTTGTTGGCCACGCCGATCGACAGCTTCGCGGGCAGCTCGCGCTCGAACTCCAGTTCCGCCGGACCGAGAGCGTCGCGGACGTCTCTGCGGACGGCGTAGATCCACATCGCTGCCCAGACGGCACCGACGAGCAAAGACCATCGCCCCGGGGCGATGAGCGCCGGGATCGCGCCTGCGCCGAGCAGGGCCGCCGCCTTGCCCGTGAGGTGGATCGCGCCGATGCGCCGGACTATGTCCCGGGCCGAGGTCACCGCGGAACCGCTACCGCCTGGAGTACGTCGCCGATCACGGCGTCGGCGCCGGTGCCCTCGATCTCGATCTCCGGTCGCAGGACCAGACGGTGCCTCAGACACGACGGTGCGGCGCCCTTCACGTCGTCAGGGGTGACGAACCCGCGCCCGGCGAGCAGCGCACGGGCCTTCGCTGTGACCAGCAACGCCACCGCCGCACGAGGGCTGGCGCCGAGACTCGCCGCAGGGTGATCGCGGGTAGCTCTGACGATCGCCGCCACATACGCGACGACTCCCTCGTCGACGACTACGCCGTCTAGAGCTTCCCGAGCACGCAGCACGTCTTCGGCAGTCGCAACCGCCCGCAGGCCCAGCCGCTCGAAGGACGGCAGCTCCATGCCACCGACATGACGCCTGAGTATCTCGGCCTCCTGCTCAGCCGAGGGGTACTCGACCAGCAGCTTCTGCTCGAAGCGATCGAGTTGCGCTTCTGGAAGCGGGTAGGTGCCCTCGTACTCCACCGGGTTCTGCGTGGCGACGACCATGAACGGCTGGGGCAGCGGATGGCTAACGCCGTCAATGGTGACTTGGCCTTCCTGCATCGCCTCCAAGAGCGCTGACTGCGTCTTGGGTGGGGTTCGGTTGATCTCGTCGGCGAGGACCAGGTTGGCGAAGATGGGACCCGGTCGGAGGTTGAAGCGACCTGACTCGGCATCGTAGACGTTGGTGCCGACGACGTCGGCGGGCATGAGGTCGGGGCTGAACTGGATGCGCTTGAAGGAGACGTCCAGGGCGCATGCCACACTCCTGGCGAGCAACGTCTTGGCAGTCCCCGGAACCCCTTCCACGAGCACGTGACCCCCGGTGAGCAGGCCGACGAGCAGCCCCTCAACGACTTGCTCCTGTCCAACCACGGCTTTGGCCACCTCGGCTCGTACCGATTCGGCCAGTCTGGTCACCTCAGCTGCTGCGGCCATCGATGCCCTCCAACTCTCGCCTCGCCCGCCGGATGGCGCCAGCGGCCTGGATGAACTCGTCTTCGCTCACTCCGCCTCGCTGCTTGAGCTCGGCGACCCTCTCGACCGCGCCTGCGGCTGACGGATGTCGGGCAAGCCCGATCTCGGCCGAACCATGCCTTCTCGCGACAGACCGCACCAGACCGTCAGCGAGTGAATCCAGTGCCTGCGTGCGAGCCCCGGCCCTGCGGTACAGCTCGGCCAGCGACCCGACGAAGCCTCCACCCCGCGCAGAACGCACCTGCGGGGCCGGGATCGGCGGGCCCAGCCTTCGCGCCCGGGCGAGCAGCGCGAGGAGCGCCGAGGCGGCCAACAGCATGACGGCCACCCGCCCACCCGACCCGAGCCGAGCCCAGGCGCCACCGGAGCGCACGTATCCATGATGGTACTCGTCGAAGTGGACGGGGCGGCCGGGCCCAGCCAGCAACACCGTCACGAAGCGCGCGTTGTCGGCCTCGCTGATGCCCTCGTTGGTGGCTGGGTGCGTATCGGCCACCCACACCACCTCGCCCAGGCCGATCGCCCGGGAGATGACCATCTGCCCGGCCTCGTCCTTTGCGTGAGTGACCCACTGTGGTCCAGCCGTCAGTATGCGGTCGGACCCCAGGTGCACCTCTCTCACCCCGTCAGCATAGGCGGGCATATGCAGCAGCGAGCGCCCACCCTCAGTGCTCCTCCCGCCCAGATCCCCCACAAGCCCCACGAGTTCGTCGGCCTGCCTCCCTAGCAGCACCAGCCGTCCTCCGTCGCGCACCCAGCGCATGACGCGCGCCTTCTCCGCCGAGCTCGGCCGCTTCTCCAGCGGGCGCTCGGCAGCGAGAACGACCGTGGCACGCCGTGGGAGCTCGTCGAAGTCCTGCAGCGTTTGGGTACGAACGCCCAGCTCCTCCATGTATGCCGAGAGAACGCTGAGTCCCTCCGGGGACGTGGAGAACACCGAGCCCGGTGCGCCGGAGACTGCGTAGTAGGACCTCGATAGCGCAACCACCGCGGCGTATGCGGCGACCACAAGGAGAGCGCCGATCGCTATCGCCGCGGTACGCGCGTCAATACGCCGCGAGACGGTCATCGCGAGCTCCGCGGACCGCGGGACTCCCCGGCGGGATGGCTGGCCGAGGGGTCGCTGGCGGAGGGGTCGCCGGAGGGGGGGTCGCTCGCCGAGAGGTCGTCGGCGGGGTGGTCGCTCGCGGCGAGGGCGCCACCTGCGGGGGCGAGCGCCTCGAAGGCCGCTCGGGCGAAGGCGTAGCCTTCGGGTTCAGGATCGACGTGACCGTACCAGGCCACTTCGAATCCGCCCGCAAGATCCGCGATCGGCCGCGCCGAGACAGGTGCGCGGGACTTCACCTCGGCAACCAGCTCGCTCGTGGTCCGCGCCCTAGCGTCAGCTATCGCACCCCGCGAGGCGAGGAAGCGCACCGCCCCCTTGAACAGCACACGGACCGCTTCGCGATGCCGACCCGAGCGAGCGAGCGCGTCGGCCGCCGACAGCGGGTCGGCAGGCTCATCCTCGGGCTGTGTGGGAACGGGCGGCGGGGGCACGAGTGGCGAGGTACCCTCGTCGCGCGCGAAAGCCCCCCTCCCTGCCCGGATAGCGATGGTTGCCACCCAGGCGAGCGCTGCCGCGAGGATGGACACCAGGACCACGATCACCGCAGTGGTGACTCCTGGTGGCATGCCGGCGATCGAAACTCCCCGCAAGCGGTCGGAGAGCCACTCCTGCGCGCGCTCTACGAGCTGGCCGAACCAGTCGGAGAAGGCCGACCGCCCCGCAACGCGATGGCGCTCGAGCAATTCGCGCAGCGCCTGTGGGTCCTGGGGCACCCGCGACCCTGCTGCGGGATCCAGAGACCGCGCGAGCGAGGAGAGATGAAGAGCGATGTCGTCCGCCGCCCTCTCGCGTTCGAGCTCGCTGTCCGCCGAGTCCAGTCGAACGACCAAGCTGTTGAGAACGCTGTTGTCCACCTCTACAACGACATCGCCCAGGCGGATCTCCTCAGAGGCGGGCAGCAGCGCGCCCACTCCTGTGGCAACCTCCAGGGCCGCGATCTCGTCGGCGATATCCGATCGCCGTTCCTCCATCAAGAGCGAGGCTTCCGTCACCCGTGACCGGTAGTCGGCCAGCGAAGAAGGCTGCTCTTCGGCGAGCGCGGGGCTTGCGAGCGCTGGACTGGCGGCCGCCGGACGGGCGAACGTTGCGGCGCACAGCGTCAGCGCCGCCACAAGCGCCAGCGTCACGGCGCCGGAGCCCAGCGTGGTTCGCTGGCGCTCCTTCGGCGGTCCACCCATAGCATCCTCGGGCGACGCCAGCGCCTGTGCTCGCACGAGCAGGTCCATCCCCTCTCGGCGCGCTCGGAGATCAACGTAGAACACGTACCAGGACAAGAAGACGAACGGCAGCACTACCGTGATCGAGGCGGCGGACAGCAGCCCCTCGGCAACCTTCCAACCGACCGACAACTGCTCGAAGACGGCCTCGGGTCTTTGCACGCTCTCTACGAGTTGGCGGATCGCTCCCAGCGACCCCACCGCAGCCTGCAACAACGAAGACAGGAGGCCCAGAAGAAGTACGAAGCCTAGCGTGCGCCGGACGCGTCCGGCGGTGAGTTCCCAGGAACGCCTGAAGGAGCGCTCGAAGCCAGCCCCTTCGGCCGCGGACACCACCGGCGCCAGGGCGAACCGCAACGCCACGTAGCCCGCGAAGATGAGGCCGGGCAGCCCGAGAAGGAAGAAGGTCACAAGGGCACCCACGATGGCAAGCATCCCGGCACCGGCCACGTAGGCTGCGTACACGCCGAGTACAGGCAGTGCGCGGGACCACCCACCTCGCACCAGATCTCGCCTCCCGACGCGCACGCCGTAGAGCAGCGCGGGCGCGGACACATAGAGACACACCGCCAAAAATAGCCGACCTGCCAGGTAGAAGGGGATCACCGCGTTGCCCGCTGCCGAGAACGCCTGCAGCCTGCCGAGCTCGGCAGATGGGATCTCGCCGCCACTGATGACCGGGAGCAGCGCGAGCAGACCGCGTGTGTAGAAGGACTGCGCGATGCCGTTGGCTAGCGCAAGCGGGAAGACCACGATCGCGGCGACGGCCAGGATGGGCACGGCGTTGGCCCGGTACAGCGCGAGCGCGTCGTCGAAGATCCTGCCAAGACCCTTAGGGGACAGGTCGGGGATCATCGGGGGCCGTCCGGGTCCGCCTCTCGGCGCTGGTGGGCTTCACGGCGCGGATCCGCCTCTCGGCGCAGTGTTACCTCGCCCGCAACCGCCCCCACGCGACCGGCAGGGCCGTCGAGGAGAAGCCTGCCCTGATCGTCGACGCCCTCAACACGACCCTCGGCCACAACGCGACCCGTCGCGTCCGACACGGTGACGTCGCCGCCCACGAGAACCAGCAGGGACTCGTACTCCTCACGCAGGGGACTGAATCCCCCCGCGACGAACTCCGAGTAGGCGCCGGCGAGGCCGTCGAGTACCGCTGCCGCCACCTCGGCCAGGGCGACACGGCCGCCCGCGACATCCTCGGCGTAGGCCGCTCCGGCGAATCGCCGCCCCGAAGGGCGCACGTTGACGCCCACCCCCGCCACGACCCACTCCACCCTGTCCGCCTCGGCGGCTGTCTCGAGGAGAACTCCCGCGAGCTTGGGCCAGGGCGGATCGGCGGAAACCACATCGTTGGGCCACTTCAGCCGGGCCGGGACTCCGAGGTGCGCGAGCCCCCTGGCCACCCCCAAGGAGACCACCAGGGCGAGCGGAGGAATGTCGCCCGGCGCAAGCGCGGGCCGGAGGATGGCCGACACGTAGACGCCCCCTTGGGGCGAACTCCACCGCCGACCCAGACGGCCGCGCCCGCCGGTCTGTGAACTCGCGAGCACCGCCGTCCCCTCGGGAGCGCCGCGGCGCGCCAGATCCTTGCACTCGTCGTTGGTGGACACCGAGATCCCGCCGCCCTCGAGGTGTGTCCAGAAGCCGGGGTGCAGGCGAGGCAAGACCTCCTCGGGGATCGGCAAGTCAGGAGTGCTGAGGAGACGGTAGCCCCACCCCGGAACAGCCTCGATCTCGTAGCCGAGTTCCCGCAGGGAGTTCACGTGCTTGGCGACGGCGGTCCTGCTCACCCCGAGTTCGCACGCGACCGTCTCGCCAGAGACCCCCCCGGCCCCGGCCTCCCGTAGCGCCGCGAGGATGGTGTGTCTACGAACCGAGACCCGAGCCACCCGAATCGCCCTCGTCGTGGCCCTCGGCACCACCCGCCACATCGCCCTCGTCGTGGCCCTCGGCACCACCCGCCACATCGCCCTCGTCGTGCGCCTCGGCCAGCTCCCGGTCGCGCTGCTTGCGACGCCACCTGCCCCAGAAGGCCAAGCCCGCCCCAACCGCGAGCAGCACCAGCGCCCCGAACCCTATGTCGCGCAAGGCTTCAAGCGCCGCGTCGAAGTTCTCGCCGAAGAACCACCCCACGCTCACCAGCACCGTGGTGTAGACGAGCGCTCCCAAGACCGTATAGAACTCGAAGAGCGCCACGGACATCTTGGAGACACCGGCCAGCATGGGAACGAAGTTCTTCACCCCAGCCGCAAACCGGGCGATGAGCACCGTCTTGGCGCCGTGCCGCTGAAAGTACTCCTCGGCGGCGGCGATACGTGCGTCACTGATGTGAAAGCGGTGCCCATAGCGCTCCACCGCTCCGCGCCCGCCTCTAACGCCCAAGAAGAAGCTGATGTTGCTGCCGATGACCGTGCCGAGAATGCTAAGAAACCACACGAGTATGACTTCCAGGTGATCGTTGGCGGCGGTGAACGCTGTAGCCAACACGATGGTCTCGCCAGGGGTGAAGGATCCCACCACGAACACGTTCTCCAGCGCTGTTGCCACCAGCACGATGGGGTAGCCGAACGTATCGAGCAGGCCGAGGATCCAGTCTAGCGGCGCTAGACCGGTGACCGGGCCACTCACTCGCCCGTCCCCCCGCTCGCCCGCTTCTCGTCCAGGCCGAAGTCGCAAGGTGGGGCTAGCGTGAGCCCGCTCGCGGAGACCCTGTCAGCCCCCGCCGCAGCGATCGCGCCGAGACGCTCGAACGTCACTCCGCCAGACACCTCCACCAGACATGTCGCGCCACTCTCGGCGCACGCTTCCTTCACGGCGGCGACCGTCTCGGCCACCACATCGTCACTTGCGTTGTCGATCAGAACGATGTCGGCCCCGGCGAAGGCCGCCTCGACGGCCTGCTCGGCGCTCTCAACCTCGGCCTCGACCAGAAGTCCCGCATCCTCAGCGACCTCGACAGCCGCCCGCACCGCAGCGAGCAGCCCGCCGGCTTGCCGCACGTGGTTGTCCTTCACCAGCACCATATCCCATAGACCCGATCGATGGTTTTCGGCCCCGCCCACGCGCACCGCGTACTTGGAGAGCGCACGAAGTCCCGGCACCGTCTTGCGGGTGTCACACACCGCGAGCCCTTCTCCGGCCTCCTCCTGCCACCGTCGGGCCTCGGTGGCGATGCCCGAGAGCACCGCCATGAAGTCGAGTGCCGTTCGCTCGCCGACCAGCACGAGCGCCGCGGGGCCCTCTACCTCGGCGACAACCGTGCCCGCTTCCACCGCGGAGCCTTCGGCCACTGTCGGGAAGACGTCCACGGCCTCTTTTGCATCCGCAGCCTGCGCCAGCATCGCCCAGACGCGCGCCGCCACCGGGAGGCCGCAGACCACGCATGCCTCGCGCGCGACCACCACGCCCTCGAAGCGAGCGCCTGCGGGGAGTACCGCCGCCGAGGTCACATCGCGAGCCAGCAGATCCTGGGGGTCGGCCGAGTGATCGAGCAGGCGGCGTGGCGAGACGCCCAGGTCCTCCGCGAGCGCGCGCGCGATAACGTCGTCGGTGTTGGGAAGCTCGAACATCGCCCGCTAGACCCCGCCTGTCGGCGCCGATGGGCGCGCCACCTCGCCACTGGAGCTGTCGTCGAGCACGGACGCCCCAGCGGCCGCGATGTCGCCGAGTCCGCCCACCGGGACCGTCTCGGGCATCGAACCTCGATGCCACACAAGGTGGCTCAGCCAAAGCTCGTCGTCCCGGCCGGGGTGGTCTGCCCGGTGGTGAGCGCCGCGGCTCTCCTCGCGCAACCACGCCGCGTGCGTCACCAGCGTGGCGGCTGTGACCAGGTTCTGCAGCTCTATCTCCTCGGCACGATGGAAGGTGACGCCCAGGATCGCACTCATCTCCTGCAGCAGCGAGGCCGCCTCGGCGAGTCCGCCGTCGGAGCGCGTCATCCCCACGAAGGTGCTCATGACGCCCTGCACCGTCTCGCGAGCGAGTGGCTGGTTGAAGGCGGCAGCCGAATCCCACGGCGACGACACGACCCTCAGCGGTGGCGTGGTGCCGCGGTCATGCTCGAGGGCTCGGACGATCCGCCGAGAGAACACCAGGCCCTCGAGGAGCGAGTTGGAGGCGAGGCGGTTGGCTCCGTGCAGTCCCGACGCGGTCACTTCGCCGGCGGCGTACAGGCCTGGGAGCGACGAGCGACCGTCGATGTCTACCCGCACGCCCCCGATCATGTAGTGCGCGGCCGGAGCCACTGGTACGAGGTCGACAGAGAGGTCGAATCCCGCCGAGGCGCAGCGCTCCCAGGCTGTCGGGAACCGGCGCCGCAGATGCTCCGCGTCCAGGTGCCTGGCGTCCAGCCACACATTGGGGCGGCCGCAGCGCGCCATCACGCGCTCGATCGCCCTGCTCACGACGTCGCGCGGTGCTAGCTCAGCTAGCTCGTGCACGTCGGGCATGAAGCGGCGCTCGTCGCAGTCGAGCAGGTATGCCCCCTCGCCGCGCAGGGCCTCCGTGATGAGGAACCTGGGGTTCGCGCCGCTGTCCAGCGCGGTGGGGTGGAACTGCACGAACTCCATGTCCGCGATGTCAGCGCCCGCCCTCCAGGCCGCGGCCACCCCGTCGCCGGTGGAGAGAGCGGGGTTCGTAGTAACCCTGTACGCGTGACCGCACCCGCCCGTGGCGAGCACCACCGCATCCGCCCAGAAGGCCTCGAGCGATCGCGATCCGGTGTCCATCACGAGCGCGCCCACGCAGCGATCACCGGCTGTGAGGAGGTCGACCAGGAATCGGGATTCGTGCAGCGAGACCTTCCCCCGCCGGCGGACCAGGCCTGTGAGCGTCTCCTGCACAGCGGCGCCCGTGGAGTCGCCGGTGTGCAGCACCCTCGGCAGGCTGTGCCCTCCCTCGCGAGCGAGCGCGACCTCCCCGCTGGCCTCGCGGTCGAATCGCACGCCTAGCTCAGCGATCTCTCGAAGCGCGTCGGCGGCTTCACCCACCACCGCTCGCACTACGGACTCCTCGCAAAGACCCTGCCCCACGAGCAGCGTGTCGGCGAGGTGGAGCTCCACCGAGTCGGTCTCACCCACCGCCCCCGCTATGCCTCCCTGCGCGTACCACGTGCCCGCCTCGGACAGGGTGCCCTTGGTGACGAGGGAAACGGTCCGGGAGCGGGAGGCCGCCAGGGCTGTGGTGAGCCCGGCAATGCCCGAGCCGATCACCAGCACATCGCTGTGGTGCCGAGGGATCGCCTCCGTGTCGAACTCCAGCAGATACCGCCTGCCGAACACGTCCGGCAGTCTAGCCGCATCCGTGAGCACCGGCCGCTCCGGAAGGCCACTGCGGCGTTCTCTCGTGGTGTCGTGCTCCGCCGGGTGAGTCATCTCACGCCACCGCGATCATGCGCTCGACCGCGCCACGTGCCTCGCTCAGCACGGGCTCGGGCACTTCGATCGCGGTGTGCATCTCGGCCAGGCTGTCCCTGACCTTCTCCAGGGTGGTGACCTTCATGTTGGGACACAGCATGGCCGGCCGAAGGTGATGAAGGCGCTTCTGGGGCGCCACCTTCGCCAGCCCGTGCAGCAGCCCCGCCTCTGTCACGACCAGTATGTCTGCAGCGTCCGAGGCCTCCGCGTACCGCAGCATCTGGCTGGTGGACAGCACCTCGTCGGCGAGTTCGAGCACTTCGGGGCGGCACTCGGGGTGCGCCACGACAACGGCATCGGGGTGCTCGGCGATGGCCGCTTCGAGTTGCTCCCGGGTCACCTCGTCGTGCGTTGGGCACCAGCCTTCCCAGGCGATGATGGAGACATCGGGGAGCTTGGAGGAGACCCAGGCCGCGAGGTTCTTGTCGGGTCCGAACAGCACCTCGGGCTCGCCCAGCGAGCGCACCACCTGCACCGCGTTGGCCGAGGTGCAGCAGATGTCGGTCACCGCTTTTACCGCAGCCGTCGAGTTCACGTACGTCACAAGGGGGACCCCGCGGTGGCGGGCTCGCCAACCCACGACGTCAGCCGCGCTCATCATGTCGGCCATGGGACAACCGGCGCCGGGCTCGGGCATGAGCACCGTCTTGTCGGGCGAGAGGATCTTGGCGGTCTCGGCCATGAAGTGGACGCCGGCGAAGACGATGATGTTTGCGTCGGTGGACGCCGCCTCGCGGGACAGGCCGAGCGAGTCCCCAACGAAGTCCGCGACGTCTTGCACCTCGGGCCGCTGGTAGTTGTGCGCGAGGAGGACCGCGCCGCGCTCGCGGGCGAGCTGCCGCACCTCCGACTGCAGGGCGGAGTAGTCGATCACCGGCCGCTCCCGCCGGCGGCGGGCTCCAGCGCGACGTTGTCGATCAGCCGAACAGCCCCCGCCCTCGCCGCCACCAGAGCTCGCGCCGGGCCGGTGAGGGCCGTGAGCGGCTCCAGTGTTTCCGGGTCCACCACGGCGGCGTAGTCGAGAGCGGCGAGCGGCTCAGCCTCCACGGTTTCGGCCACCATCCGGCGCAGCGCCTCGGCATCACTCTCGCCGGCGGCAGCGGCGGCAGCGGCCGCCGCCAGACCGCGGCTGAGCGACGTGGCCGCCCGCCTCTCGGCAGAGGCGAGCGCGACGTTGCGGCTGGAGATGGCGATCCCGTCGCAGTCGCGCACTGTGGGGCACGCGGCGATCTCCGTCCCGAGGTCCAGGTCGAGCGCCATGCGCTGCACCACCTTGAGCTGCTGGTAGTCCTTCTCGCCGAAGAAAGCCACGTCCGGGCGAACGACGCCAAGCAGCTTCGCCACCACGGTGGCAACTCCGGCGAAGTGACCAGGCCGGCTCGCACCCTCCCAGCGCGCTGCGAGCGGCCCCGGATCCACGGTGACCTGCGCGTCGGGCGCGTACATCGCCGCGACGGAAGGGGTGAAGACGAGGTCCGCTCCCTCGGCGCCCAATACATCTAGATCGCTCTTCAGGTCGCGCGGGTAGGACTCGAAGTCCTCGCTCGGCCCGAACTGCGTGGGATTCACGAAGATCGACACCACAACGTGGTCGGTCCTCGCGCGCGCTGCGGCCACAAGCGACAGATGGCCCTCGTGGAGCGCGCCCATGGTGGGTACGAAGCCGATCGTGCGCGCCTCGCGGCGCACGGGCGCAAGCGCGCCTCGCACCTCCTCCTTGGAGTCGACGCGCTCCATCCGCGCTCAGCCCTCCTGCCCGCCGGAGACGCTCCTCAGCCTCTGCGTCCGGGCGGAGCGCACACCGTCGAGCGCCTCGGGATCCATGTGCGTCGCCTGCGCGTCTGTCGGGAAGGTGCCCGAGCGCACCTCCTCAGCGTACGCGCGCACCGCCTCCACCGTCGCCGTGGCCAGCTCGGCGTATCGCTTGGCGTGCCGAGGCGTCCTCTCGGACATGCCGAGTATGTCGTGCAGCACCTGCACCTCGCCGTCACAGCCGGTCCCGGCGCCGATGCCGATCGTGGGTATAGCGATCTCGGCCGTAACGATCTCCGCCAGTTCGGCGGGGATGCACTCCAGCACCACCGCAAAGGCCCCGGCCTCTTCCAGCGCCCGGCAGTCCGCGATCAGGCGCAGCGCCTCGGCGACACCCCTCGCCTGCACTCTGTAGCCTCCGAGCTGGTGTACCGACTGCGGCGTGAGCCCCACGTGACCCATGACAGGGATGCCCGCGCCCACGATCCGCGCTACCGTCCCGGCTATCCGCTCGCCGCCCTCCACCTTGACGGCGGCGGCACCGCCCTCGGCCACGAGCCGGCCGGCGTTGCGCAGAGCGTCCTCGGGGGTGACCTGGAAGCTCAGGAACGGCATGTCGGCCACGACCATCGCTCGCCGAGCACCGCGTGCAACGGCGGCGGTGTGGCGCACCATGTCGTCCATGGTCACCGGCAGGGTGGATCCCAGGCCGAGCACGGTCATTCCCAGCGAGTCGCCAACGAGGGCGATGTCCACGCCTGCCTCATCGACGAGACGGGCGCTGGGCGTGTCGTAGGCCGTGACCATGACGATCCGACGGCCTTGGGTCTTGGCCTCGCGAAGGGATGTGACGGTTACTGGCGTGGTGGGTTCCGGCATAGGTGATGTGCTCATAGCGGGCTACCTCCCTCTGGCCGTCCAGGCCCCGTCTCCGGGGTCCCAGCGGTCCCTCGTGGGGTGACTTCCCTGCGGCACGGGCTGCTTGCTGGTGAGTGAGCAGTATAGCACGCTACCTGCGGCGTAATGGGTTTGGCGGGGCCGGTTCCCTCATACGTCCGGCTCCTCGGGCGGGGGCTCTCCCCCTCAGGCGTCCGGCTCCTCGGGCGGGGCCGCCGCAGCCTCTCGCAAGACGCGCTGCGCCCGCTCGGCGTAGGGCGATGGGACCATCAGCCGGATAGTGGTCGTGAGTCCCCAGGGGTTGTAGTTCACGTCGGGCGGGTGAGGATCCCAAAGGAACGGGATCTTCTCCTGCTCCAGCACCATGGCCAGGAAGCCCATCGAGATGTCGGGTGCGGCGTCTATTCGGCCGAAGCTGCTGATGGTCTCGACGGGGACCCACTCGACTTCCCCGGGCGGCATGGGCGCGCTGGCCTCGTCCGCCGCATCAGTGGGAGCGCCGCTCGCGCCCGCGCGCTCTCCCTCGCCCGACGGACCCACCGTGAACTCCGCTGCCTCCGGGATGGGGCCAAGATCGCCGAGTATCCGACCCACCCACCCCTTGTCGGCGATCGGCCGGCCGTCGGGCCACCGCGCGTCGGGCCAGACGTCCTTCAGCGGGACCAGTACGAACTCGCGCTCGGCCATGCGTGGGTGCGGGATGCAGAGGTTATCGGTGGCCCACTCCTCGTCGCCGAAGAGAAGGATGTCGAGGTCGATCGCCCGAGGCCCGAAGCGCTCCTCGTCATCTGTGCGCCCCAGTGACCGCTCGATGTCCTTCAGATACCCAAGCAGCTGGTCGGCGCGGAGTGTCGTGTGCAACCGAGCCACCGCATTGGCGTAGGACGGCTGGTCGGTGACGCCCCACGGCTCGGAGTCGTAGGCGTGGGAAACCGTGACGAGCGTGGTCCCAGGGAGCACGCTCATCGCCACGCAAGCGCGAGAGAGGCTCTGGAGCCGGTCGCCGACGTTGGAACCCAGGCCGATGTAGGCGTCGGTCATGGGGCTAGTGTACGCCAGATGCCCTGGGGCTCACTCGGAGCTAGTCCCCAGCGAACTCGCCACCGCTAGCGCCTGCACGGTCTCGCGCACGTCGTGGACGCGCAGCACGCTCGCCCCGCGCTCGACCGCGAAGAGCGCGGCCGCGATGCTGCCTCCCAGTCGCTCGCGCGGCTCCGTCTCTCCGGTGATCTCGCCGATGAAGCGCTTGCGTGACGCGCCCACCACGATCGGCCTGCCCAGAGCCGCAAGCTCCGGCACTCCCCTGAGCAGCGCGAGGTTGTGCTCCAGCGTCTTGCCGAATCCGATGCCGGGGTCGATGGCGATGCGATCCGGTGCCACACCTGCCCCAGTGAGGAGCGCCACTCGCTCGGCGAGGAAGTCGACAACCTCAGCTACCACGTCTTCATATCGCGGGTCGTGCTGCATGAGCTGCGGGTCGCCGAGCATGTGCATGACGATCAGACCCGCGTCACAGCCTGTGGCCACATCCATCATCTCCGGGTCTCTGAAACCGGAGACGTCGTTGATGATCGAGGCGCCCGCGTACACGCAGCCCCGAGCGACAACGGCATGTCGCGTATCGATGGACACCGGCACCGCTCCGTCCTCGGCGAATGAGGCGACTACCGGACGGACGCGCGCTAGCTCCTCGGCCGGGGCGACCGGCTCCGCTCCCGGCCGCGTCGACTCTCCGCCCACATCCACGATCGCCGCACCCATCTCCGCGAGCTTGCGCCCATGGGCGACCGCCGCCAGCGGGTCCGCGAAGTCGCCCCCGTCCGAGAACGAGTCGGGCGTGACGTTCAGGACACCCATCACGATCGGGCGCGCAAGAGCGAGCGTGTGCCGGCCGCAGCGCCAGAGCATGTCAGCGGCCGCTGATCAGAGACATGGCCTCCGATCTAGTGGCCGGGTTGCTCTGGAAGATGCCGCGGACGGCCGACGTCACAGTGATGTGGCCCGGCTTGCGCACGCCGCGCATCGACATGCAGAGATGCTCAGCCTCTACAACCACCATCACCCCGGCGGGGCTGAGATGTCCGACTATCGTGTCCGCGATCTGACCGGTCATACGCTCCTGGACCTGAAGCCTGCGGGCGTAGACCTCCACCACCCTGGCAAGCTTGGACAACCCGCAGATGCGCCCGTCCTTGCCGGGCACGTACGCAACGTGCGCCTTACCCAGGAACGGCATCAGATGATGCTCGCAAACGGAGTAGAGCGGGATATCTCGAACGAGGATCATCTCTCGGTGATCCTCGCTGAACGTCACCTCGAAGTGCTCCGCCGGGTCAGCCCCCGTGCCCGAGAAGATGTCCGCGTACATAGCCGCCACGCGCTCCGGTGTGCCGATCAGCCCCTCACGCGAGAGGTCCTCTCCGATGCCCTCGAGGATCGCACGAACTCCCGCAGCTATCTTGTCGCGATCCACGCCCGTCAGCCTCCTTCGCACCACACCTTGTCGACGGCACTAGCATGTGCGCGCACGATGGTACCTGGAAAGACCGCACGGCAACACCGAATGCGCCTCCCAAGAGAGCGACGAGGGCACGAGGAGCGGCTCGCCGCCCTTCTCCCCGCACCCCCGGCGACCGGCAAGGAACTCTACCTCACGGTGAGGTACCTCGGTGGGCTGTAGCTGGCGATGTGAGTCGCGTCTGCGTGGTACGCCCTCAGGCGCCACTGGCCAGCGTAGGGAAGAGACACACTGCCCACGTAGCGGTTGTAGCTGTAGACGCGATAGAGAGGTGCCCAATACGTCCGACGCAAGACATACCGGCCGTTCTCGTAGCGCTCGCAGCGGATGAGAATGCGGCCACTCCAGTGTCTGGGCGTCATCCAACCGTAGGTGGTGAACGCACGGTTGCGATAGGCCACGCTGGGTGCATACGGGGCTGTCAGCTTGGCACGAACCTGAACGCGTTGGACCGAGCTGGCAGATGGAAGCACGTCATCGGATCCCCCAAAGCGTGCCCTGTATATGTTGTTCGCCCACGGCTTCGTGTACGCCACATGGACCCCCGTGGCCGAGTCAGTGGATCCGAGATGCGTCCAGCGCCCGCGATGCCAGTGCTCGAATATCACCCGCTGCTCCGGAAGTGCACGCCCATCATTCTGGCGGGTCAGCGTCGCCACTAGCCTCAGGCTTCCTCCGTACGTCAGCCGGACCGGGCTAGCGCTTAGCGCGATGCGACTGCCAACTGTGACGTGGAATGCGGCCGTTCTTGTCTCTTCGATATGACCCAGCGAGTCCACCGACCAGAACTTGACCTCGTGAGATCCCGGGTCGCCTGCGCTGATGACGGTCCCGGTGGTGATCGCGCCTCCGTTCAGCGTGTAGTACGTGGCAGCCACGTCCGAGCCCGCATCGGTCGCCGAGAGCCGGACTGTCGCAGTACTCTCATACGACGATTTCGCGTCGCTCGTGGTAACGGGCGGCAGAGTATCCCTCACCGCGAAGGTGATCGCAGTCCGCGACTCCTCATTGCCAGCCTTGTCAACAGACCAGAACTCCAGCCTGTGCGATCCGCTCGCTCTCGTAACTGTGGCGATGGCTCCCTCTGTCAGTGGGCCGTCGCCCAACCGGTAGTATGTACGGTCCACTCCTGAAAGCGCGTCGGTGGCGCCAAGGTGGACCTTCGCCACGTCATCGTAGGTGGCGGCGGCACTCGCTACGGTCTTGGGAGGCGTGCGATCTATGGTGAAGCGCACGGTACGCGAAGCCTCACCGCCAGCATCCCTGGCCACAGCGCTCAGCGAATAGGCTCCGTCGACACTGACAGTCCTACGTGTCTCCGGCGGCTCCCAAGGCACAGGGATGCCGTTGAAGGTGATCGTCCTGGCCGTGATGCCCGTCCCGACGAAGCTGACGCCCCATGTGACCGAGGTCCGATACGCCCGACCTTCCTCCACCCCGCTGATCGCGACGCTCATGGGTGGGACGAACCGCTGGACACGGTGGTTGTCGCGGTCGGCCACGTACACATAGCCGGCACTGTCGACCGCGATGCCCGTCGGCGACCAGAACTCGCCCTCCTCGGAGCCCTGGATTCCCCAGGACGCGAGTGGCGTACCGGACGGCCCGAACTTCTGAACCCTGTGGTTGCCCGTGTCGGCCACGAATACGTTGCCGTCGGCGTCACATGCGACGTCGTTGGGCGAGGAGAACTGGCCTGTCCCAGTCCCGAGAGCTCCCCACGCCAACAGGAATCCGCCATCCCTGGTGAACTTCTGAATCCTGTGGTTGCCCGTATCGGCCACGTATACGTTGCCGGACGGATCCACCGCCACACCCGACGGGTTGCTGAAGCCGCCCTCTCCCGAGCCGAGCGTGCCCCACTTGGTCTGGTACTCACCTAGAGCCGAGAAGCGCTGAATGCGGTTGTTGCCGCTGTCAGCCACGTAGACGTAGTCGGCCCCGGCGCACGCGATAGCCTTGGGGCTTGAGAACCACCCGTTCTGGCTTCCACTGCTCCCCCATTTAGTCCAGAAGAACCCGTTGGCCGCGAACTTCTGAACCCTGTGGTTGCCGGTGTCCGCAACGTAGACGTTGCCGGCCGAGTCGCACGCTACTCCGAGCGCCTTGTTGAACTGGTTGTTCTGAGTGGTGCCATAGGTGCCCCACTTGCCAACGAACAGGCCCTCATTCGTGAAGCGCTGGACTCGGCTGTTGTCGCGGTCGACGACATAGACGCCACCCGAACCGGCCGCCACGTCAGCCGCGTACTTGAACCGCGCATCGCTCTTGCCCCAGCTCCCGCCTATCATCAACCCGGCACCGGCGGTCGAGAACACCTGGATGCGATCGTTGTCGGTGTCAGCCACATAGACGTGGATCCCATCCGGGGTGCTCACCGCCGCAATGCCGCTCGGATCGTCAAACTCCCAATCCTCCGAACTCGAGGTGTTGTACTTGCTGCCCCACTGCGTCTCGTAGATGTGGGCGCCGCTGCCCGGGTTGTACGAGAACTTCTGCACACGGTGGTTGTTCGTGTCAGCGACATAGACGTTCGCCGCCGAATCCACGCTCACGCCCTCGGGGTCTTTGAACTGACCGTTCAGCGTGCCACGGATGCCCCACGCGGATTGGAAGACTCCGCTCGAGTTCAGTTTCTGTATCCGCTGGTTGTTGGTGTCGGCGACATAGACGTTCCCAAGCGAGTCCACCGCCACACCCTTCGGGGAGAGAAACTGCCCGGCACCCGACCCCGGGGTCCCCCAAGACGCCAGGTGGTTTCCGTTCGCGTCGAACTTCTGGATGCGGTTGTTGCCGGTGTCGGCTACGTATACGTTGCCGACTGTGTCGACCGCGATGCCAGTTGGCATGCTGAGCTGGCCCACCGCCGTGCCCGACCCGCCCCACTGCAGCACCGGCACGCCTGCGGCCGTGAACTTCTGCACCCTATGGTTGTCCCGGTCGGTTACATACACAGAGCCCGATGGATCGACTGTGACGCCCGTCGGCGCACGAAAGCGGCCAATCGATGTGCCGGACTCACCCCACCGGCCCAGACGCTCGCCTGAGCGCGCATAAACCTCGATACGGTTATTGTCCCGATCTGCCACGTACACGATCCCGGAGGTACTCATCGCCACACCAGCAGGCTTGCTCAAGTGCCACGTAGGTCGCGGCCATCGAGCCGAGTACCGATACTGCTCGACGCCGGGGGCTGCGGTAAGTCCAGGCGCAGCAGCTGCCCAAACGGACAAGACCAGCGCGCAGGCCAGAGATGAGCGGGCCAGCACCGCAACAAGTCCCTTTGATCCGTACATGTGTTCCTCCCCGTGATCTCCACATGCCCCGCGTGGTCCCGCAGACCACGGGCTGCAGAACCGATAGTCGGTACGCCTCCGTCTCAGTTGATGAAGCCCATCGCCCCACCGATCGACACCACTGCAGGGCCCAAGATGACGATCATCGTCGCGGGCAGAATGCACAGCACCAGCGGGAACACTATCTTGACCGGTAGCTTCTGCGCCTGCTCTTCGGCGAGCTGGCGCCTCTTGAGCCGCATTTCCTTCGCCTGGGTGCGCAGCACTGTGCTCACCGAAATACCAAACTGCTCGGCCTGAACTATGGCCATGATGAACGAGCTAAGCTCGGGGACTTGGGTGCGTCGTGCGAGACTGCGGAGCGCATCACCCCTCGACAGACCCGACTGGATCTCCTTCAGGGTGCGAGCGAACTCCTGCGACAGTGGTCCGGCGCTCGCCTTGACGATCTTGGCCAAGGCGGCATCGAAGCCAAGGCCTGCCTCCACGCTAATGTTCAGCATGTCGAGCATGTCGGGCAGCGCCCTGCGAATGGCCTTCTGGCGCTCCTCGATCCTGGAACGCAGCCACAGGTCGGGAGCGAAGAACCCAAGGGCGACAAGGGGAATCCCGAACAGCAGCCACGAAAGCGGTGCTAGCGACATGATGAACGCGACAACGACGAAGAGCACGAGTGACCCAAAGCCCAGCAGAATCTTGGCGGACATGAACCTGCCGACATCCATACCTCCGGGATCGCCTGCGAGCATGACACGCTCGCGCAGCCGCTCCTTGTAGTCGCTCGGCCCCAGGCTCTGGACGGTCTCACTCAGCCGCCGCGCCAGAGGCCTCACGATCCGCTCGCCAAATGGCTGCAGAAGTGGCTGCGCTTCTAGCGCCTGCGTGGTCTCGTAGGCGGACATCCCGCGCAATCGGCGCTGGACCTGCGATTGCTCCGAGAAGACGATACCGAGCAACGCGTAGACAGCGAGTCCGCCTGCTACGCCTGCCAAGGACGCGGCGAGTGCAAGAGTCGCCATGTCAGGCCTCGATCCTTGAGACTCGAAGGAGCCACCAGACCCCCATGGCGAGCAGCACAAGGCCGAAGACGACCAGCGCGAAGCCGAACCAGTGCGCCACGAGCTGCCCCATGTAGTTTGGGTTAACCAGAGTAATCATGAGGAATAGGGCGAAGGGCAAGATGACGAGCACCACGGCTGACATCCTACCCTCGGCGGTGAGACCGCGTACATGCCGCCTAAGCGACTCGCGCTCTCTGATCGTGTTCGCCACGATATCGAGCACCTCTGCCAGGTTGCCGCCGACCTCGCGCTGTATGGCGACGGCCGTTACCACCGAGCGGAAGTCATCGCTCTCGATCCGCTCCGCAAGCGCTCTCAGAGACTCCTCAAGATCCAAGCCGAGTCGTGTCTCCACCTGGACCCGCTTGAACTCCGTCGAGACCGGCGGGGGCATCTCCTCTACCACCAGGTCGATCGCCTGCTGCATCCCCCAGCCCGCCCTGAGCGATCCGGCTACTAGCGACAGCAGCTCGGGAAGCTGCTCCTCGAACCGGGCTCGGCGCCTGTCTACTCGGAACTGAACCCACATCATCGGCAAGATGGTAGCCAGTAGAACCGACCCGAGACTCAGTATCACCGAGCCCGACACAAGCTGCAGGAGTGTGCCGACACCGACTACGAGAAGCAGATGTGCGGCTATGTACTCAGCTGGCCTGAGAGGCAGGTCCGCCTGGATCAGTCTGCGTGCGACATATGGGGTTATGCCCCGCTTCCCGGCCAGGTACTCCACCGCCCCGACCATTCGGGCCTTCACCGATGTGTCATCTGCATCCTCGCCGGTAGGGAGCGCATCGGCTCTCCTTCTAAGCTGCTCGTAGTACGCCAGATGCTCCAACGCGGTGCCGGGCCTCACAATGAGCAGCACGCCCCCCACAACCAGCAAGACGACAGCGCCGAAGGCTAGCGCGACAGCCCAGAACAGATAGAGTGGATTGGCTGGGCGCACCTCGGAGAGGCCCGTGCCGGCCAGCAGCTCAACATCCGCGAACTGCGGGTTCTCAGCGACAGTGCTCCCCCTGGCCTCGCGACCCCCGGCCACAACAACCACGTCGAAGTCCAGATCCTTGGTGTTCGGCTCTCGTCCAGTGAACGTCACCGAGTATCGGCTCTGAAGCTCATTGGCTATGCCCTCGTAAAGACCCGCGAGTGTGGACGCGTCCTTCACGGCGAGCAGTCTGCCACCCGACTGCCCGGCGAGCACTCGAAGCGCTTGCACGTTGGCTTCGTCGCTCTCGAGCGCGATCGCATAGATGGGCGTGCGCGCCTCCTTAAGGCGCTTGGCTACGTTGTCGAGCGAGTTGATGCTCGTTGTGTCTCCGCCGTCCGATAGGAGAACGATGTTCGCCCGACCCTGCTGGCTTCTCTGCACCAGTCCAAGCGCGGTCACAACGGCATCGTTGAGCGCGGTCTCGCCACCCGCCTCGAGGCCGTCCACAACGCTGAGAAGCCGTGATCTGTCCTCTGTGTATCCGACAGCCAGTCGGGGACGCGAGCTGAAGCCCACAATGGCGACGCGGCTATCTCCGCGCAGCTTGCCGACGAACGCCCTGGCGGCCTTCTTGGCGTTGTCCAGTGGCGCGCCCTTCATACTGCCGCTTGTGTCCATCACCAGGATCACGTCGACGGCCTCGGTCCGGCTCACCTCGGCGTCAAATGCCACATCCGAGAGCGTCGAACCGTTTTCGCGGACCTCGACCTTCTCGACCTTCGCTCCGCCCTGCACGAGCTCTGCGGGGAGAATGACTGTCAGCACGACCTTCGGGTAGGCCGAGGTGTCCAGGCCCTGGACGACAGCTGTCAGTCCTCCTCCATCCGCCGCCTGCACCGTGATCCCGGCGGGAATGAGCAGCGATAGCGTCAGCAGACCCGCCAGCAGCGCACGCGACCGCACCCTATCACCTCTTCTCGGGAGGCTCGTACTCGAACATCTCAGCGGGCATCGGTAGTCCAAGATCCTCGAGATGCCGCGAGAACTTCGGGCGGAGGCCGGTGGCCTTGATGTGTCCCCGGAAGCGACCTGAGTCGTCGATGCCCATGGAGTAGTCGAAGTAGAACAGATCCTGAAGCACGACAGTGTCACCCTCCATGCCCTGCAGCTCGCAGACCTGGACGACACGCCGCGTACCGTCACGGAGTCGAGCGAGGTGCACAAGCAAGTTGAGCGCCGATGCAATCTGCTCGCGAGTGGCCCGGACCGGCAGGTCGAGCCCGCTCATTAGTACCATCGTCTCGATGCGCGCAAGGGCGTCGCGGGGGGAGTTCGCGTGGATGGTCGTGAGAGAGCCATCGTGGCCGGTGTTCATAGCCTGCAACATGTCGAGCGCCTCGCCACCACGTACCTCGCCCACGACGATGCGATCGGGACGCATGCGCAACGAGTTGCGGACGAGATCCCGGATTGTGACCTGCCCCTTGCCCTCGATGTTGGGGGGCCTGGACTCGAGACGCAGCACATGCTCCTGCCGAAGCTGCAATTCGGCGGCGTCCTCAATGGTGACTATGCGCTCATCGGCTGGGATGAACGAGGACATAACGTTCAGCAGCGTTGTTTTGCCGCTGCCCGTGCCCCCCGAGATCACTACATTCAATCGCCCTCGAACGCACGTGTCCAGGAATGACGCGACCTTGGGGTCAAGGGTACCGAAGCCGATAAGGTCGTCGACCGTGAACGGATCGTGCGCGAACTTGCGTATCGTCAGCATCGGCCCATTGATGGCGAGCGGGTGGATGACGGCGTTGACGCGCGAGCCGTCAGGCAAGCGAGCGTCGACCATTGGCGAACTCTCGTCGATTCGGCGACCCACCTGGCTGACTATGCGGTCGATCGTGCGCACAAGATGTTGCTCGTCGATGAAGCGCTTGTCGGTCTGGAGAATCTTGCCCCCGCGCTCTATGTAGACCCGGTCGGCGTTGTTCACCATCACTTCCGTGACGCTCGGGTCAGCCAGCAGCGGCGTGATGGGGCCGTAGCCGAGCATGTTGTCAAGGACGTCGCCCACGATCTCGCGCTTGTCCTCTGCCGAGAGCGGCGTAGACTCCTGTCCGATGAGTTCCTGGAGTTTCCGCTCGATCTGGAAGCGAATCGAGGGGTCGTCCCCGTCCAGCTGCGTCCCGAGCTCCTCTATCAAGAGGTAGTGGACATCACGTTTGATGGCGTCCTTGGCGTCCTGCGTCGCCGTGTTCCTGGCCACCACCTTGCCTGCGGAGACGGCGTCCTGGACCGGTTGAGGTGTGTCCACCCCGCGGGTGAGACGGTCCCTAAGCGACATGATCGGTCGCCTCCTCTTCTTCGACCATCTTCTTGGCGATGGACAGGATGCTCCGGGCGACCTCGCTCTTCGGAGCCTCAAGAACTACTGGGACACCCTTGTTCACTGAGCGCGGAACGACTCTGTCGCTCGGCACCTGAACCCAGATCTTCGAACTGATCGCCTGCTCCACCTGACCGGGCTCGAGCCAGACCTTGCTGTCCGCTCGATTCAGAATCACGCGCATGAGACCGTTCTGGTAGCCAAGCTGGCGCAGCTTCTGTAGCGAGATCTTGGTGTTCTTGATGCTCGCAACATCCATCATCGTCACAGCGCAGACGGAATCACTCCTGTCGAGCGCGGCGAGTACCGTCTCGTCGAGAGTGGCGGCCGTGTCGATCACCACATAGTCAGCCATCTCGCGCAGAAGGCTGACTATGTGATTGATGCGCGTCGTCGTTACCGACTCCGCGTCCTCGGGCTGCACCGGAGCTAGGAGCACGCGCAGACCGGAAGGGTGCTCGACGAGCATGCTGCCGAGCATGTCGGCGTCCAGTCGGTCCAGAGCCTTCACAGCATCAAGAATCGTTCTGGCAGGCTTCAGGCCTAGCATGATCGCACAATCTCCGAACTGCAGATCTAGGTCGACGAGGATCGTGCGCTTACCCATCATCTTGCTCAGTGCTACTCCGAGATTGGTGGCGAGGACGGTCTTTCCAACTCCTCCCTTGGTCCCGAAGATCGAAATGACCCTGGCGAGTCCGCTCTCCTCAGGCTCCTCCACACTCGCTGGCGTAGTGAGCCGCGCGCCTTCGGCGGTGGTGATCGCGCGTCGTACCGCCGCGTGTATCTCTGTGGCCTTGTCATCGGCGGCTACCGCATCACTCACGCCCGCATGCAGGGCGCTGCGGAGCAGTTCGGTGGTGAGCTCAGGGGCAATCAGCACGACGGCCGTGCACTTCCCTGCGACGGCGATACTCTGAGCGAATGCCAGCGCACGCTCGCCGACGATCCCTGGACCCACCAGGACTACGTGAGGCGGGGTCTCGGCAACAACCAACTCGGCTTCCTCAAGCGTCCCGACCGTGGAAAGCACCACATCGGCATCGGCACCCAACAGGACGCCCATTTGGTCGACGAAGTCCGAGGGGGGCTCAACGATCAGGACGGAGGCCATGTCGACGCTACCTCAGCACCGACTGGTAGGTCTGCCCCTTGGTGGCCGGTAGCTGGGTCGCGGTCGCTGGCAGAAGACCTACCCAGATGTCGCCGTTCTCAAGAGCGAATACCAGCCGCTCGGCCTCCGGCGCGGTGACCGCCAGCGTCATCGCGGTTGGAATCTGCTGCGCCGCCCCTGCCCGGTCGCTCGAAACGAATCCACGCTGCCCACCGGCTTCATCGGCAGCCGCCTCCTCCGCCGCGAGCGAGGATCCGACCGCAAGAACTCGAACGCCGGGAAGGAGCATCTTGGTCACGTTCTCGTCGGCCTCGCCGCCGGCCTTCTTGAAGCTGGCGAAGACAGTCACGTGGTCGCCAGGCTTGACGAGACCTGCAACACCACGCTCCTCATTGACCGGTATGGTGATCGCAACTACATCCTTGGGGACACTGTAGGCAAGCCCGGCCTGGCTGGGGATTTGGAAGCGGGCACGGGTGACCTGCTCCCCCTTCGAAAGGGGCGTCGCGAGAACCTGGCCCTCAATCCCACGCTCTGAGGAGATCGCGCCTGCGGCGACAAATCTGGCCGGCACCTCCTGGCGAAGGATCAGCTTCTTGGAGAGCAGTTCCTCAGCCGATAGCCCCCGCGGGATGTCCTCGGCGGCAACGAGCACCTTCACGGGCTTGCTCTCAGCTTCGATCGTGGAGCGCGCGCCGGTGATGTAGCGCGCGGCCAGGATCGCTGCCAGTCCGCCCAAGACCAGGGCCACCACCAGTATCAGGATCTTCGAACGCATGGGCGTCCCCCTCGGAAATCGCTTCCCTTGCTCCAAACACCGGTCCCGCTATGGCATCACAAGGCGCGCACCTAGGCTACTGTATCCCGGACCGCCACCGCCGGGTCCGTAGGATCCCGGAGTCGGTGTGTACTGCAGGAAGTAGCCCCGAACAGAGCCATCCTTGCCGTAGTCGGTAACCCGGAATGCACCGTAGTTCACGACCTTGACGTCGTACGCACCGCCCTTTTTCGCCTCGATCTTCTCGACGATCGGCACGTGCACAACGCGCTCTTCGGGCGAAAGACGAGCGAACCTGAAGTCGAGGGCCTTCTGCGTATTGGCCCCGCTGTTGCCGGGACTGGTGGTGATGACATCGCCTACATGTATCCCTAGGTCGTACCCGTACGCTGTCCAGCCGTAGTATGTCTCAGGGGTAAGCGGGTTCGCAGCCCCCGGGGCGTCCGGCGGACATCCCGGGAGATGGGTGATCGCCTTGAAGTTGAGCTCGCAGTAGTTGCCTACCTCACCGGATCCTCCAGCGACTCTTAGCGTATAGAGCGTCCCGTCATGGACGTGATTGGCATACTCGTGCAGATTGACCTTGACAGGCACAGAGCTGCCGCTTGCGACATAGAACTGCCCAGTGGGCGAACCCACATCTACTCCGCCGATGACGTGAGTTGTCCGCCTCCTGAGCACGTACGCATCGACGCCGTCATCCTTGCTCCCCGGATACGCATCAACGGCCAGAAGCGTGAGCAGATCGTCTTCGGGCGGCATGTCGACCGGTCCGATCATATAGGTGAACTCAGTGCCACTTGCGTTCGGCGTCATCACCTTGGCCTTATTGCCGAGCTTGATACTCATCTTCGCCTGGGGAGACGACGTGCGCACGGTCACGAGCACAGGTTCCGGGTTCTGAGCGTTGACGAATGCTCGGCTGAGCGAGACACCCGAGATCACGGCGGTTGGTTCAGGTACCGTCAGCCGGGCAGCCGGGATGTCCTTGCCCTCATTGTCGACAAGGCCCTCCCAGATGCCATGTGTGTTGTAGACGCGAACGCGCACGTCATACGAGCCGGGACCGATCGGTGCCGTGATCGCACCAGAGTAGGTCACGTCGTCGACACTCGACAGGTTCCATGTGCCGAGCACCGTCTTGCCCGAGACGATCGCAACCTCTACCCGGTCGACCACATCGATGATGGGAAGCGCCCATGGCACGAGTCGGCGCACGCCAGAGAGGGGTGTCGCGACAGCCTTGGCCGTCGCGGTGATGCGCTTTCCGGAGCTGCCGAAGAGACCGGCCAGCCAGGCCGGCGCATCCTTGGCCGTCTTCACCGTGACGTAGTCGGAGCCTACCTGTACCTCATCCACGACCATGCCGTCGGCCGGGCGATCGTCGTTGCTCATCGCGTACTCTTCCGCAAGCGCATTGGCCGCGCTGGGGCTCGAGGTGTTTATCAGCTCCTGGCATCCGGCCAGAGCTCCAGCGTCGGCGGCGGCTTGGAGTTGCCGGCGCACGTTGTACCAGTAGCCGACATCCACGACGAGTGCTGACAGCATGAGGAGCGCCAACAGCGATACGCCTGCCACCACGGCAACCGCTCCATCGTCACTCTTCAGCAGCGTCCTCATCCGGATCATCGCCTTTCACTCGATCCTCTGGGTCGCCGAAGCCACCAGACGTACCGTGCCGCCCCCGCCGAAAAGCTCCCCCATCAGGGGTGCCAGGATGGGTGCGTTGTGCCGCACCGTGACCGTCACCGGATGTCCCGTGACGGCCCCGGCGGGGCGCGCGATGGTGATCGCGCCCGCCCCTATTGTGATGCCGGGTGCCGCGTCCTGGACGGTCTTGCGAACAACGTCGTCGGTGGTCCAAAGGGCTGCGGAGCGCGCTCCTTCACGCGCGGCGTGCTCCAGCTCGAGCCACTGATAGAAGATCACGCCGAACTGTGTCAGGCCGAGCAGGAGCAGAACGAGCACGCCGGAGACGATCGCAAACTCGACAGCGGCCGCGCCGCCGTCAGCACGACGGCGGCGGCGCGAATGTAATGGGCAGCGCTCACGAAGTCCACCCGGCGATTCGCGGAAGAACACCTTCATCCTCGATCAGCCCCCGGTCCCTCTCCGCCGTTCGCCACAGCTGCCGCCTTCTACGACCACCAGGTACTTTCCCATCCGAGCACTTAGTCCTGCCCGAACGGACATACCAAAAAGAAGGCCGGGACCCGAAACGCGCTCAACCTCTCGGGTCCCGGCCTGCCATCGAATCGCCTACGGGAGCGCGTTTACGACGCTCTGGAAGGTCTCCCGCAGACCTCCGCCGAGCAAAGTGACGACACTGATAATGACAACCGCGATCAGGGCAACCATGATGCCGTACTCGACGGCGGTGGCACCCTCCTCGCTCTGCAGCCAGGTGTTGAACTTAGCCATCATGTCCAGTCACACCTCCCCCCGTCTGCCTCGGGTCCGCCGGCCCTTCTCGTCGCTTCGGGGTCATCGCGCGACCCCGATGAGAGGGACGCTGGGACCCGGTGCCAGCGGTAAGCCAATGTTCCGTTGTGGCGATTCTCCCCGCGAAGACCCGCGCAGACCATCCTGCAACCGTCTCTACCTGGGGGTCATCACGACGATAGGTTTGGTCGTTCTTTGGGATGATGGCGCGTCATGCGGTCGCATGACGCCGCGGAGGGCCTGCTACGTCTCGGCTTCCAGCTTGACGATGCCGTTTCGCACGGCCCGCAGGACCGCCTGAGTACGGTCGGTCTGCCCGAGCTTGCGCAGGATATGGCTGACGTGGGTCTTCACGGTAGTCTCGGAGATCCACAGCGTACCGGCTATCTCCTTGTTACTGTTGCCGGCAGCCATCAGATGCAACACCTCGAGCTCCCGCTCGGAGAGGCCCTCGGCCTCTGCGGGAGAGGCTTGCGGACCCTCGATGACCCGCTGCGCGATGCCCTGGTCGAAGACGGCCTGACCGTCGAAGACGGACCTCACCGCCTGTACCACCGTCTCCGGCCGCGCGTCCTTCATCACGTAGCCGCTAGCCCCCGCGCTCAGCACGCCGAACACCTCGTCGTCTTCGTCGTAGCTCGTCAGCACTAGCACCCGCACCTGGGGGCACGACTCCTTGACCTTGCGGCAGACCTCGACGCCTCCCACGCTCGGCATCCTGAGGTCGAGCACGAGTACGTCCGGTGGGTCGGCGCAGATCAGCTCGACGGCACGCTCGCCGTCACCCGCCTCCCCGATCACCTCGATATCCGGCTCGGCATCCAGCAGCGTGCGAAGAGCGAGCCGTACCAGCTCGTGATCGTCAACGATGAAGGTCTTGATCGTCTTCACTGTGCTCATCCGCCATGCCCCTCTAGAAAGGCAGAGTCACCGAGACCACGGCGCCGCCGTCTTCCCTGCGCAGGATGTCGAGTTTGCCACCCTCGCTCCTCACCCTCTCCTGGATGCTCTTTATGCCGAGCGATGCGCCCGTCTCGGCACGCTCCAGCGCGAGGGCTGGGTCGAAGCCGGTCCCGTCGTCTTCAACTATCAGCTGCACATGATCATCGGCGTAGACGAGGCGCACCTCGAATCGCGAGGCTTGCGCGTGCTTGACGACGTTGCTCACGGCCTCCTTGGCCACCCGGTAGAGGCACGCGTCCACGGACGGGCCGAGATGCCGTATCTCTCCCTCCACCTTCAGATCGCCTACCAGATGATCGCCGCTCGTGATCGCGTGGATCCAATACTCGATCGCTCCCGAGAGCCCCAGCTCCTGGAGCTTCAGCGGTCTGAGGTCGTAGATGAAGCGGCGCAGCTCGGCCATGCCCACCGAGAGCTGGTCCTGGAGCTCGTCGAGACGGCGCGCGACGCCTGGCGGGTCGCGATGCACCTGCTTCTTGCAGAGTTCCAGCCCGAGCGAGATCGAGAATAGCGACTGTGAGATGCCGTCGTGCATTTCGCGCGCGATGCGGTCGCGCTCGCTGGCGAGCAGGACGTAGCGGCTCTGCTCGGCGAGCCTGGCGTTCTCGATGGCTGTAGCCGCGAACGCGCCCAAGATGGCCAGGAAGTCCACCTGCTCGGCAGAGAACTTGTCCGTCTGCGCGTTGATCGCGCACAGCAGCCCGATCGACTTGTCCTTCACCTTGATCGGCGCACACAGCAGCCACGCGCGATTCAGCTTGTTGAGCTCGAGGTACGGCTCACCCGACTCGAACACCGTCTCGGCGATCCGCCCCAGCATGCCACCCCACCAGGCCTCCGGATGCTCGTGGCGCGCACCCTTGACGACCATGGTGTCGATGTCCATGAGATCGCCGACGCTGTGCTCGTCTACCAGGCAGAGTACCGCCTTGTCCGTGTTGGTCACGCGCTTCGCGCGCTCCACGACGGTCTCCAGCACCTCCTCCACAGACAGCTTCGAGGAGACCGCCGACGCAACGTCATTGAGCGAGCTGATCAGCTCTCGCTGACTGCGATGAGGGAAGAGTGCGTCCCGCAGACGTGAGCGGAAGCTCCTTGGACCGAAGGTCGGAAGGGTGAGTTGGACGTCGTCGCCGAGAGCCGAGCTCCCACCGGGGCTCGAGAGAGGGACACCATGCGCGTCGCCATGTACTGACACGGCCACCCCCCTGGGTGCGGTCGTCGTTGGACGCGCCGCCCCTCAGCGCACCCAGAGTCAGAGGTATTGTACCACGCGAAGGATTGCTCAAACCTCATGGCCGCTGCTAGCGGGTGCTGTCGGACGCGCGTCTAGGCTTCGGGAACCACGAGCGGCGGAGTCTTTGGCGGCGCCTGCTTCGGCTCCGACTGGGGAGCCTCGCCCTCCCCCGCGGGCTTGCTCTCGCTGCCCGAGTCGCCGGGCGCCCCGCCCTCCTTGGCGCGACGCTCCTCCTCCACGAACTCGTGCCAGCGTCCCTCGAGCAGCGCCTCCAGCTCGTCCTTGTCCACGGTCTCGCGCTCGATGAGCACGTCCGCCATGAGGTCGAGCTGCGCGCGGCGCTCCTGCAAGATCGTGTGCGCGCTGTCGAAGGCCTCGTCGATCAGCCGGGAGACCTCCTTGTCGATCTCGTAGGCCACCTCGGGACTGTAGTCCGCGTTGGCCGAGAAGTCGCGGCCCAGGAAGACCTCGTGCTGCGCGTCGCCGAACGTCTGCGGCCCCAGCTTCTCGGACATGCCGTAGCGCATGACCATCTGCTTTGCGGTCTTCGTGGCCTTCTCGATGTCGTTGGAGGCGCCGGTGGTGATATCGCCGATGGCTAGCTCCTCGGCAACCCGACCACCCAGGAGCATAGCGAGGTTGTCGAGCATCTCGCCGCGAGAGATGAGGAAGCGGTCCTCATTGGGCAGCGCCAGCGTGTAGCCCAGCGCCTGACCTCGCGCGATGATCGAGATCTTGTGGATAGGGTCGGTGTGGGGGAGCACGTGGCCCACCAGCGCGTGCCCGGCCTCGTGATAGGCGATGACCCTCTTCTCCTTGTCGGATATGAGCTTGGTCTTGCGCTCCGGCCCAGCCACAACGCGCTCGATGGCCTCTTCGAGCTCGTGCATGTCGATGAGCTTCTTGCCATGCCTCGCCGAGAGCAGCGCCGCCTCGTTCACGAGGTTGGCCAAGTCGGCACCGGTGAAGCCGGGGGTCCTGCGGGCCAGCACCTCTACCTCCACATCGTCGGCCAGCGGCTTGCCGCGCGTGTGGATCTTGAGGATGCCGACACGGCCCTTGAGGTCCGGTCGGTCCACCACGATCTGGCGGTCGAAGCGGCCGGGGCGCAGCAGCGCCGGATCGAGGATGTCGGGCCTGTTGGTGGCGGCGATGAGGATGACGTTGTCCTTCAAG
>CAZWGV010000001.1:24925-100411 GCA_964633595.1 uncultured Coriobacteriaceae bacterium | reverse complement strand
CGCCACCGCGGTTGTGTCCGAGCCCCCTCGGCCGAGCGTAGTGATCTGTCCGTCCCGGGTCATGCCCTGAAAGCCCGCCACGATCACGATCCTGCCAGCGTTGAGCGCCTCGTGAACGCGCTCTGCGCGCACCTCTGTGATCCTCGCCTTTGTGTGGGCAGCGTCAGTCACAATGCCCACCTGCGGCCCTGTGAACGAGATCGCATCATGGCCGAGCGAGTGGATGGCCATCGCGAGCAATGCGATGGTCACCTGCTCGCCGGTGGCGAGCAGCATGTCCATCTCGCGTTCGGGTGGGTCGTCCGTGATCCCTGCAGCCAGGGTGACCAGCTCGTCGGTCACATCGCCCATCGCCGAAACGACGGCAACAACCCTGTCGCCGACCTCCTTGGCGGTGATGAGCCTTCGAGCCACGTCCAGCACGCGCTCGGTGGTTGCTACGGATGTACCGCCGAACTTCTTGACGACGAGGGCCACTCTGACCTCTTATGCACGGCATCGGCGGCGCGAGCGCCGACCATACGATACTGACCGCGCCAAGTGTAGCATCGCCCGCTAGCTGCCGGGATGGCGTCGGACGTCGCCGCGCTTCGCGCACGCCACAGACAGACTCTAGCCCGTTGGGTGCAGTTGCAGATCCGTAGCGAGCGCCCTCATCCTCTCGGACAGGTCGCCGAGTGCCTCCGCATAGAAATGCTCGACCAGCCCATGACCCGACACGCTCTCCATCGAGCGCCCGAACATGGCAAGAGCGGAGCTCATCGCTTCGAGCTCCTCCTCCAGCGTCAGATCGTCGTCGAACCATGCCGACATGTGGCCCCCAGAAACCACGAAGGGCAGTGAGGACTCCCTGTAGTTCGCGTTCAACTCACGCTCCAGATTCGCGGCTAGCCTCGGCCCGCCAAGGCGACGGAAGCTCTCGAACATCCCGTCACATATGGCCACGAAGATGGCTCTGACCTCGTCAGGCTGCGCCTCTTCCTCTCCGGCAACCTCTGGGACAACGGCAGCGACATCGTCCTGCTGCAAGACCTCGACCAGGGCCTCGGCGACGCGGGGGTCGAACTGCTCTCCCGCACACGCGCGGATCTCGTCTATCGCTTCATCCACCGACCGTCCTTGCCTGTAGGGACGATCCGAGACCATGGCCTCGAAGGCATCGGCGACCGCCAGCACCCTGGCGAGCAGAGGGATCTCCTCGCCCTTGAGGCCGGCCGGATAGCCCTTTCCATCCCACCGTTCGTGGTGATGTCGGACGATAGGTGCGATCGACCAGGGGAACGCGACCGGCTTCAGGATGTTCGCTCCGATGAGCGGGTGGTGGCGCATCTGGGCCATCTCGTCATCTGTGAGCCGCCCGGGTTTTAGCAGTATCTCCTCCTTGACGCCTATCTTCCCGATGTCGTGCAGATACGCGGCCATCTCGAGTGCAGTCCGTTGCTCGACCGTGAGCCCCATCTTCTCCGCGACGGCCGTGGCGTAGTAGGCCACTGTGTCTGAGTGTCCTCGGGTGTACGAGTCCTTGGCGTCCACGGCAGCCGCAAGGGACCGAACGGTGGCCAGGTAGGCCTCCTGGAGATTCGAGAACAGCTCGATGTTACCGATGGCCATGGACACCTGGTTGGCGACGGTGGACATCAGTCGCACATCGTCGGCGTCGAATCGCACTGTTGTGTCATGACTGCCCACCGCAATCGCGCCAACCGCGTGGTCGGACGCGACGAGCGGAACACAGAGCGCGGCGAGTGCACCGGTCACCGAGTCAACCTGATGTTCGGCCTGACCATCGGGGGGCGGGTTGAAGATCAACGGGCGACCTTCGCGCATCACCCACTCGGACATGGAACTCCTGATCGCGCGCTCGTCGCCGCGTCCCGACGCGGCGCCCCGTCGCGCTTTCAGCTCCAGTCTGTCCGTTTCGGGATCGCGTAGAGCCACGTAGCCGAGTTCAACGTCGAAGATGCGCAGCACGGCATCGAGCACCGAGCTGAGTAGCCGTTCCATCTCAAGAGTGGCGCCGAGCGAGCGGCTCATCTCGTAAAGGGCTCCAAGTTCGAGCACCTTCTTCGTCAAGGTCTCGGTTCGCTGCCTCAGCGAACCCGTCATCTGGTTGAAGCTGCGTGCAAGCTCGGCCACCTCACGGGCGCTGGTGGCGCGCACTCTCGTGTCGAAGTCACCTTCCGCCACGCGCTTCGCGCTGTCGGACAACTCGACGAGGGGCATGGAGACCGATCTAGCGATCCAGACCCCGAGGATGACCAGCGCGCACACTGCCAGCGCCGACCACATGAAGATCAAGCGAGATGTGTAGGTGGCCGCCTGGTCGGTGAGTTCCATGCTGACTTCCGCGGCCACGTACCGGCTCGCCTTTGCCGGATCGAACGGCAGCAGTATCTCGCGAGCCACGACCCGGTATTCCACCCCTTCGAAGGCGACCTGTGATCGACCCGGTTCACCAGGCGCGGCAGCGCGCACCGCGCGAGAGATCGGGGACCTGGGATCGCCCGCCACCGCGTGGAATCCGCCCTCAGAGCGTCCAACTCCCTCCTGGGCGGAACATGCCACTACGCGGTAGTCCTGATCGTAGAAGCAGAACGAGGCGGGGATGCCCACGGCTAGCGCTTGAAGGTACGCATCGTCCACGACATCCGCGAGGACGAGGGTGTAGAGAACGCCCTCGATCCTGAGTTTCTCCAATGCGACCAGGGTGTCTCGTCCTCGAAGTCGCACGAACGCAGTGTACTCGGGGCTGAGGGAGACGACCTCGCGGGCGCCCCGACCCAGCGGCTCGGACCCGAGCACGGGGGCGATCTCCCCGCCGCTGGTGGCCAGCACCCTCCCCTCAACGTCGAGCAGCATGATGCAGTCAGCGTCCACGGCCATATTCGCCGACACGAGCTCGCCCGTGATCCACCCACGATCCCCGCTTGGCAGAGCTTCGCGAATGCCACTCGATTCGGCAACGAGCTTCGCCGACCGCCTGAGTTCCTCCATGGAACGCTCGAGCCTTGACTCGAAGTTGTCGAGTGCGCCTTCCGCGCTGATCTCCACCCAACGCTCTGTAAGATCAGACAGCAGAGTAACCGCCACCGTGGTGGCGACTGCCCCAATGACGATTGCTCCCACCAGCAGCGGGATCACGATCTGGGTATGGAGGCGTGGTTCGAATCTGTTGAGGAATCTCATCAGCCCTCGGCGGACGGTGGCGCATAGCCGTTTCGGTCCATTAGTGTACGGGCCCGCGGCCCCGTAGCCCAATCTGCGAACGCACGGACCGGCTCCGCGGCGTCTGGCCTCACCACGATACCCAAGGGGCGCTTCAAGCGGTAACTTCCGCCGACAACGTTCTCCACCTCTGGCCGAACGCCGTCAAGCGCAAGGTATCGAAGTCCACCCTGATGTACATCGGACCTGGTCAAGCCGAGCGATATGTATCCGATCGCCCCCTTCGTAGAACGAACAGCCTCCAGGGCGTCGCCCTCCCTCTCCACAACAATGGCGCGACGAGCGACATGGATCTCCCCGAGAACATGCTTCCGAAACGCCGCCTTGGATGATGTGCCCTCCGGTCGATCCAGCACGACGATGGGCATATTGCGACCACCAAGGTCATTCCAGTTCATGCACGACCCCCGGTAGATGTCCTGAACCTGCTGGGTCGTGATGCCGTCGACCCCGGCACTGACGTGGGCCAAGAGAGCGATCGCATCCTCGGACAGTACAGCGTGTCGGAGGCCGAGGTCCTCTTCATCCGCATTGAGAGGTCGCGAGACTGCTCCCAGGTCGAGGTGCCCATCTGCAACGCCGGCGATACCCTCACCCGAGTGAACTCCGGGAAGGTACACGAAGTCGACGCCGGGATTGGTTCGTTGATACTCCTCGGCGAGCAGGCGCACCAACTTCAGGCACGCGTCAGAGCCCGCTACCTTGACGGACACCCTGCCCCGGCTGGATGACAGATCGCTGGGCAGCTCCTGCGTGCAGGCTATCGCGCTGGCAAGCGCGGGGACTGCCAGAAGCGCAGCGAGTCGGCGTCGTCTGGAGCCCATGCGAAGCCCTTCGTCGGAGCCGCCAAGCGGGCAACCTCGGCCATTCCGGAAAGGAAGAAGGGGCTCGGCTCGGCCGAACCCCCCCTTGGTGACCAGGCTCAGACTACTATCATTCGGCACACTTCGCCAGCAGGCTCTCCCAGTTGCGATCGACGTCGGCTTGTATCTCAGACAGCAGATCGGCGTTCTCCGGCTTGAAGAGGTGCTTGAAACGACCCTGCGGCTTCAAGAACTCATCTACGGGCTTGCGCTCGCGTACCTTGACCGTCTGCCGCCATACACCGTCTTCGACCTCGAACAGGGGCCACAAGCCCGTCTGGACTGCCGTCTTAGCGCTTTCGACCGCCTTGTTGAATGCAAGCCGCCAGCCACGCGGACAAGGCGCGAACACGTTCAGGAAGGCTGGCCCCTCCACCGCGAACGCCTTTGCCGCCTTCGTCGTGAGGTCCTTCCAGTGGCTGATCGATGCTTGCGCGACATAGGGGATGTTGTGCGCGGCCATGATCGCGGTCAAATCCTTGCGCCGCTGTATCTTGCCCTGCTGGGCCGAGCCAACTTCACACGTCGTCGCCCAGGCGTACTTGGGCGTTGCCGACGACCGCTGAATACCGGTGTTCATGTAGGCGCCGTTGTCGTAGCAGACGTAGACCATGTCGTGTCCGCGCTCCATCGCACCCGAGAGCGACTGGAAACCGATGTCATAACTGCCGCCATCGCCTGCGACAGCCATGAACTTGAAAGGCTTGTCCGTGGGGATCTTCCCAGCCCGCTTGAGCCCTTGGAACGCCGCCTCGATGCCGGAGACAGTGGCCGCCGAGTTCTCGAAAGCACTGTGTATATAGGAGCACTTCCACGAGGAGTAGGGGTAGATCGAGGTCGATACCTGGAGACATCCGGTGGCGCATCCCACCACAAGCGGATCTGTCCCCGCCCCCAGCATGATCTGCCTCATCGCTATGGACGCTCCGCAGCCAGCGCATAGACGGTGCCCGCTGGCTAGCCGGTCCTCCCGGTGTGTGAGTTCCTTGAGGGAAGCCATTTCGTCCTCCTACCTTGTGCCTAGGTAACGCATGCCGAACGGACTGGCCGCACCCGAGGCGATCTTCGACAGGTCCGAGAAGACCTCCTCCATCAGCTCTAGGCGGACATCTGCACCGCCGAGCCCGTAGACGTAGTTCACGACGGGGGGTCTCTGCTCCAGCTCGTAGAGTGCGCTCCGGATCTCGCCGTAGAGTGGGCCGCCCTCAGCACCGAAAGAGTCGGCCCGGTCTAGGACAGCGATAGCTCGACGGCCCCCAAGGGCGTTCCGAATCTCCTCCGCCGGGAAGGGGCGGAAGCAGCGGATCTTCAATACCCCCGCCTTGACGCCCTCAGCGCGGAGCTGTCTGGCGACATGGCGTGCGTTGCCGGCGGAGGAGCCGAGGATGACGATGCAGACCTCGGCATCGTCCATCCCAAACCCCTCAACGACGTCGAACGGACGACCGCAGATGGACGACCACTCGGCGCCGACGCTCTTGACTACGGGCATCGAGGCGTCGATAGCCTTGCGTTGCTCCTTCTTGAACTCGAAGTACGGCCCGCCCAGTCCGGCGAAGTTGCCGTGACTTGACGGTGATCCCTCATCCAGCAGCGAGAACTGATGCTGGTACTCGCCCACGAACGTCGCAACGGTCTCATCGTCCATCAGCTGCGCTCGGTCGATCGCGTGCGTGATGATGAACCCATCCACGCAACTCATCGCGGGGAGCAGGACGTCACCGTGCTCGGCAACGCGCATGGCGATGATGGTGTTGTCGTACGCCTCCTCGGCGGTCTCGGCAAAGAGGATGATCCACCCGGAGTCCCTCGCGCCCATCACGTCGCTGTGATCGCAGTGGATGTTGATGGGGGCCGAGAGCGCCCGGTTCGTGTTGACCATGACGATCGGCAGCCGCATGCCCGAAGCAACGTACAGGAGCTCCCACATGAGGGCGAGCCCGGGGCCGCACGTCGCGGTCATGACGCGCGCTCCCGCCGATGACGCACCGATGCAGGCACTCATCGCCGAGTGCTCGGACTCCACCGTTACGTACTCGGACTGCACGCTGCCCTCGGCGACGAACTTCGCGAAGTCCTCGACAATGTTTGTCTGGGGGGTGATGGGGTAGGCGGCCACGACCTCTGGCCTGCACTGCCGCATGGCCTCGGCGAGCAGAGCGTTACCCGTGATCGCTACCGTTGTCTGCTCGGCCATCTATCCCACCTCCGGAAGCTCGCAGCCCTCGGGAGACATGGTGATCGCCTCCACTGGGCACTCGTTGGCGCAGATGCCGCATCCCTTGCAGTGATCCAGGTCGAAGTCGACCACCTTCTCGTCGCGGACGACCACTGCGGTGTCGGGGCAGAATATCCAACACAAAAGGCACTGGTTACACGTGTCGTCGTCGCGGTGCGGCCGCTCGCTGCGCCAGCCTCCGGTCGAGTAGTAGTGCGAGTTGCCCGCCTCGGGGATGATCGCCCCGCGGGGGAACTCGTCCGACTTCCACGAGTTGATCTTTGAGATGTCCCACTTCATGAGGTCTGAACCTCCTCGTACGCTCGCGCGACGGCTGCGACGTTGGCGTCCACCACCTGCTGTGAGAACTTCTTGCCGAACATCTTTGCCACGTGATCGGTGAGCTGATCGAGTGTGAACAGACCGGTCACCTTGGCGAGCGCCCCCAACATAGGGGTGTTAGGCATGTCGCGCTCGAGTGTCTCCTTGGCTATGCCGGTGGCATCGACACTAGCTACGGTCCCGCCCGCCAACCCGAGCCTCTCGCGCACCTGCTCAGGAGGGCTGCACGTGTTGACCATGACCACACCGTCCGCAGCCAGCCCGCTCGTGACGTCAACGATCGGCAACAGCGTCTCATCGAGCACGGCCACGACGTCAGGGTTCTCGATGTTGTTGCGGATCTCTATCGGGGCGTCGCTGATGCGCGTGAATGCCTGTATGGGGGCACCCATGCGCTCCGGCCCGTACTCGGGCATTGCCTGCATGTACTGATCGAGCTCGAGAGCGGTCTCCGCGACAAGCTTCGCCGCAGTCACTGCTCCCTGCCCGGCCCGCGCATGCCAGCGGATCTCCGTCAGCCGCTGCATGTCCTCTCCCTTCGAATGTTCGTCCGCCGCATACAGTGAGCGGACCCTAGAGGGTCCGCACCGAGCCCGCCCGTCACCCGCCCTCGGAGACTTCAAACAGGAGGTCTGCCGAGTTCAACTTCCCGGGCGCGTCGGGACCGTGAGCTTACCACAACGGATGCGGCAGCAAGAGCGGGTGCTCGTGTCTGGCTTTCACATCTCTCGTCGCGCTTCGAGCGCGCGACCGAGAGTCACCTCGTCGGCGTACTCGAGATCTCCTCCTACCGGCAAGCCGGAGGCGATGCGCGTGACCTTGACGCCCAGTGGCTTGATGAGCTTGGCTAGGTAGAGCGCGGTGGTCTCGCCCTCAACATTCGGGTTCGTCGCAACCACGATCTCCTCTATCCCATCGCTCTCGATCCTCCGGATGAGCTCTCGTATCCGGAGTTGGTCGGCCCCGATCCCGTCCATCGGGGACAGCGCTCCGTGCAAGACGTGATAAGCCCCCCGGAACTCGCCCGTCCGCTCGATGGCCACGACGTCACGCGGTTCCTCAACAGCGCACAGCACCGTAGTGTCTCGCTCGGGGTCGACACATATGTCACAGAGATCGCCCTGTGCGAAGTTGAAGCAGCGCGAGCAGAACCGAACGGACCGCTTGACCTCGACTAGCGACTCAGCGAGCCGACCGGCCGCCTCATCTTCTCCACGCAGAATGTGGAACGCCAGACGCTGCGCCGACTTGGGCCCTATGCCTGGAAGCCTCTCCAACTCCTCGATGAGTCGAGCGACCGCTGCTGGGTACAGCGACATGCGGGCCCCTACATCAGTCCAGGGATGTTGAACCCGCCGGTGACCGTAGCCATCTTCTGAGAGGCAAGCTCCTGGGCCATCCGGGCGGCCTCGTTGAAAGCTGCAGCCATCATGTCTTCGAGCATCGAGACTTCGTCGGGGTCGACGACGGCGGGGTCGATAACCACGTTGTCCACCTTGAGATCACCGGTCATCACAACGCGCACCGCCCCCCCTCCAACCGAAGCCTCGACGCGCTCGTCCCTGAGTTCCTCTTGCACGCGCGCCATCTCGGCCTGCATCTTCTGGGCCTGCTTCATCATGTCGCCGAAGTTGGGCTTCACTCGTCGTCCTTTCGACCGCCTTCATCATGACCGTGTTCAACCACGACCTCCGCACCGAGGTCTTCTAGTATTTGCTTCTCGAGACTGCGTCGATCTTCCGAGTCCGCTCTTGCGGCTTGCGGCACGCCACCGGTCTCGTCGGGCACCGTGGCTGCGGGGACGTCCACTCGCGCTCCATGAGCAACGGGAACGGGTTCGACCGCTGGCCTAACAGGACCCCTGCCTAGCTGATACCGCACCGGCGGGACTGTTCCCAAGACGCTTGCCAGAGCGTTGCGCAGCACCATCAGGCTCTCGGGGTCGCGAGCTCGCTGAAGCGCAAAGCCCTGGTCGCTGCCGAACTCCACCACCAGCGTGGCCCCGTCGTTGTCAACGTCGACTTCCGTAGCCGTGAACAGCTGTGCTCGCGACATCCGCACTTTGCGCATCTCCTGGACCACTGCCGGCCAAGCGCGCTTGGCGGCCGCCCTGTCGAGCGCTGCTCCGGGGGCCCTGGCAGACACCCCATGCTCGGTGACGGCCGCTTCCCCGACCGAATCCGGTCCCCGCTCATCGGACCCGGATGGCTGGTCCTCATCGGCGCCGACGGTGGACGCTCGCATGTCTTGCTCTGCCAACTCGGGTGCAGCTTCGGCGTCCGCTATCGTCGCAGGGTCTTCCTCCGGCCGTCCGGTGGCTGGGAGGGCGGGGGTTTCGGGGGTTGCGCTCAGCGGCGTGGTCGCAGCCCGAGAGACCGCCCCGCTCAGGGCCGCCGAAGCCTCGAGGGCGGCCACCCGCTCGGCAAGCGACTCTAGCGTGAGGTCTCCGGACGGTCGACACATCCGAGCCAAGGCGACTTCCAGACCGAGCCTGGGGTCGGAGGTCCAGCGCATCTCGGCCGAGAGTTCACCGAGGATATCGAGGCACCTGGTGAGCCTGTCGTGCCCAAGATCGCGCGCCTGCCCCGACAGACGAGCGACGTCGTCCTCGGGGCGATCGACGATCCCGTGAGCATCCCCAACCGACACCATGATGAACAAGTCCCGGAAGTGACCAGCCAGGCTCCTGGCGAATTCTGGTATGTCCACTCCTGTGGTCGCCAGGGCCGCGGAGAAGCGGAAAGCCCCGCCTACGTCTCGAGCCGCCACGAGGTCGACAACCTCGAACAGCAGAGCGCTGTCGACCTCTCCCAGCAAGCCTTCGACGTCCGCCATCGCGATAGCGTTGCCCGTGAAGGAAGCGAGCTGTTCCAGGGCACCGATGGCATCCCGCATCCCGCCAGAAGCATGCTTGGCGACGAGTGTCAGAGCGCCCTCGGCGACCGAGATTCCCTCGGCCTCGGCGATCCACTCCAGGCGCGAGACGATGTCCTCGATACCGATGCGGTGGAAGTCGAAGCGCTGGCAGCGGGACTGGATCGTCTCGAGAACCTTGCCCGGATTGGTGGTGCACAGGATGAAGTAGACGTGAGACGGCGGCTCTTCCAGCGTCTTCAGAAGCGCGTTGAAAGCCGAGACCGACAGCATGTGCACCTCGTCGATGATGTACACCTTGCCGCGGCCCCGAGAGGGCGCGAAGGCGACCCGGCCGATGATCTCCTCCCGGACGTTCTCCACGCCCGTCCTGGACGCCGCGTCGAGCTCGTATACATCCGGGTGTCTGCCCTCGGCGACCTCGACACACTGGTCGCATGTGTTGTCCGGATCTGGAGTAGGGCCGGACTCGCAGAGCAACGCCTTCGCGAGGATGCGTGCCGTGGTGGTCTTGCCAGTACCGCGAGGCCCGGCGAAGAGGTACGCATGCGCTACCGCGCCGTCTCGCACCGCGTTGCGCAGCGTGCGGGTGACGTGCGACTGCCCGACTACGTCCTCGAATGATTGGGGACGGTACTTCCGATACAGGGAGCGGTGCGCCATTGGACCTTCCTCTGAGTGTGCGCACAGGAGTATACCGAGCCGAGCCGAGCCGACACGAGCGGAGCTTGAAGCGGCGCCCCCGGTCGGATCCCGGACACCCGACAGAGGCCGCTTATGGCTGCTCCCTCCCGGGCCTGACCAGGTTCACGACATGCCGCCGCCCGAGACCCGACCGGAGGCGCCGCCCGCGCCGCAGAGTATACGCCCCCACCGCTCGGCGCACCATGCGACCTCGAATGCGTCGATCGCGCCACGATGGGAATCAAAGGAGTGTGAGACATCCCGCTGCGCATCTGCTCGGCGCACGAACTGCGATGGCGGCGCTCCTCTTGGCATCGTTGTCGGCGATTCTCGCATGCACGCCCGCCAGCGAGACCGGTGCGCCAGCCGAAGCCCCGGCCGCGGCGGACCGCCCGGGCGGAGAGGCAAGCATGTTTGAGCTATCGTCCTCTAACTTCGAAGGTGGGGGCGTCATGCCGCCCCGCCTCGCCACCGAGCGGGTTGACGGGGGCACCAACGTGTCACCAGCGCTCAGCTGGAACGGGGCACCCGAGGGTACACGCTCATTCGCGCTGGCGGCGGTGGACAGACACCCAGTGGCCGACAACTGGGTGCACTGGCTCATCGTCGACATACCCTCAGGCGTCTCCGGCTTGCCGGAAGATGCATCCGGCGACCGGATGCCGCAGGGCGCGCGAGAGCTGCAAAACTCCTTTGGCAGTCCCGGTTGGGGCGGTCCGCAGCCTCCACCTGACAGCGGTCCCCATACGTACGAGTTCACGCTCTACGCGCTGGCTGAAGAGGAGGTCACCATCGCCGAAGACGCGTCTCTGGGCCAGTTCGAGCAGGCTATTGCGGGTGTGACGCTGGGATCCGCTACCGCGACGGGAATCTTCGAGAGATGATGTTGCCGAGCCTTCCTGACGAAGGATGATCGCTAGAAGGGGGACAGCCGCAGGTGGACACCCTAACCCAGGACGAGCTTCGCACGCTGAGTGAGTCACGAGGAGGCCAGCACGTCTCGCTCTTCATGAGCACCCATCCCGCCGCACCCGACAACCTCCAAGACCCGCGCAAGCTGAAGAGCCTGCTGCGCCAGGCGGCAGATGAGCTGCGGGCAAAGGGGACACGCGGCGCCGAAGCCGACCGCCTGCTTCACCCAGGGAAGGACCTGGTGGATGACGGTCTGTTCTGGCGACCCCAACCGGGAGGGCTCGCGGTCTTCATAGCGCACGAGAGCATGCGGGTCTTCAGGCTGCCTGCCGCATTCGAGGACCGGGTGGTGGTGAGCGACCGCTTCCACATACGGCCCCTCCTGCCCACAGTGGATCGGGGGGAGCGCTTCTATGTGCTGGGACTGAGCCAGAAGAGCGTCAGATTGTTCCTCGGAGACCGAAACGGCCTGGTCGACGTACCTCTGGGGGACATGCCCCGCAACATCCAGGACGCCTTGCGCAACGACGGGTTCGACGAGCAACTGCAGTTCCACACCGGGACGGGAGGGGCGAGGTCGGGAGCCGGGCGGCGCGCCGCGATCTTCCACGGCAGCGGACCTGATACCGGGCTGACCAGCAGATACCTGACCGAGTACTGCAAGCGGGTTTCGACTGGCATACGCAGAGTTCTCAAGGATGCCAACGTCCCGGTGATAGTGGCTGCGGTGGAGTATCTGATCCCGATGTACCGTGAAGCCGACACATACCACTCCGTGACCGCCGAGGGTGTCACGGGCAACCCAGACAACATGTCGGTCGAGGCCATGCACTCCAAAGCTTGGCCGATCGCGAGAGCCGTCTTCGAACGCCGGCGGGAGGAGGCCGTCGCCCGCTTCAGGGAGCTCGGTGGCTCCTCAGCCACAACGACACAGGCGCCCTCCATAGTCCGAGCGTCCGCCTACGGGCAGGTGGACTCGCTCTTCGTCGGAGCAGACGCCAGCCTGTGGGGCGCTTTCGACCAGGACATGGGCGACGTCGAGGTACATGAGGAGCGCGGCCCGGACGACGTGGACCTGGTGGATCTGGCCACCACTCACACCATCCTCCACGGGGGCGAGGTCTGGGTGGCCGAGGTTGCGCCCGACACCGCCATGGCGGCTATCCTGCGCTATCAGGCCGAGCGGATCGCTACTGGCGACTAGCCCGCCAGTGCAAGCCCCCCAGCTTGCGCCAGCTTCAGGGCAAGCTCACGCTCCCCTGACGTGAGGCCTCGCCCGAGTTCTGGATGGCGTGCGGCGAAGTGGCACGGTCTGTACTGGAACATCAGGTTGAAGTAGACACCCGGGATGTTCGCCCCGACCCACTCGATGACCGGCCGCGTACAGCATTCGACATGGCCGGGGAGGACGAGGTGGCGGAGCATCACGTCGGTCTGGCGATGCGCCTCACCCACCGCTCGTCGGACGACTTCTGAGTACCGCCCCACTCCCGACAGGCGCCTGGCGCACTCGTCGTTGCCATAACGGAGATCCGCCAGGTACACATCGACCACCCCGTCTAGGAGGCGGGCCGCCTCCTCTTCCATGTACATGTTGCTGTTCCAGACAACGGGGGTGGCTGCGGCGGTGAGAGCGAGCGCTTCGAGGATGGTGTGTAGGTTGGGTGTCGGGTCGCCTCCGACCAGGTTGAGGTTGCGGCCCCCGCTCGCCTGGCCGGCCTCGAAGAGCCGAGCGAGCGCGGGGGCATCGGTGGGGCTCCCTGCCTCAGGTCGAAAGGCGATATCCCAGTTCTGACAGTAGTCGCAGCCCATGGTGCAGCCGGCGAAGAACACGGTGTGCGAGGGCACCAGCTCCGGCTCCTCTCCACCGTGCAGAAAGGCCGACGCCACGCGCGGGGTGACACCCACACCACACGATCCGCGGACCCCGGAAGCGCGATCGGCACCGCACCTGTGTCCGCACAGCCGGCAACAGGACAGCGCCCGCCTCGCGAGTTCGGCTTTGAGCGCGAGCAGGCTCGCCCCCGCACCGGCGATCACGCTGTCGTCTCCACGCTCCCCGCGAAGGGCGGAGTCGTGGGCCTCCCAAAGCCGCTCTGCGGACAAAGCGCCGACGTCCTCAACGCACGTCGGCAGCGACCTCGTCCTAACGTACGCTGGTGGTTCCTGCCCCGCGTCTACCGCCGAGTAGTGCGTCAGCACCCTGTCTCGCTCAGCGGATCCCAGAGATCAGCTCATCCGTGGGTATGGCTGGGAGCGTCTGGATCCGTACGCTACCCCTCGAGCCCAGCTCCAGCGACGCTTTCGCCACGCTCAGGTTGTCTGGTGCCTCGACCACGGTGACGAAGTCGTACTCGCCCAGTACCGCGTACTGATGGAGGACTCTCACGCCGAATCCCTCCATCTCCTGGTCTACCTGCGCAATCCGATCCGGATTGCTCTTCACGGTCTTGGCGCCATCCTCGGTGAGCTTGGACAGCATGACGTAGACTGGCATTGGTCCTACCCCCTAGCTATGGGCACCGTACCTCGTCGACGGCACACAATGTCTGTGTACCCTCAGCCGACATCGACGCGCGCTCGCGCTGAGACGCCCCTCTCGGTACGCCAGGACATCGAGCACCCCTGGCAGGTTGCGACCGAGCTGGCGAAGCGCACTCAGTCCCTCCTGGCCGAGAAGGTGATACTGGCGCCCCTGCCCGCTCGTGGACCAGGCGCCCCGCGTCAGACTGCCGGTGTCGACGTGGCCTACTCGAAGGACGGCGCGAGAGCCTGGGCGGCTGCCGTGCTGATGGATCCGTCCTTCCGAGTCGTGGACACATGCGTTGTGACCGGGGTTCCTGATCGTCCCTACGCTCCCGGACTCCTTGCCTACCGAGAGGGAAGGCTGACAGTGGCAGCGCTCCTGGGTCTGTGCCGCGCTCCCGATGTGGTCTTCGTAGACGGGCACGGCGTGGTTCACGAGCGTGGGCTGGGACTGGCCTCTCACGTTGGAGTCCTGCTGGACGTGCCGACGGTGGGTGTCCCCAAGACGCCCTTCCATGCCATCGAGCGCCTGCCCGAGCGCGAGAGAGGGTCCTTCCTCGTGCTGGCTAAGGAGTGGGGGGCCGAGGGAGCAGCGCTCCGGCTCAGGTCGGGAGTGAAGCCCGTCTACGTCTCGCCCGGGCACCGCACAGATCTGGCTACCGCTGTCGACCTGTGCCTTGCCTGGTCGACTGGTCGCCACAAGGTCCCAGAACCGCTATCGGCAGCCCATACCTTGGCGACCTGTTCCAGACAGTGAGGCGAGTCCGCTCAGACTCCGGCTCTCATATCCGAGCGACCCCTGCCGCGAAGCACTCCGTAGCCGAAGGTGACTACGGCCGCTACCCCGGTTCCGTAGGAGACGTACTCCCACAGGTAGACGAAGGGCGCGTCAAGGTTTTCGATGCTCATCACCATCGACCCGTGCATGAAGCCAATGACTGCGCACACGAAGGCCGCGATCGGAGTGATAACCGCAGCCGCACGCAACCCGCTCACCAGAGCACTGACGGTCCTTGGGTCGGTCACTCGAGCTGAGGCCACCGCTGGCTTGGGCGTGGCTGGCGCGTGCGCAACGGGGTGGGGAGACATGACCTGTCCCTGAGCGGGCTCCGCGCTCGACGGCGCGGCCGCGACTGACGCGACGAACTCGGGCTCCATCACGGCTCCCTGGTCCTCGTCCGCGCTCGCAACTGCGGTTGCGGCCCTCTGTGTCGAGGACGAAGCGGCAAGACCGCTGTCCGCAGCGATCTCCTCGGCAACTGCCTCGCAAGTGCGCGCATCGGCAAGATCGCGGACCTCGGCCATCGCGGCTGTGCCTACCCCGGTGGCGAGTTCGAGAGCCTCGCGAGCCGAGTCGGCAGCGCCGAGCACTGTGAGGTAGTCCTCGGACTGCATGTCGGTGAGCGACCTCTCGGCCTCGGCCACCGCCTGCTCGTACCTGACCGCGGACTCGAGCTCGATACCCAGCTCCTCGGCCTCACGCCGTGCGGCCTCAACTTCAGTCCCCGCCTCGCGGATGGCCTCCTCGGCGCGAGCTACCGACTCTGAAGCGGCGCTTCTCGCCTCGACACGCAGGTCGTCCAGCAGATCGTCCACGTCTGCGCGCAGAGGATCGAAGTTGGGCTCGACGTTGGCCAGATACCAGTAGCTCGGACGGGCCAGGAGCACCTCCCTAAGCGAGGCCAGAGCCTCGTCTGCAAGGCTGGCTTGGGCGGCGTACTGCGCGAAGTCGTAGCGAGCCTCGACATAACCGGGGGACATCTCGACGGCCTCGGACAGGACTTCGCAGGCCCGGTCCAGTTCCCCCTCGCATTCGTGGATATGCCCGAGGAGGCGATACGAGTGACTCCGATAGTCGATGTCATCTCGCGGCGCGTGCGCCAGGCTGCGCTCGAGCATCTCCTTGGCCTGGTCGAAGCGGGAGTCTCGGATGTACGTCTCGGCGAGACCCACGTACAATCGATAGTCGAGCCGGTTCAGCTCCAGGGCTTTTAGGTAGAACTCCTCGGACTCGTCTAGTACCCCTCGGCGGCGCAGCTCCTCCGCCATCCGCCGCCACTCGTCGGCCTGGGTGGCACTCGGCGTGCGAAGCGAGTGATCGATGTCTGTGAGCACGTCGGACGCCTGGTGAGCGCGCCACGTGAGTTCCCCGAAACCCCACCGGATAGCGGTAGCCAGACCGGTCACGCCACGATCCTCCAGCATGCGCGTCATCACGGAGCGCCACTCTGGCATCACGGATGAGACGCGGCTCAGGCTGCGCATCGCGTCACGGAGTTCGTGGGCGCCCTCTTCCTGAAGCCGCTCGAGTTCTCCCGCAACGTCGGATTCGGTGTTCTCGGCCGCGCGCCGCCTCAAGGCCGCAAGTGCGCTGCTGCTCTCACAGGAGTCGCAGGTATAGGCGGGCGATCCGACCTCGGTTCCGCAGGTCCAGCACTTTGCCATGGGTCCCCCGCCGCATTAGGCCGAGTCACGACCCGGTGACACGGCCACCCGCCTGCGCGAAGCATAGCACAGGCTGGCCGTATCTACACCGCCTTCTAGCTGCGGATCTATCTGGCGCTCAGGAAAGGGCCGGGTCTGGTCCAGCTAGTGAGAGCAGCCGCGCCGCGTTATGCCACATGACCGCGTCCAGCTCTGAGGAGGTCAGTCCAGCCTCCCGGATCCGAGCCACCTCAGCTGAAACATCCTCCCAGGGAGCGTCCGTGCCGAAGAGAACCCGGTCGACACCGTGCGCACGCGCCAGGTCGACAAATGCATCCGACGACATGAACTTGAGGGAGTACGAGGTGTCCATGTAGACATCTCGCCCGATCAGACACTCCCTGACACGCTCCCACAGCCTGAATCCACCCATGTGCGCGAGTATCGCGCTGAGGCCGGGCCACGCATCCAGCATCCTCGAGAAGGACTCTGGTGTGCCATGCAGTGTCGGTATCCCGATGTCCAGCCCGGCATGGAAGAGGATGGTCATCCCGTGCTCTCTGGCCGACTCGTAGATCGGCGCCATTCTCTCTTCGTCCGGCGCGAACCGCTGGTACTCCGAGTGCAGCTTGAATCCGCGCAGCCCCATCGATGCCATGCGGGCGATCTCCATATCGGGCCGCTCGAGATCGGGATGCATGGCACCAAAGGGCACTATGCGTGGACTGCCGACCTTGGCCGCCCAATCGTTGATCCTCTTCACCTGCCCAGGTTTGGTCGCGACCGGCTGCGTGACTGCGATGTCGATACCCGAGGCATCCATGATCTCGAGCAGGCCGGAGATGGTCCCGTCGAACGTCGCCTTGATGCCGTGGCCCTCGGCCTCCAAAACGGATATCGCCGAGGCGGCTATGTCGTCCGGGAAGACATGCGTGTGTACGTCGGCTATGGGCAACAGACGGCCTCCCCTCTAGCACTCATGCGCCACGGTGGACACCTTGCTCGCCGGTCGTCGTCGGCATCAGTCGCTGGGCGGACCTATCCTGAGGCGAACTGCACGCTCTGCTTGCTCATCGTAGACGAACAGGTTCAGGAGGAACGAAACCGCACTCACGATCAGCCCACCCCATAGCGCCGGCCAGAACCCGTCCACCCGGAAACCCACGCCGAGCCAGCCGGTGGAGATCTCGGAGGCGAGCAAGAGGGTGAGGGCGTTGATGACTGGCAGCACCAGACCCAACGACATCACGATACAGCCGCAAGCCGCCATGTGGAGCATCGGGCGCAGATAGGCGTTGAGGAACGAGAGGACCGCGGCCATGACTCCCACTGCCAGCCACGCGTTCTCCTCAACGGATATGCCTGGGAGCAGGATGAGGGCCACAACTAGAGCGATGGCGGTCACCAACCATCGCAGCAGGAGCTTCACTCCGAAGGAGCCGGTCGCCACTCGCACCTTCCGCTACTCGAGCACGACGATCGCGTCGGCCGCAAGCTCGTACTCCTCGTCCTCGTTGAGATCGTGGACGAGTATGCGCTCAACCTCGCCTTCACCGAGCACCTGCAGAGGTTGGGCCTCGTAGAGGATCTTAACGTCGGAGGTCTTGAGCGCCGCGCGCACGTCATGCCCGAGACCGGCGAGATCCTTGCCGGGCGTCATGAACACTACCCTCCCTGCGCTGCCCGCCAGCTTCACCGCCAACTCGGCGGCAGGATCACCCCCATCCACCACGACAACTCTCTGCCCCTCAAGGCCGCCGATGGCGGCCGCTGTCGTGAACGCTCCGGACCCCGCGAAGTCATCAAGACCGGCGATGCCGCCTGGGCCAAGAAGTTCGCCCTTTCCTCCACCATCTGCGGCGCTCTCATGCTTGCCCTCACTGGCGCCCGACGACGCCTCCTCGAGCTTCTGTGCGATGGCCGCCCCTGCTTCACATGCCGGGGTCGCCACTTGACTCGTGACTTCCTCCGGGCGCACACCAGCCCGCCAGTTCTCGATGGCGGCGTGCAGTGCGTCGGCGGCGAGGTTGCTGCAGTGCATCTTGATCGGTGGTAGGCCATCGAGGGCGTCAGCGACGTCGGAGCGAGTGACAGTAAGGGCGTCGTCCAGGGTCATCCCCTTTACCAGCTCAGTGATCATGCTGCTGGTCGCTACAGCCGAGCCACACCCGAACGTCTGGAACCGAATATCGGCGATGCGCTCATCCACCACCTGTATGTAGATGTCCATCAGGTCGCCGCATACCGGATTGCCGACTCGGCCTACAGCGATGTCGTCGCCATCTAGCGTCCCCACATTGCGCGGATTGCGAAAGTGGTCGAGCGTCTTGGCCGAGTAGCTTGTGGACTTCATCGCCCTCATTCCCTCCAGCGCGTGTTGCCTCCTCCGTGTGACGGCTCACCCCGCCGAAGGGTACAGCGGCGACAGGACCCGCAGTCTCGCGATCACGCTCGGCAACCTGTCCATGACCGCGTCCACTTCTTCCTCCTGGCTGAAGCGGCCGAATGTGAACTCGAGGGAGCCGTGCGCCTCCTCGTGCAGCAGACCACACGCAATGAGCGTGCGCGAGGGCTCCAGCGTCTTGCTGGAACACGCGGACCCGGTCGAAGCCGCGATGCCAGCGTCACGCAGCGAGAGTACCATCGCCTCTCCTTCGACGCCGTCGAAACGGAAGTGGGCGTTGTTCGCGAGCCGCTCGGACGGATGCCCGTTGAGGTGCGAGTCGGGGATCTCCGCGAGCACACGCTCAACCAGCCGGTCGCGCATTGAACGCACTCTCTCGACCTCGGCGGGCATCTCCTCGGCCATGATCTCCGCTGCCACACCGAAGCCGTGGATCGAGGCGATGTCCTCGGTTCCCGAGCGCAGACCGCGTTCCTGCCCTCCGCCGATGATCACGGGAGCGACCGAGATACCCTTGCGCACGATGAGCGTCCCAACGCCGCGCGGCCCGTAGATGTCATTGCTGGATAGGCTCACTAGACCTACCGACACCTGAGAGAGATCGATGGGCAGGAGACCCTCTGCCGCCACAACATCGCTGTGTAGTGCGACGTCGGTATTCTCGAGCATCTCGGCGATGGCCTCGATCGGCTGGATGGTCCCGATCTCGTTGCTCGCCCACCCCACCGAAACGAGCAGCGTGTCCTCTGTGATCCTCGACCGGAGTTTGTCTGGCGACACTCGGCCGAACGCGTCGAGGGGGACGCGACTTACCCGAAAGCCCTCCTTCTCTAGCTGCTTTGCGAGGTTTTGGATCGAGATGTGCTCGGCCTCGGTGATAACGACGTGATCACCCTTGCGCCTATTGCGTCGGCAGTAGCCGAGTAGAGCCAGGTTGTTCGCTTCGGTCGCTCCGGCCGTGAAGATCACCTCGTCGGGCAGGGCCCCGAAAGCGCGGGCCACGCGCTCACGTGCGCTCTGCAGCGCCTCGGTGGCCTCGTCGCCCACCCCGTGAAGGGCAGACGCGTTGCCAAAGCGCTGGGTGAAGTACGGCAGCATCGCCTCGACGACTCGGGGGTCCACCGGTTTGGAGGACTGGTAGTCGAGGTAGATGAGGTCGTTTTGCACCGGCGGCACGCACCGGCTTTCCACTTCAGTGCGATCGCTATTGACGCCACCTGACATGGGCGACGGGGCTCCCTAGAACCACATCGTCGCGCCGGCGTCGAGGGCTAGGTCGTTCAAGGTTCCCGCACCGACGACCTTCACGCCCTCCGCCAGCTCAACCTCGTCCCAGCCGAGCATCTGCTTGGAGGCTTCACACGCGTAGACCGTGATGCCCACCTCCATGCATCGGTCGAGCATCTCCTTGGCGCTAGGGAACGACCCAAGCTTGATCTTGTCGAGCTCACCTGGCCTGAGGACTCGTAGACCCTGCCCGAGGTAGTACATGGCGGGTTCTAGGTCCATCGCCTTGGCCGTCTGCGCCAGCACTAGGGGCGAGTACTGCCTCTCGGGCTGATCGCTCGTCTGTACATACAAGATGCTCCGCTCGTTTCTCATCGTGCCGCTCCTTCCTTCCTTTGGCTCGCCCTCGGCGAGCGATGCGGGGGCGCGGGGTCTTCGGGCAAGCTCAACCTACTTCAGGCGCCTGAGCAGTACCCTAAGCTGGCCGCCATCCTTCTCCAGAGCGACGACCTCATGTCCGGCGCGCTTCGCGAAGCGCGTGAGGTCCTCCTCGGCGGCAGGGTCATCCGCGAGTACCTCGAGCACCTCACCGACCTCGATGGAGTCGATACCTTCCCGAGCCTGGAAGAGCGGCTCGGGGCAGTAGAGCCCCAGGCAGTCGAGAGTGCGTGTTGGGGTGCTGTCGTCGCTCATATGGGCGGTCCCTTCCCATCGCCGGTTCTCGATGGCACTACAGTGACATGTATTCCCTCCGCTCGCGGCTGTCGATGCGCATCAGCCCCTTGGTGAACCTCCCAAGTGTGTGGATGCTCGCGGAGGAAGGTGCCGTTCGTCAGAACGCGCGGCTTTCCGACGAACGGCGCACCGCAACTGTGTGGCTTCGGCTACGCTTCGGGAGAGCGCGGCCACTGACACGCGAGAGTTGGCGCGGGCGGTCGCCTCAGGGGGGCCTCCATCTCGACCTGACGCATTCGCTCACGCCTGCACATCCGCGCGGGCTCACAAGCGACGGCACAGCTACTCGGCACAAGAACACGCGACGAGCGGGCGACGTACGCACTTCGAGCGGAGCGGTTGCGTCGCAAATCCGCGTGTTGGAGCGCCAGGAAGCGCGTCCACGCTCGCTGACCCGCCAGGAAGTGCGCCCCAACGACCCACGCGCTCACACGCCCGCTCCGGTGGGCCGCAGGAACCTTGACAACCGCAAACCTAGGGGCGCGAGATGAAGAAAGGTGTTCTCTTCGCCCTCCTAACCGTCCTGATCCTGCTGTTCGCCGCGCAACCGGCATACGCCGCGGTCTCGGGAGCCATCTTCACCACGACCGCAGATGGCAGCCGTGTCAACGCGAACATCTACCAGGCGAAGGAGGACGTATATCTTGATGGCGGACCGGGGCCCAACGCTCCATCGAAGGCCGCGGGCCTGCCGGAAGGCTGGTACTACTTCCAAGTCACTGACCCGTCGGGCAAAGTGCTGCTCTCGACGGACCCAGTGAAGTGCCGCCGCTTCTACGTCAACCGGCATGGGGTCATCGAACGGGTCTGGATCTGTGACTGCACGGGACCGGGCGACGTGAGCCCCGCCGGGAAAGGCAAGGGCAGGGCTGCGCCTAGCACGCGGGTGGCTAGTCACACGCACCTGACAGGCATCGACCGCGACCACTCGGGGCTCGGAGCGATCACGGTCCAGCTCATGCCCTACGACGACACACCCAACCGCGGCGGCGTCTACAAGGTGTGGGCAACGCCGGTGGACAAGTTCGTCGGTGACCCGTCGCTCATGGACAACCCAGACCATTTCCACGGCTTCGTGCCGCGGTGGAGCAAGACTGACAACTTCAAGGTCCGTGGCAGGACGATCCCGCCGAAGATCACGGTGAGGAAGTTCCGCGACACCAACGCCAACGGCGTGCGCGACGACGGTGAGCCCGAGCTCTTCGATTGGACGGCCAGCGTGGAAGACCCGCTCGGTGCCGAGTGGCGCGGCGGGCCCCAGACCATGCCTTTCACCGTGGACAACGCACTTCCCACCGGCGACTGGAAGATCTGCGAGGAGCTGAAGGATGGCTGGCGGCAGACCGCACTGATCATCGATGGGGTCCCGCAAGCCGTCTCCCAGTGCGCGATCGTGGCGGTGGCGGGAACCTCAGGCGAGACGCACGAGGTGTGGTTCGGCAACATCGAACTAGGCTGCGTCAGTGCCCGCAAGTTCCACGACGCCAACGTGAACGGTGAGTGGGACGACGGCGAGGTGCCGAAGTCCGGCGTCACGTTCACGCTGACGGGTGTCAACATCCGGGGCGAGACCGTCAACGAGTCCAAGGAGTCCGACACCAACGGCTGGGCGCGCTTCTGCAATCTGCTGCCTGGGGACTACAAGGTCACCGAGACAGTCCCGGACGGGTGGTTCCCGACGACCGATACTGAGTGGGCGGTCAGCCTTGCCGAGGGCGGATCACCCAGAAGGTCGTTCGGGAACGCGCGGTACGCGTGCATCAAGGGTCGCAAGTTCTACGACCGCAACACGAACCGCGAGTGGGACGACGGCGAGCAGCCGATAGAGGGCTTTCGCTTCATCCTCATCGGGACGACGTACAGGGGCGATTCGGTTGGGCCCATCACGGGTCACACCGACTCGTCCGGCTGGGTGAAGTTCCAGGGCCTGCTGCCTGGCGACTACGAACTCAGAGAGGTGCTCCCCACCTCAGGCGGATGGTTCGCCACCACCGCTATGTCGGCTGTGATCAAGCTGCCCGAGGGAGGCTGCGAGACTCGCATCTTCGGCAACGCCTGCGAGAGCACTTGCGACTTCGACACCAAGGGCTACTGGCACAACAAGAACGGGCTCTCCGAGCTGACCCAGGCTGATCGCGACTTTGCGAACTCGCTGTCGCCGTACTCATCGGCGTCGAGTTACTGCGATTCGGGAGACGAGCCATTCGACGGCTTGTTCGCCGACGGCACGCCAGTGGCGGCAGCGAACGGTGCCTGGGCCGAAGGGATCGCACCCGCCGGATCGTGGAAGGCCGAGGTGTCGCACTTCCTGGTCGACAGGAACGCCGGCGGTGACCCGAGAGAGCAACTCGCTCAGCAGTTGCTCGCCTTCGTGTTCAACGTCCGGCATCGGTTGGGCAGTTGTGACGTATCCGTTCAAATGCCCGATGGCAGGCGCATCGCCGCGTCAGCGGTAATCTCGATGGCGGTCGCCTGCTGGGAGAGCGGGAGCGCCGCACAGCAGGGTGACATGGCGGCGATGCTCGACTGGTTCAACAACAACGACGGCGTCCGTACAGTATGTCCAGAGCCGTGTCCTGTCGTCTACGAGTAGGCACTGAGGCAAGTCGCAGCTAGAGTTCCATGGGAATCGTGGAGGAGCCCGCCGGGCCACCGGCGGGCTCCTTTCATCTTCCAGATACTCGGTAATCAGAGGCGGACGAGTGGGTGCGGTGGCGCCGATGAGCGGAGATTGCGACTAGAGAGTGGTATGACCCGCAAATCATCCCTGAATCAGCCTCATGGACGACGCGCGAGAGGTGTCGCTCGACATAAGATACTAACCGCTCGGCGACGCAGCCTCCGCGTTGCGCCGTCGAGCCTGCGCTTCTTCGGCGACTGCCGAGGCGAGCGCGGGAGATCCGGGGGTGCCCCGTCGTCCGGCCGGCGACAGGGCTGAGCAAGGAGGTGGCTCCGTATGCGCATGCGGAGACGGCACTTTGGTCGTCTAGCGGCTCTCGCAGTCGTCACGCTGGCGATCGTGCTCTCGTTTGGCGTCCTGGCGGCGCACGCCGCCGTATGGACCGGAGACGACCAGAACACGCGGGAGTACTACAAGGAGTTCCCGCGCTTCTTCTATGACTGGGGTGATACGGTGCACATCTTCGGCGACGAGATGTGGCCGAGCGAGCCCGTAGTCGTGGAGGTCTACGCGCCCGAGGGCAGCCTAGAGCAGTACAACACCGTCTTCGCGAACGAAGCCGGGGAGTTCCTCGACACATTCTTCATGTATGACACTGCGCCCGCCGGCATCTACCTCGTGATCGCCACCGGACAGGCCTCGGGCGCGGTGTTCGTGACCGAGTTCGATCCGTACTTCATTGAGATCGGTCCCACCGCCGTATCCCCGCCCTCTCCCGGACCGGACTACTCGGACTTCGCGAGGGTGACAGGAAAGCTTGAGAGCACCACCAAGGATGACGAACCGGGTAGCAAGCCAGTCACGGTTAGCCTTGACGGGAATCGCGATGGCGACTACCTCGACTACGAGGACTCGGTGGTCACCACCCTCACGGGGCCGTCGTGGTCCACCGGCGGGCAAAACAAGGCCGCAACGTTCACGGTCGACGTTCCCTTGCGCTGCCTGCCCTCGGATCCGACGAGCGACGCGACGAGATACACCTTCGTTGTGTCGCATGTCGGAGCTCGGAACACACCACAGACAGCCTTCTCGCACGTCGACAAGGAAGATACTCGTGTCACCTACGGTGGCGCGACGTCCGGTATCGCGGGAACACCACTGGCTCTCGCCGCTACTGTGGCGGATCTTGACGGTGGGAGTCCGGCGCCGCCGGGTGGTTTGAATGGCACCATCTCCCCCGATCCGAACCTCGCCGGTGCGAACCTGGCGACGTTCGAGCTGTTCAACTCGGCTGAGACGGTTCGCGAAGCCGGCCCCGTGTTGGCGAACGTCGACGCAACCGGCAAGACAACGGGCTCGCCCGCGATGACACTCCCCTCGGACGGCGGTACCTACAAGCTGGTGACGAGGTTCGTCGGCAATGCGTACTACAAGCCGAGCAAGGCAGCCACCGTGACGGTGGCCGTCGCGGCACCCACGACACCAAAGGTCACTGCACCCGCCTCGCAGATCGCGACAGAGGGCGTCGCCAAGTCCTTCTCGCTGGGTTCGTTCAGCGATCCGGACGGGGGTCCGTGGACCGTGACGGTAGCCTGGGGCGACGGGACGCCGAATGATGTCTTCACAACAGGTTCGGCTGGTTCGCTTGGAACTCGCGTACATACCTACGCTGACGGGCCCGCGGTTCGGCCGGTCAGCGTTACAGTTGAGGATTCAACAGGTCGCTCCGGGAGCGCTGCGTTCGCTGTCACGGTCGCCAACGTGGCTCCTTCGGTAGACGCCGGAGCCGACGCCGCCATAGACGAGGGCGACACGTTCTCCCAGTCCGGCAGCTTCACCGATCCCGGCGACGACAGCTGGACGGCCACCGTGGACTACGGCGAGGGCGCGGGAGAGGTCCCGCTCACGCTCACCGGCAAGACGTTCTCCTTGTCCAACGTATACGAGCAGGACGGCAGCTATGTGGTGACCGTGACCGTCACGGACGACGATGAGACGAGCCGCGACACGCTCGCTGTCACGGTCGCCAACGTGGCTCCAGACGCTACCGACGACAGCTACTCGGTCAACGAAGACGGCATCCTGAGCGTCGACGCCCCAGGCGTACTAGCCAACGACAGCGACGTGCCCGCCGACCTCCCGCTCAGTGCGGCGAAGGTCTCGAATCCTGTGCACGGTACTGTCACGGTCGGCGCAGACGGCTCCTTTACCTACACGCCCAGCCCGAACTTCCACGGGACCGACAGCTTCAAGTACGAAGCTCTCGACGACGACACTTCGACGATCGCCACAGTCACCATCACCGTGCGTTCCGTCAACGACGCCCCGGCCGGCACCGACAAGACCGTCACTACGCTCGAGGACACCACATACACCTTCGCAGCGGCCAACTTCGGCTTCACCGACCCCAACGACTCCATCGCGCACAACGTGCTAGCAGCAGTCAAGATCGCGACCCTGCCGGCCAAGGGCGTACTTCGCAGCAATGGGGCGGCGGTCGCGGAAGGCGACTTCATCTCCGCAGCCGACATCGCGGACGGCAAGCTCCGCTTCAGCCCCGTCGCCGATGAGAACGGCTCGCAGTACACATCCTTCACCTTCCAGGTGCAGGACAACGGCGGCACTGAGCGCGGCGGTGTCGACCTCGACCCGACGCCCAACACCCTCACCATCAACGTCACGCCTGTGAACGACGCGCCGGTGGTCGTCTCGGTCACTCCGTCAACTCAGACCAAGCAGTACAGCGACTCGGTCACTCCGATCGTCATCGTTGCCGAGGACATCGACTCGCCCGACCTCACGATATCCGGCAGTCTGTGTGCGGACCTCGCCTATGGCTCGCCCTCATCGACGCCGATGAGCGACCCGACGACCGGTGATGGTGTGCGCAAGACCTTCCGCATCGCGGGCCGCGCCATGGAGCCCGAGGGTACCTACAACATGAACTGCGCCGTGAGCGACGGTGCCACATCAGTGAACGCAGCGGTCCAGCTCGTCGTATCGTGCGAGAGGGCCAAGGTCGTGTTCGACGACAACAGCCCGGCGGCGGTCCAGGTGACCAAGCCTGGTGGCTCTGCCCCGGCCTTCACGCTCATCGCGTGGCTGCACGAGGATGACACGGCCGAGATCGGCGACCGCAGGCGAGCCGTCGTGACCGCGAGACTCGTCCCCATCGGTCCTGGTTCCGGATGCGCGGGAGTGGTGACCGGCCCTGACGCCGAAGGCAAGTTCACGATCGCAGTGCCAGCGAACCTGGCTGTGAACACCTACGTTGTCGAGGTGACGGTGAACGGCCGATACTACACCGGCTACACCGAGGGCGCCGTCACCGTCTACGACCCGAGCCTCGGGTTCACTACCGGCGGCGGCTGGTTCTACTGGCCAGACTCCGAGAACGGCACGAACAAGGGCGACAAGACGAACTTCGGCTATACGATGAAGTACAACAAGAACGGCACGAACGTTCAGGGCAGCCTGCTGCTCATCCGGCACATGCCCGACGGCACCATCTACCGCGTGAAGAGCAACGCTCTGGGCGGGCTAGCGCTCAGTTCACCGACCAACAGCGGCTTCGGCTGGGCGTCGTTCACCGGCCGGGCGACATACCAGTCCCCGACGATGGCGCTGCCCGAGGGCAACCACAGCTTCACCGCGTACGTCGAGGATCGCAATGAGCCCGGCACCGGTGTAGACAGATTCTGGATCGAGACACGCGACAAGGAGAGCGCGGTCATCGGCGACCTGTCGCTCGGCCGCTCTCCCAGCGTGAGCGCCAATGCCGTCAGTATCCGGGGCGGCAACATCGTGGTGCCGCACAAGTAGAGCTGGCGGGGTCATCGACCTCGTCCGCAGCTATCTCACGCCGAGGAGGCCGGGCCGTACCACCCGGCCTCCTGCGGCATCCGGCTGCTACGGGTGTAGAATGGTGGCCCGGCACTCACTTGGAGCCTGAGGGGGGTTGGCGGATGAGCATGCATTCAGGCCGGACGGTACGTCTCGCCGACGGGGAGGTCCTCTTTCACGAGGGCGACGCCGCAGACAAGATGTACCTGGTCAAGCGTGGCAAGGTGAGCGTCTTCAGGGTGCGCGACGGCAAGCGCACGACCCTGGCGACGCTCAACCAGGGCGAGCACTTCGGCGAGATGGCGCTATTCGACAAGAAGCCTCGTTCCGCCACTGTCGCAGCTATCGGCGACGTTGAGCTAGAGGTCGTCGACAAGTCCGAGTTCGAACAGCTCTGTTCGACGCCCATGGTGTGGGGAATCCTCCGGAAGATGAGTTCCCGCATCCGCGAGGTCGACGAAGCGCTCGAGAAGCTGAACCTGGAGAAGCTCGACCGGAGCGACCAGGTTCGCGGACTTGTCAGCCGTCACGACTGGTTCGTCTAGCCACAGCGCACCCTCATCAGCCCGAGATCACGTTTCCTGTAACACACCCGCTGGGGTAGTTCATGGTGACGAGGGTACCGGCGCGCCTCAGGAGGCCCACATGCAGCCTGTGAAGTACGTCTGGCTATACCTCTTCATGGTCGTCGTCTTCTTCATCATCGACATGATCTGGTTGGGCGTGGTGGCACGCAACTTCTACCGAGACAACCTCGGCCACCTCATGCTGGATAGCCCCAACTGGCCTGTGGCCATCGGCTTCTACCTGCTCTACGTGTTCGGCGTCATGGTGCTGGCGACGCTGCCCGCGGCCGAGACCGCGTCGGCCAGCCGGGCTATCTTGTACGGCGCGCTGTTCGGACTGGTGGCGTATGGCACGTACGACCTCACCAACCTGGCCACGCTAAAGGACTGGTCGCGCGTCGTCACCGCAGTCGACCTGGTATGGGGAGCAGTGCTCACCGGCACGGTCTCCACAGCCGGGTACTTCGCCGCACGCTATCTCGGCTGGCCGAACAGCTAGCACCGGCTCCGGCTCACTCCTCGGCGGCGAAGATCTCCGCCAGCGCGGTACGGATCTCTTCGGCCTCTTCGCCTCTCGCCTCATCCGTCGCGAGGCGCAGCAGCTCTGCCGCCCGGACGCGCTGCCTCCTGCCACCCTCGGCGTCCCCTTCGACCTCCAGGGCCTCGGCCCTCTCCGCCCACAGGCGCGCGAGCAGGATGCATCGGGGAACGTCCAGCTCAGCTCCCACCATGAGGAACGTGGCTACGCTGGACACCGTCATGCTATCCACCACGGGCGAATCCACCCCTACGAGAATGCCCACGGCCTCATCCGTAGTCACCAGCGCCTCTGCGGCCTTGCCCCGCTGCATGAGATCCATGATTCGCTGCAGCATCACGCCAACATTCTCGATCAGGCGCAGTATGTAGTCTTGCTGGTAGGACATGTCGCTGCTTCCTCAGGTTACCTCGGGCTGGTGCTCGGCTGGCAGGACGGTCTCATCCGCCAGTAGCTCTACACCAGCCTCCTCGGCAGGCGACCTTTTAGGATGACCTTCCGAGAGAGGTATCTCCGGCATGAACATCATGACTGATGCCGCCCCCACGAGCAGTATGAACGCCCAGCCGAATGTGGAGCTGATCGCTTCGGCGAGAGAACCCTGCAGGTCAGCCGCGAACACGGCGAAAGCCTGGCTCGAGCCGGGAGGCAGTTCTGCCGCGAGCGCGTCCAGGGCACCCTCGTTGAGAAGCCGCTCGGGCTGCATGAGCGCTTCGCGCAGCTGGCCGGCTATCGGCTCCAAGATCGCGGTGTGCTCGGCAACTGACTGACGCAGGCTGGACCGCAGCGTGACGTTCATGACTCCGCCGAGCAGAGCCACGCCCACAGTCCCCCCGATCGAACGGAAGAACTGCAAGGAGGCGGTGGCCGAGCCGATCCGCCTCGGGAACGCGCTCTGGACCGCCACCGTGAACAGCGGCATACCAACTCCGATACCGGCACCGAGAACGAAGGCCACCGCGAACAGCAGCGCCATCGACGTATCGGGCGTTATGCGGGACATCAGGAACATAGCCGAGGCGGCAAGTACCGATGCGGCCACCCCCAGCCGTTTGTATCTGCCCGTCCGGCTGATGATCTGACCCGCAGTGATAGACGATGCCACCATCCCGAGCACGAGGGGTGTCAGGGCGATCCCCGAGCGCGTTGCGCTGAGACCCATCACCACCTGGAGGTATAGCGGGATGAACATGATCGAGCCGAACATGCCCGAAGCGGACAAGAAGGACGCCACGGCGGAGACCGCGAAGACGCCGTGACGGAAGCTCGCCAGATCGATGACGGGCTCTCGATGTCGCCTCTCGATGAGGATGAAGGCCCCTAGTGCGCCAACCGCGAGCGCCACGAGACCGATCGTCGTGGCCGAGGTCCATCCGAGCTGCGCACCTCCGAGGTTCAGCGCGAGCATGAGTGGCACCAATCCGATCACGAGCGCGAGACTGCCCCACCAGTCGATCGCGTGCCTCTGCCCGCGCTCTGGGGCCGGGACGACCCTGACGAGCACGGCCACCGCAACGACACCTAGAGGCAGGTTGATGAAGAAGATCCATCTCCAGGACAGGGCGTCGGTGAGGAATCCACCGAGAAGGGGTCCCACGACAGAGGCTATTCCCCATGCGGCTCCGAACACCCCCTGGTAGCGACCGCGTTCCCGCGGCGGGAAGAGGTCCCCGACGAGCGCCATCGCCAGTGCCATCATCGCCCCGCCGCCGATGCCTTGCACGCCGCGCCAAGCGATGAGTTCAGTCATGCCTCGCGAGAACCCGCACGCGACGGAAGCGCCGACGAAGATGACTATCCCGCCCAGGTAGAGCCACTTCCGGCCGTACAGGTCTGAGAGCTTGCCAGCGATAGGCGTCGCCACCGTGCTGGTCAGCGCGTAGACAGTGAAGACCCAGGCTAGGAGCTGGATGCCGCCGAGATCGCGGACGATGCGCGGCATCGCGGTACTCACGACCGTCTGATCCATAGCACCCAGCAGCATGCCCAGAAGCACGCCGCCAAGGATTATCATCTTCCGCCTATGCGGCAGATCGTAGTAGGACAAGGAACTCCTCGGCAGCTGCTAGCGCGCTAGCTTGTTCTGGTGCCCGCGGGCGAGTCCGGGAACCTCACGAGATTTGGTTTGGGAGTCCCCGGATCTGGTGGACTCCATCGCACCGCCGCCGCCGGACTTGTCGGGCACAGAAACCTGCTGAGAAGGCGCAGGCGATGGGGGTGGGGCTTCCTCGCTGATGATCGGCTGCGCTGGGACAACGGGCGCCACGGGATCGAATCCGGCGGCGCTGGCGGCAGTCGGCCCCAATGCGCGCGGAGACGCACAGCCTGAGACAGCGCTCCAAAGTGTCCCTCCGCGAGCACCCGATGCGGCGAGGTTGTCCAGATCCCTGACGAGGCGCAGGGCTGATGTCCGCCCGTGAGTGTTGGCGCTCGGCACAGCCTCGGCCCAACCGGACACATTGGACACATCGACAGCTGTGTCGAAGCCCAGTCTCCCGGAGGCAACATTCAGCCACATAGCGAGCAGCTCGCCCTTTGCTCGTGTCTCGGTAGAGGGGGAACCCCTGCCCGACACTACCCCGCTCACCGAGTCGGAACCGACAGACGGGAAGGTGCGGGAGGCTGACCTGACTCTCCCCGCGATCGCATCCATCTGAGGTCTGGTGATCCGAAAACCCCAGTTCTTCCACCAGCCGGTTGAGTTCTGGGAATCCCCCTGCGCCTCATCGCTGTGATATACGGAGAAGTCGCGGACCGAAGTGCCCGGCGCGAGCGCCACAACGCCAACCGACGCCCCGTGGGTCAGCCACGACGTTCCTGATAGGTCGAGTGCGATGGTCCCCAGCTCGCCGGTTGCCGGAACTACGAGCTTGTAGATCCCGTCCGAGCCGCTAACGGCGGTCGCACGACCGGAGAGCACGATGCGCACACCGGAGACGGGCACGCCCCAGACTTCGTGGGCCACCCTGCCGCTGAGTGTCGCGTACGCAGCCGGAGCAGCAGGGGGGCTCTTGTCTGCGGCCGGTGCTGCACCCGATTGCGGACGTCCGCCGCCAGATGCGTCAGAACCGTTCGGCCACTGCTGGCTTGAGCCGCTGCCCGCAGGTGAGGCACCGCCGGGGGACCCGTCCGAGGAACTACCACTTGCCTCACCGGGACCGGGCTCGACACTGCCACCGCCAGGCACGGATTCGCCGGGGACATCCGAGTTCCCGGAGCCTCCTGTCTCGCCAGAGCCACCGGAAGCCGTTCCGCCAACGCCGATCAGGTCGTCGTCCCGCGTCTTTGAAGCGGCTCTCGGGCCAGGCTCGCGACCTACAGAGGCCCTCGCTCCAGGGGTCGTCGGCTCGTGATACGCGAGGAGATCCTCGCCGTCGGCCGAGCCCTCCGCCGCATCCGGCGATCCTGCTCTAGCCGAGGGTCGACGAACATCTGCATCACCGTCCAGCGGGGATGACGCAGCATCGGAGCCTCGCGATGTGGCACGCCCGCTCCCGGGAAGGGACGGAGAACCCACCAGCACCGGGAGCACCAGCAAGCCCACGACCGCGACAACGCCGACCAGCGAGATGACGGCTATCGCGGCCTTGGTTGCGCGGACGGCTTTCTCGGACAACATGCCCTCCATTGCGGGACTGCGGCTCGCGAGCGTCCCATATACTACTACGGTGTGACCTGCGTCACACTTCCCCCTGGTGACCGGTGCGGACCACCGGCGCTAACCCCGAGACGTCATCCGTCCGGGAGATTGCTCACCCCTCCGCTGCGAGCGCACCTTGCAGACGACGTGCGAGGAAGATCACCGGCAGAACGAGGACCGCGCTGATCGCGAGAGCGACCCCCAGACTCCCCGCCACGTCGCTCAGCGCCGCGTCACGGATCGCCACTTGATAGATGGGGTCTATGAACCAGTAGGTGGGGAACAGCTTCGCTATCCACTGTGGCCAGCTCGGGAAGATGTAGAAGACCACTGGTCCCATGATCAAGATCCCCGTGCCCTTGATGAGCGCGTACAGCATGGTCACATCCTTGGAACCCGTGGCGAAGACCAATCCGATCATCGTAGACATGATCGCGGCGACGACTATCGCCGCGATCAAAGCAACCGGAGATGCACCCAGGGCCTGGTTGAGACCCAGGGTCACAACCGCCATGGCCACCGCCATCGTCAAGCCCATGAGTGCCTTGCCCGCGAGTATCTCGGGCAGACGAACGGGGGTCACGACGAGGGCGCTCAACGTGTGCTGCTCGCGCTCCTGGGCAACTGCGAACGCGGGAAGGAAGACACCTGCCATGATGAACGAGTACATGAGTACCAGCGGGATGAGACGCCTGGAGAGAGGGAGCACGGCCTCGCCGAAGTCGTTGATCACCACATCCACAGGCGAGACCTTGCCCTCCACCTCGCGAACCAGGTCTAGCGCCGTCACGCCGAGGATCACCCTGTTCGAGGCGAGGCTCTCGCCGCCGATGTAGAACTCGAGGTCGGGCCTCTCGCCCGAGCGCACCGCGCGATCGAAGTCCGCCTGCAGCACCACGCCCGCGTCGAGGTCGTTCGCTTCAACCTGTGCCTTCAGTTCCTCTGCATCGTCGAGGAGCGTCACCTCGATACCTTCGAGTGCTTGGGCGTCTGTGGTGAGCGCCGATGTGCCCTTGTCCACGATCCCGAGCCGGGGAACCGGGTTGAACAAACTCGCGAACACCACCTGTATGACGAACGTCATCATCACGGGTAGGAGGAGTGCGTACAGAAAGACTGGAGAGCGGGGACCAAGACGCATGTCCTTCCGGAAGATCTTGAGAACGCGCCGGATGCTCATAGCCTCTCCGCCTTCCTCTTCAAGATCACGAGGCCGACAACGAACACCGCCACACACCAGCCCGCGGCCGCACCCAGAGGACCGGACAGCTCGCCAAGAGTGCGCCCGTACGCGATCGAGCCGACCATGGTCTCAACCACACCCCACGTCGGCAGCGCCTTCACCCAGACTGCGGCGGAGCCGGGGAAGAGCACGCTGAACGCGGGGATCGCGAGCGGGATCATGAACGCGATGCCGTAGAAGAGCGTACCCAGGAAGTCCTTGCCCGCGGCACCAGAGATGAGGGATATCCCCGTCACGATGATGGCACCCAGCAGAGTCGCCAATAGCAGCGGGGCCACCTCTCCGCCGAACGAGTTGGTCACCGCCAGCATGATGAGAGCCTGCGAGAAGGCGAGGGTCGTGCCTAGGATCGACTTTGCGGCCAGCACGTCGGAGAGGCGAGCCGGGGTGACCATCAGCGCCGTGAGCGTCCGGTGCTGGATCTCGAGCGCGATGAGCGACGCGAGCGCAAGCGCCTCCATCATCAGCACGAAGTAAGCGAGCATCGGCCTCATCTTGTCCCGGAACGGGACCTGTATGCCCGCTCGATCCTCCCCAAGGATGACGGTCTTCTCCTCAATAGGAACGGCCAGCGCCAGATCCTCACCCGATGCTGCCGCCGAGAGAAGGTACGCGATCTCCCTCACCGCGCTCGACATCGCGTCGCGCACCTCGGCGGGAACCCCGCTGTCGACAAAGACGGTGACCTGTACCCTTCGGCCATCCGCGATGCCCTGTGTGAAGTCCTCGGGAAACGCCAGGCCTATCGAGATGTCGCCCCGGGCTCCCTCGGCCTCCGTCTCACCGGAGACCACCGCCTCGAGTTCGGACACAGAATCGAAGGAGACTACCTCGAGTCCCGCTGCGGCGGCTTCACCCTGGCCGTCCTCGCTCTCCCCCAACCGCTCCAGCGACTTCGCGAGATCGGCGGGATAGACCCCGACGGTGATGGTCTCGTTCACCGAGTCGGGCAGCACCCAGAACACGACCGCGAACATGATGAGCCCGAAAGCCGTCAGGAATATCCACAGCCGGTCGCGCGTGTAGGCCTGAAAGTCTTTCCGCAGGATGGCGCCGATGACGCTGGCGCGAGAGACTCTGCCGCTCATCCCGCGAGCCCCCTGCCTGTCATCTCGACAAAGATGTTCTCCAGCGTGGACTCCTCCGTGTGTATGGTGAGCAGGCCCTGCGCACCCACCGCCGCCTTCAAGCGTTCCCCGGTATCGGGAGCGTCGAGGGCGACGGTCTCCTCGCGCACCTCGCCGTCCTCGCGGATGCGGACCTTCACGGCCCTCTCTCCGTGCTCGAGCTTCAGGTTCTCCGGAGTGTCCACCGCATAGAGCTTGCCCTCGTTGATGAACGCGACGCGATCCGAGAGTTCGTCGGCTTCCCACATGTCGTGCGTCGTGAGGAGCACTGCGGCCCCCCTCTCGGACTCCTCCTTGATCGCCTGGCGTATCGCCCGGGAGGAGACGGGGTCGAGTCCGTCTGTGGGCTCGTCGAGGAAGAGGACCTTGGGCGAGTTCACCAGCGCTCGCGCCATCATGAGGCGCTGCTTCATACCCTTGGAGTAGGCGCTCACGCGGTCCTTCGCGCGGTCACCCAGTCCCACGCGACGCAAGAGGGCGTCCGTGTCGGGCCGTGCGATGCCGAAAAGGCTGGCGTGAAACCTCAGGTTCTCCTCGGCGGACATGTTGGCGTAGAGGTTCTTCTCTTCGAAGCAGACTCCGATGTACTGCTGGATCTCCGGGTCGTCCCTGCCCACGTCCCGGCCGAGGATCTTCGCTTTGCCGGACTTCGGCGCAAGCTGTCCGGTCAGCACTTTGATGGTTGTCGACTTGCCGGCACCATTGGGGCCGAGGAAGCCGAGGATCTCCCCCTCGGCCACGTCGAAGCTGATGCCGCGCACCGCCTCAACGTCCCCGTACGAGTAACTGATGTCCTGTACCTGGATCGCAGGCTCGGTCATCGCGCTCTCCCCTCCATCTAGTGCGACGGCTCAGAGTTGACGGTGCGTCCACCCGGACAGACCACTTCATCCTCTGGGCGGTCTCGGCAGGAACACGCTCACCCTGCGAGCGTACTCCTGATACTCGGCGTCGTCAGCGTATCGGCGCTCGAGCATCGGGATTCCTGAGATCCCGAGCAGCAGCCAAGTGATGGTTAGCGGGCCGATGACGGCCGCCCACCCATAGGGAACCCGCAGGGCGATGATCCACGCGCCCCACCAGAGCACCGTCTCACCGAAGTAGTTGGGGTGCCTGCTCCACGACCACAGGCCGGTCTGAATGACGCGACCCGAGTCGCTCCCCTTCCGCTTGAAAGCCGCCAGTTGAGCATCCGCGATCGCCTCGAACGCAAAGCCGAATACCCAGATGGCGACGCCCAAGACCTCGGTGGAACCCAGCGAAGGCCCCGTATAGGCGCCAGCGAAGACGATCGGGGCCGAAACCAGCAGCATGAAGCCGCCCTGGACCAGGAAGACACGGACATACATCCTGGCGGCGGCACACCAGCCCGGCTCCAGCCCCGCATAGCGGAAGTCCTGAGGCTTGCCTCGGCGACGCGAGGCTATGTGCCACGCAAGTCGGATACCCCAGATCGTCGTCAGCACGGACATGAGCAGCAGGCGGCCCCGCCCCGCCCCGCCTCCAGATCCCAGCAGCATCGTGGCACAGACGCCTACGAAGCCCAGTCCCCATGCGACGTCGGCGATATCGCTCCTGCCCAGACGCAGCGCAACAAGGAACGCTGCGGTCATGTAGGTGAACACCGCTGCGAGAGCGGCCAGATACGCCGAGATGAGCGGGGCGACTGAGGACGCCTCACTCATCCTCGGGCTCCCAAACCACGCCGTCGCCTTGGTGCTGGGTGGCCCAGGAGAACCACATCTCGAAGTAGCCGGGCAGCCTCGCACCGGACGAGGTCACTGTCACCTCACCGCCGCTGCGATCGATCCCCACCTCGGTCTGCTCGATGCTCGCCTGCGTACGCCCTTGCGGGATGCCGTCGTAGAGAGTGGCCACCGAGCGGTCACCCAAGCGGAAGACGTACATCAGCTCCTTGGCGCCGAACCGCTTGTCGTTGACCGACACCGGGAAGTACATCTGCTCAGTGTCTTCGTATCCCGCATACGGGTTGTTCTCGTAGTCCCTCTGATGCCCTGTGTCCGTGCTCAGCGCGAGCGCATCGGGGTACTTCTCCCTGACCTCAGCCACATCGAGCATCTGCACGGGCAGCAGCTCGAGGCGCGTGCCCGTGAGTTCGCCAACTATGGCTTCGCCGAGCGATTGTGACCACAGCGACTCGGTCCCCTTGTCGTACATCACCAGGTTGGACTCGTAGAGCAGTCCGCTAACACCGAACTCGAGCTCTCTGCCCGCTACCACCCCGTCGAAGAGTACCGCGCTCCCGCAGAGCGGACAGAAGGTCACGGCCACCGCCTTCCCTCCCACCTCGTCATTCGCGATCTCGTGCCAGACAAAGATGCTGGAGGGGTAGTACCGTCGCTCGCCACCGATATCGAGCAGTGCGCCCCTGGTGCCCTCCGGGATGTCCGCCTCAGCCAGTGACACCATCTTCGGAGACGTGAGCGCGGGTATGCCGTCCTTCGGCGGCCCACCTGGAAGGAGTTCGTCGAGTTCCACGGAGTGCTGGGACGTGTCCGTCTCCAGCCCCACGCCCGCGAACCGCCTGTTCTCTCCCTCCGCCTGCTGCTGCGCGCATCCTGTCGCCGCAGCGAGAGCGATGACAGCCACGACCGCCATCGCAGCCAGCGATCTCGGGTGATGCCAGGGTCCGCAAGGGGGGACTGCCGATGCCGTGTCCGCGCATCGCCCGTCGAGCACCTCAGTTCTCGGAAGTCCCTTCGCTGTCATCGGGACACCTCTGGTCACAGGGATCGCCGAAGTGAACCTACCCGCCCAGACGGTGTCCAGGAACCCCCCGTTGCCTGCATTGCCCGTCTGGGAGGCTGGCTGGTCGGCTCCGCGTCTCGCGTGCTGGGTACATCAAACATGGAGCGAGAGGGGACTGGTTGTGTGGTGGACCCTTGCCGAGATGATGCCATTCGCAGTGGCGGGAGCCTTCCTGCCAACCTGGACCTTGGTTGTCGTGGTGCTGCTGGGCACGCGCAGGCCGCGCCAGAACGCTCTCGCATTCATCTTGGGAAACGCCACCTTCCGCGCCACGTTGGGCATCGCTGTCCTCTTCGGATTCGAGGAGCTGGCCGCAGAGGGTATCGCCGACCCAACCATCCCTCGTGACCCCTGGCTGATAACGGCGTCCGCCGCACTTCTGCTGGGCCTGGCCGTCCTCGCCTGGTCGAGGCCGGATCAGCCGAGCAGATCGAACCCGCGCTGGATGTCCACCCTTGAACGGACTCGCCCTGCCGCTGCGTTCGGGCTCGGGGTGCTGCTGGTGGCGGCACCGGGTGCGCAGTACGTCTACTTCCTGGCCGGCATGGGAATCCTCGCAAGCTCCGGGCTCTCAACACAGCCGAAGCTGGTGCTGCTCGCCCTCTTCGTCGTCAGCCTCCAGCTCATGCTGACGGTGCCTCTGTTTGTGCACGCAGCCTTCCCTAACCGAGCGACGCGCCTGTTGGAATCCCTCAAGCGGTGGGTGGAGAGCAAGGGCCGCTTGGTGGGCACGCTGATACTCACGCTTGCGGGTGTCTACGCGGCCTGGGAGGCTGCTCGAGCTTTCGCGGCCAGGTGAGGTGCAGCGACCCGATCCGCCAGGAGGGAGATGGGTCCCCTCTCGCGACGCCAGGCTGCGGTCGCGGTATCGTACGGTTCGAACCATCCGATCCGCGCCCAGATCGGCCGCGCCCATGCACAAGAGCGTCGCAGGTGATGTTCACGCCGTCATCAAGACGGTGCTTCATGGCGCAGACCCCCTCCCGTGGCTGCTCTCGTCGGACGAGCCCTATGCGCGCTGGGCAGCATTAACGGCTGTCCTGGGAAGACCCGACGATGACCCGGAGGTGCACGCCGCTCGTGAGGCCACCTTGTCCGATCCGAGGGTGACGGCCCTCAAATCCGAACTGCCCGATCCCACAGATCCCGGATACTCGGATCATCACAGTCCCAAGTTCATGCCCAACCACCTGAACCTGCTCGCCGACATGGGCGTCAGAAGCGGCGACTCGCCCAGAGTCGATGCCCTGATAGACAGCCTGCTCATGACCCGAGACAACCAGGGACGTTTCCGGACGCCGGAGATCGCCGGCCGCAGGCGCAAACCCGAGCGCGGCTCGCTGCTTTGCGACACCAACGTCATCACCGACACGATCTTGCGTTTTGGGAGAGGAGGCGAGCGGCACATCATCCGGTCCCTCCGCCGGATGACCGAGGACCTCGCCAACACTCCTCAGGGACCCGGTTGGCGGTGCGTACCCGAGCGACGCCCCGTCCTGCGGCCTAATCGCATCGTGGACGCGTGCCCCCAGGTGACTCTTGAGGGGCTTAGAGCCTGGTCGCATGCTCCGCCCGACGCGCGCCCGGCCAGAGTCCTTGAGGCAGCTCGAACACCGCTGGAGATCTGGCGAAGGAGAACCGAGGAGCGGCCATACTCGTTCGGCCATGGTTACCAGTTCAAGAGCGTGAAGTGGCCGAACTTCTGGTACGACGTGCTCTGGGTACTGGAGACAGTTGGCCGTTACCCCTACCTCTGGCGCGGAGACTCCGTGCGCGAGGAGGACCGCCAGGCACTCGCGGAGCTGGCAGCATGCCTGATCGCCTACAACTTCGACGACGAAGGTCGAGTCACGCCTAGGCGCATCTACCGCGGCTTCGAGCGGTTCTCTTTCGGGGCCAAGCGTGCGCCTTCGCCCTTTGCGACCGCCCGGGCGCTGGCGGCGCTCGCGCGCCTGGGCGACCTGGCCGACCAGATCGCCTCCGTCGATGTGTCCAGGCTGCCGAGCTCGAAGGGAGGCTCGGGCATGGCGATGCCGCCGCGCGGCCAGAGAGGAGAACCTGCGTACTGCCCCGTGCCGCCCCAAGCCCGCACCTATCGAGCAGTGCGAGCGACAGCGCGGGTCCTGACGAGGCATCACCTCACCGGGAGGCAGTGGCGAGATCACGACAGTATCGAGTCCGTCGTCTCCGACATAGTCGGCCTCCACGCTGGAGAACCCACGAGCCCCTACCTGTCTCTTCTTGCTCGCCAGCCCGACATGACGCGCGACTCGCTCGACTCGGCGCTCTTCGACCGGAAGACGCTGGTGCTCTTCCGGTGCATGAGGGGCACCGTCTACGCGGTTCGCCGCGAGATGCTGCCCGTGGTTCATGCGGCCACCACACGCGCGGTAGTGAGGCACGCGCGTGCCTTCGCCCTGGCCCGCGGTGTGACACCCGAGGTGTATGAGGCGTCAGCGTCCAGGATCCTCGACCTGCTAGCCGAGGAGCCACTCACAACCAACGAGCTCCGAGGACGACTGGGCGGCACTGTCAACATAGCCGCCCTGATCACTCTGCTATCCGCCGAGGGGTCGCTGCTCAGGGATCGCCCGCGTGGCGGCTGGCAAGACCGGCGCTACACCTACGTGCCTCTGTCCAAAGCGCTACCTGATGTGAGCCTCGACTCGATAACCGGGGATAACGCCTTGATCGAGCTGATGAGGCAGTACGTCCGCGCTTTCGGCCCCGTCACGAAGAGAGATGCCGCCTGGTGGAGCGGGGTCGGCGTGACCCGCGTCAAATGGGCACTTCGACATCTTGAGGACGAGATCGTCGAGGTTTCGCTGGACGACTCCGAGGAGATCCACCTCATGCACGCAACGGATACCGACGAGCTGACGTCGGCGACGCTCATGGAAGGCCCGGAGGTCTCCTTCCTGCCCAGCTTCGATCCGCTCACAATGGGCTACGCGGAGCGCGGCCGCTATGTCGCTGACGAGCATCGGCCGTTCGTGTTCGACCGCTCGGGCAATGTGACCTCGGTGGTGCTGGTCAACGGCAAGGTGATCGGTGTCTGGGACATCGCCGAGAAGGACTCCCCCACTGTGATCGTCACTCTGTTCCAGGAGGCGGATGCGGGTGTGCGGGAGGCGATAGAGCGCCGTGCCGGCGAGCTCGGCCGCTTCTGGTTCGGAGAGGACGCCTTGCTCGAGTACAGAGAGTCGATGACGCCGCTCTGCGAGCGACCCGCAGGAGGAGTTCGCAGACCGCTGCGCTAGAGCGGGCGAGCACCGAAGGGGGCAGTGCTGGACAGGCCCACCCTCGCGAACATCGTCGGCCCTCGAGGACATCGCCGCCACGCGACCTCGTTGGGCTTTCCGTGAGTCAGTGGGTAATGACTCCTGTGTGACGCTAGCTGGAGGGTCGAGTGGCGAAGATCGTCGCGTTCGACATCGGCGGGACGAATAGCCGGGCGCTCATCGCCGAAGTCGGCGGTTCGGCGCAGCGAGAGCCACAGCAAGCCTCCGAGGCACCGTTCTCCGCCCGAGTCACCTCGAAAGACGAGCTTCTCGGCTTCGTAGCCGAAGTCCTCCAGAGCGCCGGTGATCCGGTGGCAGCAACTCTTGCCTTTGCGGGACCTGTAGTCGATGGCGAACGTGTCAGGATGACGAACTGGGGCGAGGGAGTTCGGGTCGAGCTCAGCGATCTGATCGGGGCCGGGCTCCCTGCTGATCGAACAGAGATGATGAACGACGTCGTCGCGGGGGCGCACGGGCTGCTCGACTCCTTGGCGCGCGGTGAGAGCCATCGCTTCAAGGTACTCTCTTCGCCGAGCGGCGAACTTCCGGACCCCGCGTGCGGCAATCTGGCCTATGTGACTCCGGGTACCGGACTCGGCGCATCGGCACTGGTGCGCACGGACCCATCGGGTGCCCGACACGTCGCAGTGGGCTGCGAGGTACAGCACACACCGGTACCGGTCTTCTCCCCCGATGTCGCGATGCTCATCGTGCGTCTGCGCGACGCGCTAGGCCGAGCGCCGACATGGGAGGACATCGTGTCAGGCACGGGTCTCGCGAGACTCTACGAGATAGCCCGCCAGGATGGACGGCTCGTCGCCCCGCGACCCGCAGCCATCACTGATGCGGCTGGCATATCGCGAGCCGCCATCGAGGGCGGCGACACGGCAGCACACCGTGCCCTCGACGTCTACTACCGCTGCGTCGGACGCTTCTGTCAGATCATGGCATTGGCCTTCCTCCCCTGCGCGGGCGTATTCCTCGGCGGTGCAACCACCACCGAGAATCTGTCCTACCTCATGCGCGGCGGCATCGGGGAGGAGTACTCGGCGAACGAAGTGCACGCTGACCTCTTGGCGTCGACCCCGCTCGTGACCGTCCGAGGCAACGTGAACCTCGAGGGCGCGCTCTCACGAGCGAGCTCGATGGCGCGCGCTGCTCCTTGAACGACTCCTTGAGGGGCACGGCAGAACACCGGAGCTGTGCCCCCGCTTGATGGGCGTCACTGGAAGGACCTGCTCGGCCGGGAGTGGCCGAGCGAGCAGTGAGGGGGCGACATGCCACAGAAGCTGACACTCAGCGTGATCAAGGCCGACATCGGCGGATGGGTGGGCCACTGCAGCGTCCACCCGGAGATCTGTGAACTGGCCGAGGAGCGACTGGAGGAGGCTAAGGGCGCGGGAGTGATCCTGGATGGACTGCGCGGCCGCGTCGGCGATGACACAGCGCTCATCATGACGCACCGCAGGGGGATCGACGCCTCCGACATCCACGAGTTCGCCTGGGACACGTTCGTAGCGATGACCGAGAAGGCCAGAGAGCTCGGTCAGTACGGTGCGGGGCAGGATCTGCTGGCCGATTCTTTCTCGGGCAATGTACGGGGAATGGGACCGGGCTGCGCAGAGATGGAGATCGAGGTCCGGCCGAGCGAACCCATCATCGTGTTCCTCGCCGACAAGACCGAGCCAGGAGCCTGGAATCTGCCTCTGTACAAGATGTTCGCCGATCCGTTCAACACCGCCGGGCTGGTCATAGATCCCAACATGCACGGCGGCTTCGTCTTCGAGGTTCACGATCTCTTCGAGGAGAAGAAGGTCTCCTTCGACGCCCCAGACGAGATATACGACCTGCTCGTCTACGTAGGCGCACCGGCGCGCTATGTGATCAAGCACGTCTTTCGCAAGAGCGACGGGGAGATCGCGGCAGCGACGTCGACCCAGAGGCTCTCACTGATAGCGGGACGCTATGTTGGGAAGGACGACCCTGTGATGATAGTCCGCTGCCAGAGCGGTCTGCCGGCGGTGGGCGAAGCGCTCGAGCCATTCGCCTTCCCGCACACCGTTGCCGGCTGGATGCGCGGGAGTCACCACGGTCCCCTGATGCCGGTCTCGTGGGACGATGACACGCCGAGCCGGTTCGACGGTCCGCCTCGCGTTGTCGCCTACGGACTTCAGCTGCTGGAAGACGGCAGGCTGGGGCGTCCACACGACATGCTGGGTGACATCAGCTTCGACAACTCGCGCGCCTTGGCGCTCGACGTCGCCGACTACATGCGCCGTCACGGACCGTTCGAGCCGCATCGGCTCTCGCTCGATGAGATGGAGTACACGACGATGCCGATGGTGGAGGAAAGGCTGCGCGACCGGTTCCAGCCGATCGAGTAGCCGGGGGCGGATCGATCTTCCCAGGAGTCGGAGTCGTGAGACCGGACCGGGGCGACGGAGTACGCTCAGGCTGGAGGAAGCGGCGTGGGCGGATCGCTGCCGCTCACCTCGGGCGCTACTCCCGAGCGATAAGCGCGCATAATGCGCCTGCTCTCGGCCTCGATGCGCTCCCGCACGCGCGCTGAGCGCCGCTCCCAGGCGTCGATCACGGGCACGTGGACGATCGCCCCTATGAGTCCGTGTCCGATCGCGTCCTGGATCATGTGGAGGGCCACACCCAGATGTGGCAGACTCCGCTCCCGGACCGCGGCGCGCCAGTACGCCTCCCCTATGCGTGTCGCGCCGCACGGTCGCAGGTGAAAGCGGCGGTACTTCAGGCGCCGACCGGGCCAGGCAACGTCTACCTGCGTGTTCCAGCGGGCGATCTCGGCGGCATCTTCAGGTCCGAAGCCCTCGTCGATCGCCCACTCCCTAGTGAGCTGAGAGTGAACGTAGAGGTTCAAGTGCGCTCCCTCGCTGCCAGATCCCCTCGGCCTCACACGCAATGGCGCCCAGCCGAGGCCCGGGCCGGGTTCCGACGGCTGGTGCCGCGCCACGTAGCATCGTACTGTCGTCGGAGGGTTGGGACAAAGAAGCAACGAGGCCTGACATGTGGACCGCACCCGGACATGAACCCGATACGACCAACTCCACCGAAGCTCGCTGGTCTCGCCTCAAGCGCTGGTGGCCGGCCGCTGTCGCCCTGGCAGTGACGATAGCTGTCCGGGCTTGGGTTCACGCAAACTCCGCGCTCATCCCCGGTGTTGACGGCGCCTACTATCCCTATCAGGTCCGCGCTCTTCTGACAGGCGGCCGACTCGCCGAATCCGATCTCCCTCTGACTTTCCTCCTGCAAGCCGCACTCGCCCGCGTACTCACCGTGAGGGGTATCGGTGCAGAAGCGGCAGCGCTCACAGCCACCAAGATCGCGGACACCATGTTGCCTGCCGCCGTCATCCTGCCCTTGTTCGCTCTGATGCTGCGGTGGGGTGCCGAGAGGCCCCTCGCGCTCCCGGGACTCGCCGTGGCGTCCCTGGTGGCTCTCTCGGCCTCGCCGCTGCGCATGATCGGGGATCTGCAGAAGAACTCGCTTGGCATGGTCTTGCTCGCGTGCGCAGCGTGGGCCCTGCACGCCGCGCTCGACGACCGGGATTCGGGCTGGCGCTGGGCGCTGCTGGCGGGGTTCGTGGCGGCCTCGGCCATGACTCACGTGGGCGCTCTCGCCGCAACGCTCATCATGATCGCTGTCGGCTTGCTGGCGGGTCTCGCGGGGGAAGGGTGGCCGTCACGCAGGGCTCTGCTTCTCGCGCTAGCGTCCACAACCGGCGTCATGCTAGGCGGGGTGGGCTGGTTCGCGCTCGGGCTTCCGGGGGCTTCGCGTCTTCGGTGGCTCGCCGGCCTGGCCGCTCGGCCGCTCCAGCTCTTTGAGGGCCCGACACCGGCAACGCTGTTCGGGCAGGCCCCAGCCTTCCGAGACGCGCTCCTGCCGAGTCAGATCCAGGACCACGTCGCGCTGAGTGCGCTCGCGCTTGTCGGCCTCGTCCTCGTCGCCGCGCGCTGGAAGACCACCCCTGCAGCCTCGCGCGCCGTGGTGGCTGGTGCCTCCGCATGTACGCTGGTCCTGGCCTCCCCGTTCATCGGCGCTGAGTGGGCGTGGCGACTCCTGCTGATGGCCTACTTGCCGGCATCCATCGTCATCGCGTACGCACTGCTTAACGTAGCGAGCACCCGCGCAGCCACTTGGGCGTCCGCCGCTCTGCTCGCCCTGGTCCTGCTCGGACTCCCAGGAGCTGTGGCGGCGGTACAGCCAGCTCAAGTAACCCAGGCTGAACTCGCCGAGCTTCAGGACGCGAGGCCATTGGTGAGCGATCCGGACAAGACCCTGGTGATCGCCAGACACGGACTCGAGTGGTGGTGCGGGTGGGCGCTGGATGTGCGAGCCACCGAGGCCGAGGGTCTGGACCCCGCAGCTCTCGGCGGATCCCAGACAGCACTCCTCGTGCAGCGAAGAGCGCCGGAAGGTGGTTCGGGCGCGACGATCCTCGAGGCTGGAGGACAAACACGGCGCGGCATGCCGTCGCCTGGCCCCCCTCCGCCTCGCGACTCCCAACCCGACAGCGCCATCCGCTCCGACCTCTTCGCGCCCCCGTCGGGCGCACCGCACGGCGCGGCCGACGAGTGGCTGCTCGAGGGTGCGGCGCTCGTGAGTGAGGGCGATCTCTTCCGTATCTGGGATGTGTCGGCCGCCGCGCCCTGACCGCGCGCTCACCGCGCCCTGACCGCGCGCTCACCGCGCCCTGCGCTCCCCCTACAGCGCTCCCGCCCCGGATGTGATGCCCGCGTACATCCCGCCGAGGTATGGAACGAGCCACACCAGCCACACGAGCAGGCTGAACCTGTGGAAGCCGTGGCGCGCCGCTTCACTGCCGCGGAGCAATACCCAAGACGCCCAGACAGCGTGCAGCAGCATCAGGACGAAAGCGGCCAGCCCGGTCAGTGTGTGCATGTCCCACCGGACGCCCTCCAGCAGCAGCTCCATCGCGTAGGTCCCAGCCGCATCGAAGCCCAGGCCGAGCCAGAAAGCCACCAGATGCCATGGGTGCAGGTAGCGCTGGACCCTCTCGGCCCAGACCCCGAGCGTGTAGAAGACGAGCGCGAGGCTCACAAGGGTAGCGGGCAGGATGAGTTCCGGCGGCATGTGCTCATGGTAGCCAGTCGTCGTGTACGTTGTCTCGGCCCAACAGCGACCTGGGTACCCTCGGATAGAATGGACCGCAACCCAAGGGAGGTATGTGAATGCGCGTTGCGGTCGTGCACAACCAGGACACCAGCGGCGTCATCAACGTGTTCGGCATCCAGAATCGCGAGCGCTACAACCCTAAGACCGTAGAGCGCGTCGCCTCGGCGCTGGAGACCGCTGGGCACACGGTCCGCGTCATCGACGGCAACATGCACGTGATCGACCAGCTCCGAGAGTTCATGCCTCGCGTCATGGCAGGAGAGCGCCCCGGGATGGTCTTCAACATGGCCTACGGCATCCAGGGCGTCTCACGCTACACACACCTTCCGGCGATGCTCGAGATGCTCGGAGTCCCCTACGTGGGCTCCGGCCCCCAGGCTCACGGCCTGGCTCTCGACAAGGTCATAGCCAAGATGGTCTTCGACGCCGAGGGCATCCCAACGCCGCGCTTCTGGAACTTCTCCACACCCGATGCCCGCTTCGACGACCTGGAGTTCCCGGTCATCGTGAAGCCCAAGATGGAAGCCGTCTCCTACGGCATCAGGGTAGTGCACGACTGGGACGAGCTGCATACGGCTGTCGCCGAGATCATGGCCGAGTTCCAGCAGCACGTGCTGGTGGAGCAGTTCATCCCCGGCAGGGAGTTCGCGGTGGGGCTGCTCGGCAACTCGCCCCCGGAGGTCCTCCCCATCGTGGAGTTCGACCTCGAAGGTGATCCCAACGCCATCCAGACGGCGGACAACAAGCTCTCGGCACCCAAGGCAAAGATCTGCCCAGCACCGCTCGAGGAGGCCCGAGCCGAGGAGCTCAGGGCCCTGGCACAGCGCTCGTTCGGCAGCCTCGGCCTGTACGACTTCGCTCGCATCGATGTCCGCATGGACGCCGAAGGGCGCATGCACGTGCTCGAGATCAACTCGATGGCGAGCCTGGGGACCACCGGCAGCTACGTGCACGCAGCGAAGGCGGCTGGCTACTCCTACGCGGATCTGGTCGCCCGCATCCTGGACGTCGCCGCAGTCCGCTACTTCGGCACGAGCTACCTGGATGAGCGGCAGCGGGATACGGCTGGCCGAGCCGCTCCACCCAAACTGTCTACGCAGGTGCGCAGCCATGTTCGCAGCAATCAGACAACCTGCGTCGAGGTTCTCAGGCGCATGGTGGACATGCGCTCCAGAGCAGCCGACCCGGAGCAAGTCAACGCGTTCGGCGATTGGATATCAGGCCAGCTGCGAACCCTCGGATTCGAGCGGGAGGTCCACGCCCACCACGAAACGGGTGACTCCCTCCTGTTCGCCAACGGTGACGGTGACGCTTTCGACGTGCTGCTCTTCGGACATCTCGATACCGCTGCGGGTTCGCGGTTCAGGAGATTCGCCGCCGAGGGCGTACGCATCTTCGGGAGCGGCGTCGCCGAGCACAAGGGCGGACTCGCGGTCATGCTCTCGGCACTCCGGGCACTGCGCTACGGGCGCGCGCTGCGCCGGGCGCGCGTGGGGATCCTGCTGATCGCCGACGAGACCCTCGGCGGAGCGAGGAGCCGCTCACTGGTGGAGACCTCGGCCGCGCGAGCACGCTATGTCATCGGTCTGAAGGCCGGAGAGCTGGACGGTGGTGTCGTGGTGTCCAGATCTGGCAGGAGCACCTACCACGCCGATCTCACGGCGAGCGAGCGAGCCGAGGCCTCCCCCGAGGAGGCCGCCGAGGTAGTACGAGCGGCGTCGCGTCGAGTCGACTCAGTGCTGGGCCTCATGGACGCCGACGCCGGGGTGCGGGTAGCCATCACCGATCTCCGACTCGCTGGTGCGTTCTCACGCCTGCCCGATGAGGCGCAGATCGCCTTCACCCTGCGATTCAACGAGCCGCAGCTGGCTGCTGAGCTGGACGAGCGTGTACGCCGCATCTTCAAGCGAAATCGCGGCCCCGCGCGTTTCGAGGTTCGCGGAGGCCAGCGGAGACCTCCGCGACAGGCGTCGGAGTTCACCCTTGCATTCGCCGACTCCGTGGCCTCTCTCGCTGGCGAACTCAATCTCAACGTGCCCACTGCGCATCGCTGGCACTCCTCGAGCATCTGCTTCGTGCCCCCCGATACCCCGACGCTGGACGGCTTTGGCCCGGCGGGCACCTCTGAGCGCACGCCCGACGAGCACATCCTGCGCGGATCGCTGACCGATCGCGCCTCGTTGCTCGCCCTCACGATCGATCAGTGCCGTCGAACGAGCGCCTGAGGCTGCGGCGTGTTCGTCAGACGCATCGAGAGCGCATTCGAGCCGAGCGATGACGGCAAGGCGGCGATCTCGGCGCGCGGCATGGTGGCGTCCGCCTTCCCAGCGGCCACCGCCGCCGGCGCGGAGATGCTAGCCCAGGGAGGAAACGCCGCCGACGCCGCCTGTGCAACCGGTCTGGCGCTGTGCATGTGTGAGCCTCAGGCCAGCGGACTCGGCGGGCAGACGCTGGGCGTCCTGCACCCCGACGGGCGCACTGTCGCTCTGGATGGCTCGAGCGGGGCGCCGTCGCTGGCGCACATCGAGCGCTTCGGGCGCGGTGAGCGGCGCACAGGCTATCGTGCGACTACGGTCCCCAGCTCGAGCGCCTGCCGTCGAGTTTCCTCGCGGACTCAGCATCCGAGCGGGCCCACTTCATGGCCGAGACGTTCGGGAAGGCATTCCTGCAGCGGCTGGACCGTCCCTTCGACCCCAACACCTATCCTCAGGTCCGAGAGAAGAAGCTCCTCTCCAGGAGATTTGCTCACGATCTCGCCGCTACGGTCTGCGCGGACATCGACCCCACGCTCCCCCTGGCCGACCCGGCTGGCACGCGCAGCCACCCGACCGGGGCTCCTGGTGGGACTCGACTGTCACTCGATGGCAGAGGTTCCACCCGATAACGCTCCCGATCGCGAAGCGTCAAGCCTACCTCTCTTCTCATCTCAAACGGTCACGGACGAACATGTCCCGCTCCGATGCTCGATGTGCTCGGCGATGCCATGGCCGAGGCGTTCGGTGTGCCAAGAGACCACGTAGCGCACAACCGGCCGTTCAGGGGAGGGTGGATCACTCGCGGTCACGGGGCCGGCGACCTGCCCTGGATCCAGATCGAGATGAACCGCGTCCTCCACCTGACCGATCCATGGTTCGACGAGAGCGCCCTCGCCGTCTCGCCCGAGCGCCTCGGGACCTTGCGCGACAGCTTCTGGCCGCCCTAGAACTCTTCGTCCGCGGCCCGGCGAGCTCATAGCGCTCGGACACACGCTCGATGACAGCGGCTCAGAGGTCCCGCTGAGTGACGCCAAGGGGTATCAAAGAGCAGCGGACACGACCCCATGAGCCCGCAGTATTCAAGTACTCGATGAGATGGCAACAGTCACTGACCGACAGCAAGGAACGGGAGGTCTCAACATGAGGATGCCACGATGGCGGACGATAGTTGGCGGAGTGTTGCTCGCCGCCTTCTTCGCCTTGTACGTCGCCCACTACCTAATCTTCCGCGACTGGCACCACATTGCCATCTATGGTCTCGGCGACGCCGCCTTTCTGCCCCTCGAAGTCCTGATCGTCACACTCATCATCCACGAACTCCTGGAGAGCCGCTCCAAGCGGGCAATGCTCCAGAAGCTCAACATGGTGATCGGCGCCTTCTTCTCCGAGGTGGGATCGGATCTCCTGGCGCGGCTCACTGCGCTGGCCGGTTCGGCCGAGACAAACGCCGCGGGGTACAGGATCTCGCCCGACTGGACCGACCGGGACTTCGATGGCGCCAAGCGCCGCTTCGCGAGCGCCAGCCACGACATCGCACTGGACGCCGATGAGGCCGAGGGGCTTCGGGCCTTGCTCGTGGAGAAGCGCTCCTTCCTGCTACGCCTCCTGGAGAATCCCAACCTGCTCGAACACGAGACGTTCACCGACCTTCTGTGGGCGGTCTTCCACCTGACCGAGGAACTCGAGCATCGCGAGACCTTCGCTGACCTGCCCGAGAGCGATCTGAAACACCTGGCCGGCGACGTGGAGCGCGCCTACGCCCTCCTGGGCGTGGAGTGGCTGGAGCACGCCAGGCATCTCAGAGACAAGTACCCTTACCTGTACTCCCTCGCCGCGCGGACCAATCCGCTCGACCCTGCGGCGAGCGTGGTGATCGCCGTGTAGGCAGAGCGGTGCCGCCCACGCCCCGCGTGCGATACACTCCCGTGAGCAGGTGGAGTTCCCTTCGTCGGCACCAGGCCGAAGACAGGCCCACGAGGCCGATCCTCCTGCGCGGGGAGTCTACAACTGGGCGCCGATCGGCACACCTGTCCTAGTACGCTAGCGCTCCCTCGAGTGGCGTTGGGGAATCCGCAGCTCCAACAGGCAGCGCTCATGCCCCGGCACACCCCTGCGCTCCAGAAACGTGAGCTGCAAGCCAGCCCGCTCGAACGTCCCCTCATCGACTGCTGCGGCCACCCGGCAGAGTCGATCCACTTCCTCCGGTGAGAGCCCGGCGATCTCCCAAGCGTCCACCAGCGGACAGGCTTCCATCCTCAGCACGATGCGCTCATCGCCTTCGTGCTCGGCCACGCTCGGGCGGAAGAGTACGCCACCGCAAGGCGAGCCCTCGCAGAAGAGGTTGCCCACGGCTTCCAGGCCACCCGTCGCCAGCGCTTCAGCGTACTTCTCGCCCGTCTCCAGCCCCCTGCAACGGATCGCCCGCGACACGAGTTCCTCCGCACGCTCCGAACCAAGCTCTGCGTCGAGCACGTCCAGGAGGTGCCGGTAGATGTGCGCTCTGTTCTCGAAAGCCGCACGCGTCTCTCGACGCGATCGATGCAGTTCGCTCTCGTCGGAACGATAGGGTTCCTCGCGCCCTGAGCCGCGTTCGTTCATGTGGACTCCTCATCCTCGTCGTCACGTAGCGCGCACACCCCGCCGGCCGGCGCACTTCCACGAGTCACGTCCTCGCATTCCGGTCGGGTGACGATGTAGGCGCTCACGGCGCCGGCGATGGCCACGAGCGAGACCGGTACCCAGAGCCGGAGTGCGGGTGAGGGTGCACGCAACACGACAATGGCACAGGAGAGGGCGATCGCAGGCCAAAGGGTGAGCAGCGCCGAGCGCTTCGCCGAACGGGGCACGCCGCCGCCGAACAGGAAGCCGGCTAGGTGTGGTCCCAGCGTGGGGTGCCCAACGAGCCACTTGTGAAGCCGCCCTGACGAACGGAGGAAGCAGGCCGCGGCCAGGAGCAGAAACGGCGTCGTCGGCAGGATCGGCAGGAAGATGCCGAGAACACCCAGAGCTAGCGAGAGCGACCCCACTAGCAGGAGTATCGGGCGCACTATCGCTGTCACGGCGGACGTCCTCTCGAGGCCCCCTGGGTCGCCGCAAGTGCATCTTGGATGCCTTTGCGCCCCGAGTGGGGGGCCACCACCGACTTCGCGCTACCTCGCGCTACCTCGCGCTACCTCGCGCTCAGGAGGATACCAGCCGTGAGTATCAGCAGCCCCCGCCAGCCAAGCAAGCAAGAATGCGAGCGCGGCGCAAGCGGCGTCCGCCACACTGCGATACCTGCGCGGTATCGAGAGATCGCCACGGCGGCTCCTGAAGCCGAGAGCACCAGGACGCCACCGTACATCACGAGCGCGCCCACCGGCCCCCCGCTCGCACTCTCGAGCGCGCGGTCTGCCGCCCAGACGGTCGGTCCCCTCATGACGGCCTTCAGACGTACCGCCGAACTCGCTGGTTCTCGCGAAGTACCATCGTCGGACTCACCGGGCAGCGGTGCCTCGGAGCAGTTCGCGCCACTCACGCTTGCCCGGCGTGCGCTCTCGCCAGCCTCGCGGTCACCCAAGACCCGAGCACGGCGCACCCATCCAGCGGCAGATGTCGCGTAGCTGATGAGTCGAAGAGGATGTCCGCGCGAGCGGGGAACTCCTCGTCGCTTGCCCACCACAGCACAGCTAGCGGCACGCGCGGGAGAGCCACGAGCCTCCAAGCCGCGTCTGCCAGTCCTGCTAGCTCCGCGCCACCTAGCGTGGCCGCCGCCGCTCCGAGCGCTGGGAAGTCGTCGCCAAACCGCGCCGCCAGAAGCTCGCCGGTGTAGCCCCGGAACGCTCGCGAGTAGAAGCTGCCGTCTGGCAGCTCGGCGAAGGACACCCAGCGCCCCTCAGGAGCAGTCCCGTCAGTCGTCCCCAGGTAGTAGACGAGCAGCGCCGCCACATGAGGTGGGATGGGACCGGCGCCCCCCATCACCTCGAACTCGGGGTAGGTAACACTGACCTCTTCGCCAAGAAAGCCGACGCGGAAGACTCCCGCCTCCTCGTCGCCCTCGAAGACACACCCAGCTCTCTCGGCGGCCTTGCCAGGCGCTATGGCCGAGGCGAGCTGCCGAGCAGCGTCTAGCGCGCCTTCTGCCATCCGGACCCTCCCTTCACGCAAGCCGGGCAACACGTAGTTGCCGAGCAGGATACCGCCTTCAGGAGACCGCCCGCAGTACCCACAGGACTGTCATCCCGACGGCGAGCGTGACCAGGAAGTTCTTGGTCCTGATCGCCACCAGCAGTGCAACTGCCGCCGCAACAACTCGCTCGGGCTCCACGACATATCCTTCACCGGCACCGACAATGACCGAGCCCGGAACGGCCAGCGCCGCCACCGCGGCGGCCGGCACGGTTCCCAGAAGTCTCTGCACACGACTCGGAAGTGCTACTCGGCCATGGGCCAGGAAGGGCACCAGGCGCATCGCCAGCGTTCCAGAGCCAGCCAGAGCGATGACGAGCCAGAAGGACCCGCTGCTCAACGTCCGACCTCCTCCTGCCTTACGAAGCCCCAGACCATGCCTAGTGCGATCGCCGCGAGAAGACCCGCTCTCATCGGCAGGAGTGGAACCAGGATCGTGGAGCCGACAGCGGCCACAACCGCCGCCTCGGCAGAAGCGCGACCGTGAACCGCGCCCACGAGCAGACCAACGAAAACCAGGGGCACCATGAAGTCGAGCGACCACGACGCCGGCAGCAAAGAGGCGCCAAGCGCGCCCGCCGAGGTTCCCACGAGCCAGACCAGCCAGTCGAGCAGTGACGCCCCAGTGTAGTAGGCAGTCTTGTCCATCTCCGGATCGCGCAGGGCACGCGAGACTGTGGCCGCGTATGCCGCATCACGGATCAAGTAGCCCTGCGCGACAGCCGAACGTGTCGTCGGCGGATCGAGCAGCGGCGCAAGCGACGCGCTGTAGATGAAGAACCGAGCGTTGATCACTAGGGCCGTGCCGACCGTGACCAGGAGCGGAGCGCCTTGGCCCCACAGGAGGGTCGCCGCGAGCTGGGCGGACGCCCCGTAAACGAATACCGACATCCCCACCGACTCGGGCAGGCCCATGCCTACCTCGGCAACTGCGGCTCCCACAACCAGCCCCACGGCGATGCCAGCCGGCACGAGCGGGGCGATGTCCCGCATCCCTGCGAGGAAGCTGGCACGCTTTCGACCCATCACGGCTCTCCCAGGTCCTCCACAAGTGAGGCGCTCCACCAAGCCAAGTCTGCCGGATACGGCGGGTATCGGTCATGGTCGCACATGTGCGAGCGGTCCGGTGACACAGGCACTTCCCCCGCAACCGGGCGGGGATATGCCATACTCCATGCTCAACTGCCCCAAGAGGGCACGTCGAGATAGCCCAACGCATAGCAGGCGATCAGGAGTGAGCATGGTCGACGAGAACGAGATCACCGAGGAGCAGGCCGCTGAGAAGCCGACGGGCGTCGAGGAGCAGGTCACCGAGGAGCAGGCCGCTGAGGAGCCGACGGGCGTCGAGGAGCCACCCCCCGCTCCGCGCATCAAGCCGAAGCACGTCATCTTCGGCGCCATCGCGCTGCTTGTGGCCGCCTTCACCGTCCCCCAGCTGCTCTCGTCGCAGCCTGGCGAGCGGACAACTGCCGACAACGTGATCACGCAGACCATCGCGGTCGTCTCGACCGATTCGGAGACGACATTCCAGACGCGACTCATAGAGAACGGCGACGCCGCCCATGAGGCGACTCACATGTTCGAGGCGCTCACGCAGCTCGTGGGAATCGGGAAGGCCTCCCTCGATACATCAACGCTCGAGCTCACCGTCGCGTACGACTCGGCGTCCATCAATCCCGAGCCCATCAGGAAGAAGCTGGTGGAGGTGGGCTACGTTGCGCCTGCTCGCGAAGATGCCACCGCCGCCAAGCTGTCGGCGGACGGCAAGGTGCAGCGCATCGAGATAGTCGACGAAGGGGGCTTTCGGCCCAACCTCATACGCGTGAAGAGCGGCGTGCCAGTTGAGATCGTCTTCGGCCCGGGCACGGAGTGCCGTGTTGGCGTGGTCTTCCCCGACCTCGGCATCACCCAAGACATCACGAATGGTGGCACCGTCAAGCTCCCGGCTCTCGAGCCGGGGCAGTACACGATCGCGTGCAGCGGTGGTGCGCCCGAGGGAACCATCTACGCTGAGTAGGCGGGGACGGGCCTAGACCCAACCGCGCTCTTTGTAGAGGTTGAACCCCTCCTTCAAGGCGCGCGTCATCTGACGACGGATCTCGGGCGTGAGCTCCTTCAGGTAGAAGCAGGACTTGCCCTTGAGCAGCGCGAGCAACTCGGGGCCGAAGAACTCCCTGGCCTCCTGGTGCGTGTATACCGGCATGTAGTAGAAGCCGACGTAGCTCTTCTGGATGATCAGGCTCGCGAAGAAGACGTCCTTGCGCTTGCGCCCCGCGATCTCTACCTCCTTGTCCGACCAGAGGTCGTAGTAGCCTGGCTCGTCCCGCCGAACCGAGAGACGCTTCGCGTAGGGTTCCAGGAGCTTCTTGGCGCTCTTGAAGAGGGGTATCAGGTCGGGGTTCTTCACGCCCTTCGTCGCCATGAGAACCTCCTCACAGGTTGCCCTGCGGCTCTACTGGGGCGTCAGCGTTCCGCCAAACACCTGCCACGCGAGAGCGGACTTCGCTACAAGGCTCAGCAGGATGTAGGTACTCTCGCCGAACAGATAGTCGCGCCACGGTCCCACGCGCTTGTACTGGAGCCACTGGTTGAGCGCGAAGCTGTTGAAGAACAGGAAGATGCTCACGAAGATCGCGATCACGAACTCGGGCGGCGTGGCATCGGTCGTCGGGCTCCACATGTAGATACCGACCCCTATCCACGGCACCAGCCCTGCAATACAGCCGAAGAAGAAGGGCAGCCAGTGACCGCTGCCCGGATCCTCGTAGTGCTCCTGCAGCAGCCCGAACAGGATCATGGAGGCGTTGACGCCGAAGATGGCAGCCAGGGCGGCGACATCCGAAATGCCCGGCAGCAGCGCTATTAGCACCACCATGACCGACGAGCTCAGCGAGTACTCGATCCAGCGCGCGTAGTTGCGGTTCCGCCGCAAGTTGGCAACGTACCAGCCGAACACACCCGGGGAGGCGATTAGGAAGTGCGCTATCGCCGAAAGGAACACGAACGCCGCGACGCCCCAGGCGATGCTCAGGTCGAAGAGCACGGTAGTTTCGGCGGGTGTACCCGGCGGGCCCTCCAGGAAGCTCGCGGTCACCGGCAGCGTGAAGTCTGTCGCGAGCGCGAGGATCGCGACACCTTGCGCCGCGTGGAACAACCCCATCACCACGTTGTAGAGACGAAGTCTGCGAAACCTTGCCTCAACCTCCGCCATCAGGTCCAACCTCCCTCGGCCGTGTCGTTCGCCGAGGCATCCATTCCCGACGAACCCGAGGCACTACCACCGCGACCGGGCGCCAGGCGGCGACGGTGTGCCGTTTGGGATGCAGGTCCGGACGCCCTGGCCGAGCGTCACCCGCACCCTAGCGGAGCGTGCCTGGAGGCTCGGTGTCGTGACAGATCTCGCAGAACTGCCTCTCGGCGGCGTATGCCTTGAACTTATGACAGCCGCACTCGGCAGTGAAACGTACTCCGATGCCGTGCTCGGTCTCCCAAGAGTACCCGTGAGAGGGGAAGGGGTCGTGGCACTCACTGCAGTCTCGACGACCTGGGTAGTGACACCTGACGCATGCGATGCCTCCCCCGTCCCAGATATCGATGACCGCTGGCCGCGCGTGCGCGTACTGAACGAACTCGCGCGTGTGCGGCAGCCTAATCCCGTGGCAGTCGTCGCACCCCTCCTCTTCCTGAACGTGGCATCCATCGCACTGCGGCAGGGGCACTTGAACCTTGGCGAGAGTGCCCGCCGTTGGCTCGGTTGAAGCGATGGCCAGCGACGGGTCTCTGGTGTGACACGTCTCGCACTCCGCCGAGGCAGCTACTCCATCGTGACAGCGTAGACACGGTGTCATGCCGACATTCGCTAACGACACGACTCCCGACCTTAGAGCATGGCAATCGATACACTCCGACCCCGCGTCCAGCGGCTCCGCGTGCGACATGCGCACCCCTGTGCGCTCGCTCGTCGACGGGCTGTCCAAGGAACCCTCGTGGCAGGCCTCGCATGCCAGTGATGAGATCGGGTGCCCGTAACCAGCGGCCGCCCCCGTCTCGCTCACACCAGCCAGGAAGTGGGCGGCTCTATCGGGGAGCGTGAACACGGCGAGGGTCACCGCGTCCCCGACTTCGTGGCACCGAACGCAGGCCACGTCCGCGTGGGGGTCTACGGCAGCGGAACCCGCGTGCGGATTGCTCTCGTGGCACGACAAGCACACCGACCGCGTGCCTGTTGCGATCCCGGTTGCGGCCCAGGCCACCACCGCGAGCAGCGTCACCACTACGGCAATGCCAACGATTCTGGTCCGGGCGGGAGTTCGTGGCCGCCCCTCGGCCCCTGGCGCGGGAGATCCGCCCACTTCGTCTTCCTCGCTTATCTCACCCCCCTCAGCCCCCTCTTCCTCCTGGTCGGATGGGCCAACAAGGAGCAGAGCCACGGTCACAGCGATGATGAGTGCCACTAGTACCGCAGCCACCAGCAGGGCGGCCGTGGCTCGCGGGTCGGCCCCGGGATCACGAATGATCTCCGGGATCGACTGGAGTACTTGCGAGATGTCCGCAACTTGGGCAGCGATCATCACAGACCGCCCCCGGGGAGAGTCCCGGCGGGAGCGCCTCCGATAGCTCCGCCCGGGTGGACATGCTTCACATGGCAGCCGCTGCAGTCACTGGCGACGTGACAGGTGGCGCAGACGACATCCGCAGTCCCGCTGGCAATAGCAGAGTGAGCAGGCGTGAACTCCGCCGGGTGAGGCATCTCGAGACCATGGCAATCGTCGCAGAAGTTCCGGCGATGACACGTGCCGCACGAACTCGGCGACTCCTTCGCGGTCTGCCCGTGGCTCTCGAGGAAACCGGCTTCATGGGGGAGATCGATGCCGTGGCAGCGAGCGCAGTAGTTACTGGGATGGCACGCTGCGCACGTGTCCGAGTTGCCCATGCCGTGAGTGGTCTCCCACTCGGCCCCGTGTGTGACGCGCCACGCGCCTACGCCGAGACGTTCTCGCTGCGTCCTGGGGTCGTGGCACTTGCCGCAGTCAGCGGATACTTCGCCCGTCCCATGACACTCGAGGCACTTCTCCATCTCGGCGATCCTGAGCCAGGCGACAGCAGACCCATGCGCAGTGCCGGAGTGGCAGTCACCGCAGGTACGCCCCACAGCGCATGTGACGTGCGCGATCCTGAGGCCCTTCGAGCTCGAGACCTCACCGAGCACTTGCTCGTGGCATGAGAGGCAAGTCGCGTCCGGAACGCTCGCGATCGCCCTCCCCCCAACTGGCACGAATCTGAGCGTCATTCCAAACAGCTGCCTCGAGCCGAAGGTCAGGCGAGACGCCACCCCCGGTGCGACATGGCATCGAACACACCGTATCTCGGAGTGGCTGCTGGCCTCGGTCTCTTCGGCAAGCGGGTCGGACCCGTGGCAAGAGGTGCAGGCGGGCAGCGTAGCTGCCGTCACGCCCACAGCGAAAAGCGCAACGAGTGCTGCCACGGCAAGCCCCACGGGGAGCAACCGGGTGAGCCCGATGTAGAAGTGTCGCTGCACCGTCTCGGTTTCCTCAGGATAGGCCGCCGGTCAGGCCGGTGACGCCATACCATATGTTCCCAGCCAGTGCGCACGTTGACCACGTGACACAGTTCGACCGATCCCGCGTACATCGACACCAGGCGAGACCGAAGCCGGGGCCTGTGCATGCGCACAGGGCCGGCTCTCGAGAGCCGGCCCTGTAGCCATCAGTTCGGCCAAAGGCCGTCAGTCTCGGATACTAGTAGTTGTAGCCCACACCTGTCGTTGCCGAACCCTTGTGGCACTTCAGGCACACGCCATCCTTCAGCGTGTAGTAGCGCAAGTGTCCACCGTCTCCGCCACCAGCAGCGTACGTCACAGCGCCAACGTTGGTCTTGGGCCCAGTGACGTCACCAGCCGCGGTGAGGAACCTTCCGGCGCCGGGGGAGTAGTGCGGGAAGCCCGGAGCCTCAGATGCGCCAGTGAGACCGTTCTTGGCATCGTGACACGACCAGCAATCGGTCGCAGGTGCCCAGGCCACGCGACCGGTCACCTTAGTGCTGGAGGAGACGCTGTTGCCTACGTTCCAGTCGTCATTGGCCACCGCTTCAACCCGGTGACCCGTCCTGGCAGCACTGCCGGTACGCAACGTCCAGCCAGTGCCGGAGGACCACTGGAAGGCCGCGTTCTGGCTGGCCTTCGTTACGAAGTACGCATTGTTATGGCACGTACCGCACCAGATGCCGATGGCTGCCCGACGGGTGGCCGTGTCGTTCACGGTCGTCAGACGTGTGGCCAGCGCCCCGCTCGTGTCGAGCAAGTTCGCCATAGCTGGCAGATCCACGGCGGTGTTGTTCGAATCCGACTTCAGAAGGACGCCCGTTAGCGACGGGATGTTCTTGATCGCATTCGATCCGTGAACCGACGCATGGCAGATGCTGCAGTTGCTACCGATGGTGTGGTGATCGTCGCCGGACGCCGTTGCGATGGCAGCGTCACCGCCGTACACCACCGCACCAGGGACGCTCGAACCAGTAGCTACATGGCAGTAGACGCACGAGTCCGAGGCCTTCATACGCAGCAGGGTGTCACCCGAGGGAGCCGCCACGTGAGCCGCGTGACAAACGGCGCACTTCACCGTCGCAGTGGCGTATCCGCCGTGCGGTGAGGTCGATCCAGCGTTGCCGGGGAAGTTCGCGAATGCGGTCGTGGTGGACGTACCGGACCAGTCGTTGTACGTCGCGATCGGCGCGGTCACGGTCGTGTCACCCGAGCGAACCATCACGGACGACTTCCCGGCAAACGCGCTCGATGCGAAGGCGAGCACGAATACTGTGGCCAGGATGGTTACGAACAAGGTCTTCTTCATCTTGCCTCCTTCAGTTCTGGTCTTCCTTGGGTCCTGCTGATGCGCTCTCCCGATCACGGCCGTCCCTCCTTCCTGAGATCCGCATCACCGGCGATTCTTGCGGTCGCAACGTTCCGTTCTTGTGAGAGCGCCGGTATGCATATGCGTTCTGGTTTGGTTGCAGGCGGACCGCTATGCAGGGAGGTGCCTAGCCAGGTCCGCGCACCGGGACGACGGGTACCGTCGTACTGCGACCGCGGAGTACAGATTGCGCTCTCTAGCTGGAGGTTTTCCGTGGCCCAGCCGGACTCACCGATCTCGGCCTTGCATCCTCCATATCAACGATCCGAACTCGTACCGCTGTGTTTCTACCCACTGACGCCTATTCAGTCGGGCATAGGAGTATATGCGAATGGTGTGCCATCCTTAACGCAGATTGACGGGTCGCGCTGATCCCGATCGGGGCGGCGGGACTGCTACTCGTCCCCGCCATCCGCCGACACGTCGACGGAGGAGTCCTGACCCTGCGTTACGTCGGCCTTCTCGCTGGGTTCCGTGACCGCACCCGAGTCCCCGACCACGACCGCAGAGTCGCGATCAGCGGGGGCCTCACCGCCTCGCGAGCCTCTTCGACTTCGCATGGCTCGCACCAGCAGGATCAAGGCCACCAACAGAACCAGCCCAGACAGAGGGAGGGCGCACGCGCTCAAGGGCCCGGCGAGGGTACGGCTGACCACTGCAGTCGCGCTACCACCCGATCCCGAGATACGCACTATCTGCACCCTGCTGTTCCCGGTGTCAGCAACGACGAACCAGTCGCGTCCAGGGTCGAACGCGATGCCCGTTGGATACAGGAACTGCCCGTCGGTGCCCCCATAGGTACCGTGCTTGGCGATCAGGCTGCCATCCTCCGCATCAAGGACGGCGATCGAGAAATCGAACGGGTCCACGATCACGAGGCGTCCCGAGCCGTCCACCTCGATCCGAGCGGGCAGGATCAGTCCGGCCTCGGCGGTAGTCTCGAAGGAGGTCTCACCCTCGGCCATCCGCGACCTGTTCGCCGGGATACCGGTTTCCCTCATCCAAAGGCGCTCGCCCTCGGAGTCGTACGCGCTGATGCGGTTGTTGTACTGATCGACTACGAAGATGGCGCCGTCGGGCGCGATAGCCACACCCCGCACACCGTCGAACTGCCCGTCACCCTGCCCCCTGGTGCCGACGAGCCGGACGACCTCTCCCTGCTTGTCGAAGATGACGAAGCCCGCCGCTGATCCGGCGACGATGCGATCCCCTCGCACGTCCACCGAGAGAGGACCCGGAACGTAGTACTCCCGCAGGATCTCGTTGTCGCGAGACATGACGACGACCCTGTCCTTCATCATGTCTCCTATGTAGATGAGCCCATCCTCATCCACCGCGAGCGAGGCCGGGAAGGCCAGTGCGTCCTCTGAAGAGCCCCTGGGGCCTCTGTGCAACACGGTTTCGTAGGATCCGTCGGGCCCGAACCCCAGTACCCGCGCCCTGGCCTGATCTGCAACCCAGATCGTGCCCTCGGGCCCGACAGCGACGTCGTTGGGGGCGTTGAGCTGCTCCTCCTGAGTGGAGCCGAATCCGTAGATAGAGCGGACCCACTCGAGATTCCCGGCGCGCGCCGATCTCTCGATGTCCTCCGACCCTGGCGGACGCACAACTCCTATCAGGTAGAGGGAAGTGGCGGCGAGGAGAACGAGGAGGAGTGCGAGCACCGCGGCGAGCCCGCGCCTGGTGCGCGATGCCCTGCTGTCCTGCTGCCGGGCGCTCATCGCGGATCAGCTCCTATCCGCTCGAGCCCTTCCTTCGCCGGCTCATAGTCGCCGAAGGAGAGCGCTTTGCGGTAGTCGTCCTCGGCGCCGGACTCGTCGCCGATCAACGCCTTGATGTCGCCGCGGCGAACGAGCACGTCAGCGGCGGTCGGCCACCTTTCGAGGTATGTGTCGTACGTCTCCAGCGCCCTCTGCGCGTCCCCCAGCTCTCGCAGCGAGTCGGCTTTGATCAGCAGGGCCGGCCCGTACGCTTCTGGCAATACGCTCTCAGTCGGTAGCTGGCTCGCCGGAGTGACCGATTCCCTCTCCCTGAGCTCAGCCTCAACAGCCGCTAGCGTCTCGTCGCATACCTCGACCGCCTGCGCGTAGTCGCCGCGCGAGAAGCTCAGTCGTGCACGCTCGACGAGGATGGTCGATCTCTCCTCGGGAGCGCTCGCCAAAGCGCGCTCGATAGCCGATTCGGCATCCGAGTACTGCTTCGCGCCTATGAGCGCTCTGATGTACGCAGCCCATACTCTGAGGTCCGCCTCGCCCGAGTTCACCTGGCCCTCGTAGACCATCAAGGCACGCTCTGTGGACGTCCTGGGGACTGCGGGCCGCAGCACACCAATGATCATCGCGGCAGCGAAGCTCAGCAACCACAACAAGAGGACCACCGCGCTCGCGTAGGCAAGCTTGCGAGTGAGGGGGTCTTGCAGCGATTCCCACACACGGGCAGGGGCGCGCTCTTCTTCGGGCGTCTGCGGCTCGGTCATACAGAGCTCCCATCCGAGCAACCTGGGCGTACGTTTGAGGCTGTTGGCGCATGGACTCGGCACCGAGTGAGCAATGAGAGTGCCACGCAGCGATAGTGCGCACACCCCCGCTATCAGGCATCATGCCCATCCTGGGGATTCACGACGCACCCGAGGGTCACCGCGGTTAGCTCGCCGCGATCGGGTGATGGAGGGAGCTGGCCGCTTCCGGCCCAGCGGCCATCAGAGAAGCGACCTGCGGCTAGTCGCCCTCGAGGTGACTGCGCCGCGCATTGGCGAGCATGTCGCTCATGGCCACCAGCGCCTCGCGGCGTCGTGCGTCGGGCCAGCCGGTGACGAGCGTCTCGTTCCAGGCACCACTCGCCCTCACTGCTGCACGAGCGGCGTCTCGACCGGGCTCCGTGAGTTTGACCAGGTACGCCCTGGTATCCCGAGCTGAGATGTCTCGCGTGACGTAGCCGAGTTGCTCGATGCGAGTGAGGCATCGAGTGATGGTCGCGGGGTCCACCCCGAGCTCCTCGGCCAGGGTGGCCTGGGTATCGCGACCGTGGTCGTGCCAGAGCAGCGCCAAGACGGGCACGTGTGGCGCCCCGATGCCGTGCTGCTCCAGAAGGCGATCGTAGAACAGCCGCCGCTGACGCTCCAGGTGATAGACGAGGCGACAGAAGGACAGCTGGGTCTTGGGCCCATGAGTCGTGTCCGAACAGGACGAGGAGGCCGAGGGGATCGACAGGCCCCCCTCTGCCATGGTCGCTTCATCGCTAGCGCACATGATTCCTCCGGCCTTGAGAGATGGGTGTCTGCGCCCTACGTTAGAGCGCGATCGTTGCGTGCGCAAGTCACCAGGGAGTGAGCCCCTGCGGGCCGAGACGCGTCAGGCTCGTTGGCCGATACGCGTCACGACGTCAGCGAGAAACCTCGCCACTTCGGCGATCTTGCCCGGATCGGCCAGGTCAGCCGTGTCGCGCGCGGTATGCGCGTACTCGGCCATGAAGCGCCCCATCCCGGCCGACGCCACCGCGATCGCGGGCTTCCCCAAGATGCCCAACATCGCGTGGTCGCCCTGTACCCAAGGTGGTCCCTCGGCGAAGTCGCGTCTGCGGGCGATCGCGTCGAGTGCGGTCCGCCGCAGCTCCTCGGGAACGTCGTAGAGTGAAACGTGGGTGTCGTCGCCCACGAGTCCGGCATCGTCGACGTTGATGCCCAGGATGATGTCGTCCGCACGCTCCCGATTCGCCTCGAACCACAGCATCTCGCCGGGGTTGGCGTAGTTGTCCTCGCCGTTCAGGGGCACGATCTCGATCGACGGGCCGAGCCGCGCTTCCTCGCGACGCTCGGCGAGCAGATGCGCTATGCCGAGCAGCGCGGCAACTCCGCTCGCGTTGTCGAGCGCACCGGGGGATCCCTTCCGGCTGTCGATGTGAGCGAACACGACGATGTGTCCGGGAATCTCGCCGTGCAGTCTCGCCACCACGTGGTCGGCGGTGGCGGGTACCCGTCTGGACACGATGCGCACGGCCACATCCTCACCCGCGTGCCGGAGCAGCTTCTCGCCCTCCGCGTCTTTCAGGTACGCATTGGGGATGTCCAGGTCGCCGTCCTCGAATAGAGGGAACGGGTACTGGCCGCCAACGAGCTGCGGATCGGTGCCCGTGGCCGCGATCACGGCGGCCGGCAAGTAGGTGTCGAGGGCGCGATAGACGCGCTTGTGGCTCTCCGGGTTGTAGAACGTGAAGTTCCTCGGCATGAACTGGCCCGAGGCCACCTCCCCGTGAAGGAGAAGCACGGCGCCCCGAACGGACTCGCTCTCGATCTCGTCCACGGTCGAAGCAGCGACGAGGCGCGCGCTAAGATCGCACGGGAGAGAGTAGGGGCCGACGTGCAGCGGTACGTGCTGGCCTGCGACTCGCAGCGAAGCGCTCCCGTACTCCCACTCCACGCAGTCGAACGGCTCGATGGTCACGTCGAAGTTCAGCCCGGTAAGGCGCTGGGCGAACATCCTGGTAGCGGCCCGGTTGCCCGGCCCGCCTACGTGCCGATCAGGATGCTCGGTGAGTTCGCGCAGGTAATCGCGCATCGTGTCGGCGAGCGTGTCCCTCACGCCGGCCGCCTCGGACGCCCCTCGCGCAGCAAGCCCTCCAGGACCTCCCGAAAACGCTCGCGGTCCTCGTCCTCGAAAGCCGCTGGTCCGCGCGTGCGGCCTCCGGCGCGCCTATGGCGCTGCTCGGCATGCCGGACGGCAAGTTCGGCATCGATAGTTACCGGAGAGAACACGCGGCCACGAGGGCTGATCGCTGTAGCCCCCCTGCCGAGCACCATCGCGGCGAGCCCGATGTCGGCGGTGACCACCACGTCCTCGGCGGCGAGCTGCTCCACGATCGCAAAGTCCGCCGCGTCGCGTCCCGAACTCACCTGAAGCGCCTTGACGCCCGGCCTCCCGGTGAAGCGGGCGAGGTTCTGAGTCTCATTGCCGACCAGGACAACGGGGGCCCGAGCAGCTCTAGCCACGGAGATTGCGTCACGAGTGACCGGGCAGGCATCGGCGTCGATGTAGAGGGTGGTCATGATGCGGACTCTACCCCTACTCCCCCGGCCGCGACAGCATTGGAGCACGCTTCCGCCGACGCCGCTCATCGGAAACTCCTCTTCCCGTGACGCCTCTCACACAGTCCGGGTCACCAGGGGCCGATAGACCCATTGAGGCTCGGCGGAATCCTGGGCTACCTCACGACACTGACCTCAAGGTTCGTCCCCCCGCCGAGCCTCAACGAGTCCGCCCCGTCAGCTACGAGGTCCGTCCTCGGTGTCTACTCGCAACACTACGCCGCAGAACGCACACCGCAGGAGGATCTTCGGACCGCTCCTCGGTCACTCCTCGCCCACCTCTCGTGAACCGGGCGCTCCATTCACAGGTACCTTTGGCCGGTTGCGCGACTACGGATGCTGGTCGGCGTTCTTCTTCCTCGTATACGTCGTCCTCGCCGTGAAGCTCGTGACTCTGCGTCAACTTCCCGAAGGTCCCGTGTTCGGCCTCTACAGCCTGCTGGTGTCCACCTACATCCTCTCGCGGTTCCTGCTGTCGTATCTCCACGTGACGCCCAAGGAGGTCCCAGGGGCCGGCAGCCTGCCATCGGTCTCGTTCGTGATCCCTTGCAAGAATGAACAGGACAACATCCAGCGCACGATGCTGAATCTCCTGGCCGTCGGCTATCCGCGCCACCTCATGGACGTCTGCGTCATCAACGACGGCTCCGACGACGACAGCCTCGCCGAGATCCGCGAGGGCGCGCTCATCTCGCGCGCGGCCGGCATCAGGACGGTGGTCATCGACTGGCAGGTGAACCGGGGCAAGCGCGAGGCCATGGCCGAGGGAGTTCGGCAGACCGGCGGCGAGATCGTGGTGATGGTGGACTCGGACAGCTTCCTGGAGCAGGGGTCCGTGCACAAGCTAGTGCGCTACTTCGGCGACCCGCGCGTGGCGGCCGCGGCGGGTCACGCGCGAGTGCACAACAAGGACACCAACCTGCTCACCAAGATGCAGCACGTCCGCTACTACATCGCGTTCAACGTCTACAAGGCCGCCGAGGCGGTATTCGGGTCAGTGACGTGCTGTTCCGGCTGCTGCTCGGCCTATCGCCGCTCTTCTCTGGAGGAAGTGCTCGAGAAGTGGCGCACGCAGAGATTCCTTGGCGTCCAGTGCACCTATGGCGACGACCGCAGCCTCACGAACCACCTGCTCCGGCTGGGTTATCGGACGGTCTACATGCCCGACGCGCTCTCCAGCACCGTGGTGCCCGACAACTGGAGCGTCTTCTTGCGCCAACAGATGCGCTGGAAGAAGTCGTGGGTGCGCGAGAGCCTCATCGCGGCTACCTTCATGTGGCGCCGTAACCCGGTCATGGCCGCCTCGTTCTACGCCGGCCTCATACTGCCGCTCGTCTCGCCCGCCGTGGTCGCGCGCTGCCTCCTCTGGATACCTCTCACACTGCAGCACCCGCCTCTCCCATACATGTTCGGAGTCGGGATCATGGCGATGATCTACGGCTTCTACTACTACGTGCACACCAAGGACAGGGACTGGCTCTTCGGGCTCATGTTCGCCGGGCTTTCCACCATCATCCTCGTGTGGCAGCTTCCGGCAGCGGTCCTCACCCTGCGCGACGGGAGGTGGGGGACGCGATGAGACTGCCGAGCTGGCCAGGCCGCCGGGCCACTGCGAGCACGTCCGGAGCCGCAGCGCCCGAGAACCTGTCGAGCACTCTCGGCCCGGCCGCCGCGATCGCCGTGTCGCGCGAGTCCGCGCGTCGCCGAGTGGTGCTAATAGCCGTGCTCGCCGCCCTCGGGCTCGCGCTCTGGGCCTTCCACTCGCGTCAGAGCCTCGTCACCAGCATCCGTCCGTGGCAGTTCACTCGGGTCCTGCTCCCGACCGCAAACTTGCAGGTGACTCCGGTCGCCAACTCCGGCGGCACCGCGATCGGTCTGCCCGTGCTCGTCTACCACGGCATCGAGCCCAACGGCACCGACTGCAACGTGACGCCGGAGACGTTCCAGGATCACATGAGCGCCTTGAAGGCCGCCGGATACAAGACACTCACGATGGCCGAGTTCCGGGCCTTCATCGAAGGGACGGGGCGACCGGCCGAGCAGAGTGTTCTTGTCACCTTCGACGACGGCCGGACAGACAGCTTCGTCGGCGCTGACCCAGTGCTTGCGCGCCTCGGCATGCACGCGAGCATGTTCTCCGTGCTGGCCAACACGCACTCCGGCAAGGCCTTCTACCTGACAGAGCCTGAGACCGCCATGATGGCTCGCACCGGACGCTGGGACGTGCAGTCCCACACCGCTGACTCGCACGTGCTCATCCCAGCCGGTCCGTTGGGCGACGCTGATCGCGCGCTAGCAACGAGGCAATGGCTCCTCGACGCAGAGCGTCTAGAGAGCGACGACGAGTATCTGGAGCGCGTGACGGCCGACCTCCGGACCGCCCGCAACGAACTCGCCCGGCTGACGGGCGAGCCCGTGATCGCGCTCGCCTTCCCGTGGGGCGATCACGGAGCGCTGTCCTTCGACCCTCTGATCCGAGAACGCCTCCCCGCGATAGCCGCGTCCATCTATCCGCTGAGCTTCCGGCAGGTAGGGGTGACGATCGACGAGTCCTACAACTACCCCTCCGACCGTGGTGATATGCTCCGGCGCATCTACATCACTTCGGGAATGTCGGCTACCGACCTGCTGAAGCGCCTCGATCAGGGCAGGCCGAAAAAGCTCCCGTTCAGGGAGCGCACGAGCTTCGGCGCCTCTGGCTGGGCACTTACGTCGGGTGTCCTGACAACCTCCCCGCACGGCCGGGCGCTCGCGTCGGCGACCGGTGGACGCTCCACGCGGCGCCGCGCTGAGGCGTTCCTCGACGGCAGCCGCGTGTGGCAGGACTACGCGATCCGCGCGCGCTTCTCGCTGCGCGCCGGGGATACGGTCAGCTTCGTCGCGCGCCGTGCAGGCCCAGGCGACTACATCGCCGCGACGATCAGCTCCAGGTATGCCTCGATCGAGCAGGTCGTCGACAACAGACGCGTGACCCTTGCCGAGGCGGACGTCGACCTCGGCACAGGACCAGGATCCCTAAGAGGCGTGTCGTTCCGGGTTGACGGACTGGAGGCGACGCTGGAGATCGACGGGTGGACGGTGGCCCGCACCCGCGGTCTCGACCCCGCGCTCGCACGAGGTGGGCTCGCTGTGCGCATCGACCCGGCGGCCGGAGCCCCGGCCAACCTGGATCTCGCGGAGTTCGAGGTCGTTCCGCTCGGCCCGGCGGAAGTCGCATCAGCGGCGGCGAGCACACTGGAGATCCCCGGCAAAGGAGGGGAGGCGCGCCGATGAACACAACCGGGCTCTCTGCGCGACGGATGCTCGCGCTCTCCGCCACGATGCTGGTCACGCTTGCGATCGTCGCGATCGCCACGGCCGGTACCATGGCCGCCTCGGCAGCGCGTGCCCGCCCGGACTCGGCCATCTCGGACCAGCGCACCTGGATACCTCGCCTGGTGGAGACGTTCGAAGGCTCAGCCGAGGTGAACGAGTCCATGTACGTCACTCGCAGCCCGAGCCCTGCATGGTGGCTGGTCTCGGGCGCCGGACTCACCATCGGCGGAGGGGTGGGCAGCACCTGGGTAGACGAGGCGCCAGAAGGCTACTACCGAATGCGCTATGAGTTGCGAAAGCCCCAAGACAGTGACGGCGGGCGGCATCCGCAAAACCTCTTCCGCCTCGTCACTCGTGAGCAGCTCCGCGGGGCCACTCGGCAGGAGTGCTACTTCCGGATACTCGAGTATCGGCTGAGCTCATCACCCGAGCGCTACGCGCCCAATGGGCTGCTCTTGTTCAACCGCTACCAAAGCGAGGATGAGTTCTACTACGCGGGCATCCGCGTAGACGGCCACGCCATCGTGAAGAAGAAGTCCGCGGGCACCTACTACACACTTGCCGAGAAGCCCGTCTTCGACGGCAAGTACGATCGCTACGCACGGCCCATCCTGCTGCCGCAAGGTCAGTGGATCGGGCTGCGTACGATCACCGAAGACCGGGGCGACGGCTCCGTCGCGATCTCGCTCTTCGTCGATCGCCAACGAAACGGCGACTGGGAGTTCGTCCTGCGCGGCATCGACGCGGGAGTGGGAAGAGAGCCGTTTCGCGACGGGCGCGGGGGCATCCGGACCGACTTCATGGACGTCGAGTTCGACGAGTATCGGTTCGAGGAGGGAACGCTTCGATAGGGCCGCCGTGGCTGAATGGGGGCCGCCGTGGCCGGGCACCCACTACCGCAAAGGGCGGCCGTCGAAACGGCCGCCCTGATCTCGCACTGAGCTATCTGAGCTGGCTAGTCGTGGTGGTGCCACCCGGAGTAGCCACGGTGGTGAACACCGGGATTGTGATCGCCGGTGAACCCGCCCATTGTCTTCGCGTGCTGCGAGTGATGCTCCCCAAACTCCCTGCCGGTCGCTGCAAACGCAGGCGAGACAGCACCCAGTGCGAGCAGCAGCGCGAGAACCGCAGCGGCAACTATGCGCTTCATTTCGATCCCTCTCTCTCGTCGGACCCCGCTATCGGCATCCCAATAGCGACACCCATGCCAATTCTGACTTGCTTGGTCATGTTTTGGGTGCGATACAGCCTCGCTTGTGCCATCTCACTCGACCAGCGCCCGTAGGCTCCCGCCGACGAACTCCTCCGTTGTCCCGAAGGGGTCCGCAAACAGCACCTCGGGATCGAAGTTGAGGGGCTTCTCTCCGCGAGCGTCGAGGTACGAGCGAAGCTCGAGATTCACCTCCTCAGGCACGCGCACACCCACCTGCCACAACAGCTGGCGCAGCAACGCCTCACAGCGTCCCGCATAGGCGACGGCGTCGGCGGCGATCCTCCCGCCCTCGCTCGGGTTGTGGAAGCCCACCGAGTTCTCCGCTCCCAGGAACACAACCCGATAGAAGGCCTGCAGGTACGCCTCCTTCGCGCTCTCGTAGGTGGCCGAGTCCACCCTCGCCCCCCTGGCTTGCTCCCCGTGCACCGTCTCGATCAGCTTGGCGCACGTCGCCGCCGCGTACCCGGCGCGCAAGAGCGAGCTGACATAGCGGTCCTGCAACACGACAACCTGCTCCTTCAGCTCGGCCGCCGACTCAACATGGCACCTCCTGCAACCGCGCAGATCGTTCTTCAGTGGACTCATGAAGTTGTGGTCGGTTGACTTGACACCGTCCTTCGCGAGATACGGCCCGTGGCAGTCCGGGCACGTCGCGCCGCCCTTGAAGTGGACACTGTCACGAGTGAACATCTCGAACTCGGGATGCCTGATGAACGCCATCTTGTAGCCGGTGACCGACTGGGTCCATTCGTTGCGGGGCGGCTTGGCCAGGAGATTGGCGATGATCCGCTCCACCGAGATATCGCCCCACTCGGCGCCTTCCCACGGGAAGCGCACATCGACCGAGCGGCCCTCGGCATCCTTCATCACGCTATACGTGCAGTGACACTGACCGCATACGGCGATGCGCAGCTCTCGTCCCTTGGGCTCCTTGCCGAGCGCCTTCAGGCCCGTCTGCATCGTCCACCGCTTCACCTCGAGTTCGAGGGACTGCTCGTCGTGACAGTCGATGCACGCCGCGCCGAGTTCCTTGTGTTCCTCTGGTATGAGCTGCACGGCTTCCAGGTAGGGCGCCGCGAAGTAGCCTTCGGCCCCGTGCTCCCTGGCCAGCGGATCCGCGTACGGTGTCTTGCAGGTAAGGCACGCTCCGCCCGCCTTCACCCGAGCCGGATCCACCTCGAGCTGGTCCGAGAGCATGTAGTAGTGACCGCGCGGCTCGTTGTACTCGATGCCGAACCCCCAGCCGTTGAAGAGCAGCGCCATGAATGGGAACTCCGACAGCTTGTCGAAAGTGCGTCCGGCGTCGTAGCCGCGCTTGTACGGAGAGAGCCCCTCGGGACGCTCATCCCGAGTGGCCAGCCAGCGCTCGTACTGGACGGGGTACTCCTCACCCCACACCGCGGGGTCGTAGGTACCTTCGGGGATGGGGACGACCTTCGCTTCCGTCGGCTTGGGTGGTGCGCAGGCAACGACAGCGGCCAACGCCAGCAACGCGCCTACCGTCGACACCGCAAGAACGGCTCGGCGAACGGTGGATGCTCCCGGCGAACTCATCGGCTCTCCCCTCACTCGACCACGGCAGCTCTAAGCTGCATGCGGTGGTGGAGCTCTCTGTGGCAATCCCAGCATTCGAGGCCCTCAACGGCGACCTCCGAGAGCGCCTTCGAGTGGCATCTTCGGCAGTTCTCGTCGAGCCAGGCCCGCGTGCGATCGTCCGCTTCGATCGGATCGGGGATCAGGTTCGCGTTGAACTCGACAAGGTCGCGCGTCCCCACTACACCCTTCCAGAACCAGTGCCGGACGAACTGGTCCTGCGGAGGAAGGTGGCACTCGATGCACGAGATGTCCCGATGCGCCGAGACCTGCCACGCCTCGAACTGCGCCTCCATTACATGACAGGAACCGCAGAACTCAGGCTCTCCGAGGTAGTGGCCGAGTCCGGGCGGGCCGAACATCACGAAGACCCCGACCGCGCCGAGCGCGACGAGCACTCCTAGAGCCCACACAACCCGATTCCGCCGCGACCCGGTCATGACGCCCCCCTCAGATGCGTCGCGAAACCCCCGCTCACCAGTCCAAAAGCCTTCGCTCGCCCTCCAGTGAGCGCACCCTCGTTGCATCCTGCACGACCTCGAGGCAACCTCTGTAGGCCCCGTAGGCATCGCGCAAGGCCAAGTAGCGGATGTGGACGAATCGGCCCCCCAGCTCGATCCAGAACTCGGCCACATCCTCCTTGCCCGCCTTGAACGCCTCGAGGATGCGCTCGACCTTGTCCACGCTCTTGGGCGGGTGACAGTTGCGAACCTCCCTGCCTACCACCGCCGGGCTTCGGGGGAAGACGCGCTCGCCTTCCGTGTAGAAGCGCACGCGATCGTCCTCGTCCACGAAGGTCAGGTCGAACGGGAGCCTGCGAAAGAGCGCGTCGAGCTGGTCTGCGCTGAGCGCTCCTGTCGGCAGGGGGATGGAAGTGCCGGTCGCCTCGGCCGCAGCGCCCTGGGTGGAAGAGGCAACACCGTGCGCCGCGCCTGCCGCCTCGGGAGGCACTTCGATCCACGCGTAGCCGATCTCCGCGTCCCCGGCAGCCATCTCGGCCCACTCATCAGCGGCGATCGCCTCAAGGGCCGTCGGGAACAGTATCTTCTCCTCCTTGTAGATCATGTCCTCGACCATCCGCAGAGTCTCCGGCAGATTCGCCGAGAGCCCGGCGGCGTCTGACGCCTCGGCCATACGCCGCGCCGCCGCAAGGCGCTCGCGGATTCCGTCGTCGAGCCCCCACATCACCTTCGTGGGCCCCTCGATCCCGTGACGCTCGAGTGCGGGGAACAGCTGGTTCTCCTTGCGCGTGTAGTGGATCGCGATGTCCGACAGGCGGCCGAGCTCCGCGGCGAGATCGCGTACGGCGGCCTCACGCGCAGCCGCGTCGTCAGCGCCAAGCGCATCCAGAGCGCAACGGACGGCATAGAGGATCTCTGCAGCCGCTTGGTTCTCTCGGCGGTACGCCTCGATGGGATGACCGGCCGGCACCGGCGGCTCCTCCTCGGACTCCAGGGCGTCCTTGAAGACCGAGACGTGCACGTCGCACAGCCGTTGGACCTCCTCGACCGGCATGCCCTCGGCTATGAGCGCCTGTTCCATCGCGGCGATCTCGGCGGGGTCGACCTCTGCCACGAGAGCGTCGAAGTCGGCCTTCACGTCCTCGACACTCGCCCCGTCGTGCAGCCTTCGGATGATGGCCTTGAGCGCTTCCTGGCGCTCGGCCCGATCGGCGCGCTCGGGTGCCTCCTCCGGCACCGCTGGAGCGCCAGCCTCCTCGGCGGCGATCGCGCGCTTGGCGATCTCGGTCCTCACGTCGTCGAGGAAGCGTTCGGGGGCCACGCCAGCCATCGCGGCGGCGGCCTCGAGCGTGGCCACTCTGCCGACGGTTCGATACAGCACAGGGTTCTTCAGCTTCTCGAACTCTGGCGCGTAGTCCGCGAGCCACTCCTTCAGGTAGGGGTGCGACTCCAAGAGCTCGTGCACCTTAGTCCCGAGACCAACAGTCATCTCGCCCGCTCCCATCCCCCGTCGGTATCGTTCTCGTCCGGGCAGCGACGATGCTCCGTGACTAGCTATTACCCTTAAAGGACAGGTAGTTTCCTTGACGCACGTCAATGCCGAACACCGCACGACAGGCGCGGGGTCGGAGGTTTCGCAGCGTCTTCGTATAGACTCGGTCGGGTCGGCTGGCCGCCGACACAGAGGGAGGCGATGATCATGGCCGAGCTCAACAGGGAAGCACGAAGGGACTTCTGGGCGCGCCCGGGAGCGTTCGCGATAGTCGGCAGCTTCGAGACGCGCGGCAAGCTCAGCTGGTGGTTGCTCGCACAGTGTCAGGCCGAGGGCATCGACGCAGTCCCCGTGAATCCCGACATCGACGAGGTCCTGGGCGTGCGAGCGGTGAGCGACCCGTCCGAGATCCCGTCACTCGCAGGCATCGTCTGCGTGCGGCTGGACCCGCACGCAACCTGGGCTGTGGAGAGGGCGGCTGATCTCGCCGTTCCTGTGTGGCTGTCGCTGCGTACCGCAAGCGACGCGGCGCGGGCTGTGGGCGAGCGTACCGGAGCCGACCTCATCGCGGACGCATGCCCGCTGATGTACCTGGACTCGCGCTCGTTCCACGCCTTCCATCGGTTCGTGGCTAAGCTCCTCGGCAAGTACTGAGGAGTCGCCGCGAAGGGCCCGACTACCTCCCCGGGCTGAACGAGTGCCGGATCGCGCCCTGGGGATCGGACGCGCTCATCGCTGGCGGCAATCCACCATCCTGCGCGCGCACGGAGGGCGAAGACAGCTCGGCATCGAGGGCTCCCGATGCGATACTGCTAGCCCAAGACAGCTGTTGCTCATCAGCGCCAGGTGGGACGATGAGCTTGCCCAGCCGACCAGACCGCATTGGGAGATGAGTTGCAGCTACTCCTGGACATAGCTGTGGTCTTCGCGCTATCGGTCGTCGCGATCGTGGCGTGCCATCGCCTCCGGATCCCTCCTCTCGTCGGCCTCCTCGTGACAGGCGTGTTCGCCGGGCCGAGCGGGCTTCACCTCATCAGCGTCGAAGAAGAGGTCGAGGTGATGGCCGAGGTCGGCGTGGTCTTGCTGCTGTTCGTGATCGGCCTGGAGCTATCCCTCAAGGGCCTCGCGAAGATGGGTCGCCCCCTGCTCCTTGGCGGCACGGTTCAGATGGGACTGACCGCCCTGGCAGTCGGGATCGGCTCGTACCTGATGGCGCGCGGGACGGGGACCTCGGTGTTCCTGGGCTTCGTCGTGGCGCTCTCCAGTACTGCCGTCGTCCTGAAGATCCTGCAGGACCGCGGGGAGATAGACTCTCCGCACGGGACGGCTGTTCTGGGGACGCTCATCTACCAGGACATCGCCGTCGTCCCGCTCATGCTCGCCATCCCGCTCTTCGGCGGCACGGCGACAGCTGCAACGTCAGCCCTCGGCCTCCTGGTACGCCTCGCCATTGTGGTCGTGGTGGGGTATGTCGCCTACCGCTGGGTCGTACCCTGGGTGCTGCATCGAACCGCCGCGACACAGAGCAGAGAGGCGTTCCTGCTCACCATAATCGTCATCTGCCTCGGGATCGCCCTGCTCACGTCAAGGGCTGGCCTCTCCCTGGCTCTTGGGGCATTCCTCGCCGGGCTGATCATCAGCGAATCCGAGTACAGCAATCAGGCCGTCGCCGTCATACTGCCCTTCCGGGACGTGTTCACAAGCCTTTTCTTCGTCTCGGTGGGGATGCTGCTCGACCTCAGCTTCGTGGCAGAGCACGCTCTTGAGGTCGCCGTTCTCACGCTGGGTATCCTGCTGATCAAGCCAGCGGCAGCGCTGGTGGCGGTCCTCTCGCTGGGATACCCGCTCCGAACCGCCGTCTTGGCCGGACTCGCACTGGGTCAGATCGGCGAATTCTCGTTCGTGCTGGCCGCGGCGGGCGAACAAGCCGGAGTGATCGATGCCGGCCTGTTCCAGACGGTTCTCGCGACTGCCGTGGCCAGCATGCTTCTCACCCCGCTCCTCATCCAGGTGTCGCCGCGCGTCGCCGACGCGCTGTGCTCTCTTCCCCTCCCCGGCGCGCTCAAGACAGGTCGCTCACATCTGCACCTGACAGATGTCCACGATCTGTCGCGCCATGTGGTGATCGCTGGCTTCGGGGTGACAGGTCGCAATGTGGCCGAGGCAGCCGAGCGCGCCGGCATCCCCTACGCGGTCCTGGAGATAAACCCCGACACCGTCCGGACCGAGCGCGCCCGCGGGGTCCCCATCCACTACGGCGACGCCTCGCAAGTGAACGTCCTCCGACACGTAGCCACGAGCGAGGCCATGTCGGTGGTCGTGGCAGTGAACGACCCGGCTGCAGCCCGGCGCATCACCGAGTTCGCACGCCGGATGGCCCCGGACGCCTTCATCGTCGTCCGGACGCGCTACCTGCGCGAGGTGGAGGCGCTCTACTCGCTCGGTGCCGACGAGGTCATCGCCGATGAGCTGGAAGTCTCCATCGAGATCTTCTCGCGCGTTCTAGGCAGAGCTCTCGTCCCCAGAGAGGACATAGAACGCTACATAGGCGAAACCCGGCGCGAATGGCGTGACATGGCTCGCTCACTCTCGCCCGAATCCACGTCATCGCACGACCTCCGCGTCGAGCTCCCGGGCATGCGGACGCGCAGCTTCCGTGTGACAGCGGGATCGCCCTTCGCCGAGAAGACGCTAGCCGAGGTGGACCTTCGTCATCGATACCGGGTCACCGTCCTCGCAGTGAGGAAGCCGGACCGCACAGTGACTTCACCGCACGGAGACACGCTCATACACGACGGTGACGTGCTGTTTGTAATAGGTCCCGAGGGTTGGGATCCGGACCGGGTGCGGGCGCCCGAAGCCTGAGCGTGGCTGCAGCCGACCAGTTGCGCTGCCCCGGCTAGCCGCCTTGGTTGCCCTGCTGCCCCTCACAGCCCAGTAGCCCGGGCGCATGCGGGCCGCCGTGGCCCCCATGCCTGCCCTGGTTGCCGGGCTTCCCCTCATAGCCGCGCTGCCCCGGCGGCGTTGCCGCGAATGCGGTCGCGAGAGTTGCGAGAACCATAGCGATTGCGAGTGGCAGAGCGAGCAGACCCGTTGCTGACTTCCTCATCGCAAGCTTATCCCCAACAGAGCCAACCAACCATACCCGGTTGATTCCCCTTGGATAACGCGTCTGACTGCCTTGACGCGCGAAGGATCGAACCACTAGCAGACTGATGCCGACTCCCCGCGGCACGACGGAGGTCTAAGCTCGTCGAGACCCGCTCCTCATCCCGTCGCCGCGGGTATGTACTCGTTCGTAGTGAAGACCCGATCGGGCATGCGTGGGCATGCTCCAGGGGGCGATGGCGATGTCTGGACTTGGCGACTTCCACGTGGCGGGCGTGCTTCGCGCGGACGACTTCTCCCGTGCCAAGCGCTTCTACACGGAGGTCCTGGGGCTGAAGATGCACGAGGAGCGGGAGGAAGGCCCAACCACAGAGGGCACATTCGAGACAGGTGACGGAAGCTCGGTTTCCATCTATGAGCGTCCGGGAATGCCGGCCCCACAGAACACGGCTCTCGGATTCAGCGTGCCGCCCGACCGATTCAGCAGCGTGGTAGAGGACTTGCGCTCCAAGGGCGTGACGTTCGAGGAGTATGACCTCCCAGAGATCGGCCTGAAGACCGTTGGCGGCATCATCGAGACCGAGCAGTACAAGGCAGCCTGGTTCCGCGACAGCGAAGGCAACATCGTCAGCATCTACTCGATGTGATC
>CAZWGV010000001.1:0-24825 GCA_964633595.1 uncultured Coriobacteriaceae bacterium | reverse complement strand
CCTGGAGAGGCTGCATTCGAGCAGCGAGAATCCCATAATGGGTGAACAGGCCCCGTGCGCTGCTCGCATCGGGGCGGGTCAGCCAGCGAGCCCGCGCAGCACGGAGGTCGTATGCCCGCACAACGCATACTGGCGGTCGACGACGAGGAGTCGATCCTCAAAGTCGTGCGCTACGCACTGGAACAGGAGGGCTTCGAGGTTCACACCGCTGGCGATGTTGCTGGCGGCGAGTTCCTATTCGGCGAGGTCAAGCCGGATCTTCTCATCCTAGACGTTATGCTGCCGGGCAAGAGCGGGCTCGACATGGCTCGCGACATCCGGCAAACGTCCGACGTTCCCATCATCATGCTCTCGGCCAGGGGCGACGAGGTCGATCGCATTCTCGGCCTGGAGTTCGGTGCCGACGACTACGTGACCAAGCCCTTCTCCCCCCGCGAGCTCGTCACCCGCGTGAAGACCATCCTCCGCCGGATTGGGCAGAGTACAGCCGAGCGACCCCGGATCACCGTGGGCGATCTGGTGCTGGACGGGGAGTCCCATCAGGTGTTCATGCGGGGCGAACCTGTGCACCTGACGACCTCGGAATACGAGCTGCTGCAGCTGATGGCACGTCAGCCAGGCAGGGCGTTCACCCGAGTCGAACTGCTCCGCGTCTTGTGGGGCGAATCTCCCGTGGGAGACGAGCGGGCGGTGGACGTCCACATACACAACATGCGCGAAAAGTTGGAGGCCGATCCGAAGAACCCAGAGTGCCTTCTCACGGTCCGCGGCTTCGGCTACCGGCTCAGGCAGGAGTAGCGAGATGCCCAGGGCGGCGCGACCGTCTGTTCGCCTCTGGCAGACCGAGCTGTTCATCGTCGTCATCGTCGTCGCGATACTCGTCCTCTCGGCATCGCTGTCGCAGGGTCTGCAACGAACGCTCCGCGACCTCGGCAAGAGAGACCAGCTCCACGACGCATCGGCGCTGGCGTCCCAACTCGGCCGAGACTTCCCGCTCACCGTCGAGAGCCTCGCGACCCTGCGCGAGCAAGTGCGCCAGTTCCGCCAGATCTACGGGGACGACGTCTGGGTCTTCGACATCGATGGCTCCGTCATCCACACAGAGGGCGAGGGGAGTCCCCGGGAGGACGTGCTCGAAGAGGCGCGCATCGAGGGTCTCGCCGACTCGCCGCCGTACTCGGAAATGGTGCTTCGAAGCGACGGCTACGTGGTCGCCGGGAAGGCCATCTACGACGTGGACGGCCGGAGAGCCGCCAGCCTAGTCACTGTGGGCCAGGTAACGGACTCCATGGCGGTGCTCGACGCCGTAAGGGGGCGGCTCTGGACAACCTTCTGGGTCGCGCTGATCGCGGCCGGACTGCTCGGCCTTGGATTCGCGGAGTTCATCGGGCGGCGCGTCCGGAGGATGTCTGTCGCTGCAGCGGCTATCGCCAACGGCGACTTCGACCAGAGGCTCCCCACGGGGCTCGTGCCCGACGAGATCCACGAGCTCGCCGAGTCATACAACCGCATGGCGGTCACCCTGGGGCAAACGTTCTCGACGCTTAGAGAGCGAGAGCAGGAGATAGCGGCAGTAGTCGAGTCGATGGGCGAGGGCGTCATGGCGCTCGATGCCGAAGGGACCATCCGCGTCGTCAACCCCGAGGCGGCCCTGCTCCTCGGCCTCTCAAGGTCCGATGAGGACATCCTGGATCGCCATATCGCGGACTTGACGGCCGACGAGACCATCCGCCGGCTCGTGGAGAGCGGCTTGCGAGGTTCTGTGGCATCCGATACTGCGGTTCTCGGTGAGCGGACCGTGCTCGTGCGTGCCACTCCCATCGAATCGGCCGAGGGCGCCACCGAGGGCGTGGTGCTGTTGATGGGTGACATCACCGAGCGCAAGAAACTCGAGGAAGCTCAGCGGCGCTTCGTAGCCAACGCTAGCCATGAGATGAGAACGCCGATATCGGCCCTGAAGGGACTGCTCGAGCTCCTGGATAGTGGCGCCAAGGACGATGCGGAGGTGCGGGACGACTTCCTCCGGACTATGTCCCTTGAAGTCGACCGGCTGGGACGGCTGGTGGCTGACCTGCTCACGCTCGCTCAGCTTGAGGCTGGCGGCCTAACTCTGCACAGGGAGCCCGTCCCTGTCACCGAACTCCTCCAGGACATCGCGGCAACGATGCAGCCTCTCGCCGACCGTTCCGAAGTGGCGTTGGTCGTCGACGCGCCAAGTGAGCCGATCGAGGCGCTGTGCGACAGGGACCGCATAACGCAGGTTCTCGTCGGCTTCGTGGACAACGCGCTCAAGCACACGGAGAGCGGCCGCTCGGTCACTCTTAGGGCGACGCCGCATGCGGCCTCGGTCGCTCTCGAGGTGCAAGACGAGGGCGTCGGGATCGAGCCCGATGTAATCCCGCGGCTCTTCGACCGCTTCTTCCGCGCGGACGAGTCACGGGCCACGCCAAAGGGCACAGGCCTGGGATTGTCGATCGCTAAGGAGATCATCGAGGCGCACCAGAGCTCAGTCATGGTGGAGTCCCGCCCCGAACACGGAGCGACGTTCCGCTTCGACCTCCCGAGGGCCAGCTGAAGCGGACGACGTGAGGCCTGGTAGCGGGAGCGAGTGCGAAGGATGGCTGGCTTGGAGGAACTGAGAGAGACGATGGCCGAAGACCGCCCGCCTGACGATGAGAGCGGGGGAAGATCGGCGCGCGCGGCGACTCGCAAGGTGACCGAGTGGGTGTTTGTCCTGTGCCCTCGGCCTCGGAGCTGCTTCGGGGGACTGGCCGTGCTCGGCCTCATCCTGCAGGCCGCTACAGGTCTTGCGCTCGCGTTCTCCTACCAGCCCACGCCCGATCACGCTTACGCGAGCGTCTACTACATCTCGCATGTCATGCCGTACGGATGGTTGTTGCGCACGCTTCACCTCTGGGGCTCGGCCATCGTCATCGGACTGACCGGGGCACACGTGGTATGGCGCATCGCCCGTGCTTATCGGGAGCGACCGGATCGGGCGGGCTGGCTGGTCGGGGGTCTCGCATTCGTAGCGACAGCCGCCCTCGCATTCACGGGGAACCTGCTGACGTGGGATCAACAGGCTTACTGGAGTACCACCGCAGCCGTATCGCTGCTCAGGCAGCTTCCCCTCGCCGGCGACTGGATCGCACGCCTGCTGCTGGATGGCGACACTGTAGCCGCCGCAGCGCTGACAAGGTCCCACGCGTCCCACGTGATCCTCTTCCCTCTGGTTCTCGCCGCCCTCCTCGTGACACACGCCCGCATAGCTCGTCGGCAGGCCTCCAAAGAGGGCCGCGGGGACGAACTTCCTGCTCCCGATCGCCTCGCGTCTGTGGCCACCGCCGCGGTACTGCTGCTCTGTCTGTACGCTGCGCTGGCCACCTTCTTGCCAGCTCAACTGGGAGTCATCGCAGACCCCTCGGGGGGTCCGACAACGCTCAAGCCCCCCTGGTACCTGCTGTCCCTCGTCGCGCTGACGCGCTACGTCCCCGATGCGGCATCGGCGCTCTTGCCGGTCACTCTAGGTGCGATGCTGGTCTTCCTGCCGCTCTTCGACCGTCGCGCTCCAGATGAACCCGGCATGAGCCGCACCGTCCTCGCCTTCGGCGTTCTCGCTCTTGCGGGGCTGGCTCTTCTCACGGCTGTGGGTGCGATCATCTGAAGCGCGGTCGGCCGAGGCGCGAAAGGGCCGGCGCTAGCCGGTCCTTTCGGATCACACTGGCCTTCGCTGCCGGGAGGGCTACCTCCTCGCGGGCACGACTGCCAGCTCAGGCCTGGAGAGCACGAGCTCCAGTGCCTCGAGGTCGCGCCGAGCCATCCAGAAGAGCACCGCCGCGGTCATCATCGGGCCTATCAACGCGAAGGTAACCAGGAGCCACACGCCAAGCTCAAACTGGTACGCGATGCCCCAATACACCACGCCGAAGGACGCTAGCGTAAGGAGCACGGTCGCCAGTCTCTCCCAGTACCAGCCCACGATGAGCGCGACGAGGGTGGCGACGAGCGGGATGCCCGCTGCCAGGAACGCCGCCGTGGCGCCCGAGTCCTGGTACCAGTACAGGCCGGCGAAGGCGGCGATCGCCCAGAACGCTCCACCGAGGATCACGAATGCCCGAGCAAACCCGCGCTCGAGGTAGATCCTCCGCTCGGCGGCGTGTACGTCGAACTCAGTGATGGTGTCGCCATCCAGAGCCTTCGCGGCCGCTACCCTGCTGCTCCGCCCCGCGAGAGCATCCGCGATCATCAAGCCGACGAGGAACAGGATGCCCACGACGAAGGCCAGAGCCAATGCCGGTCCCGCGATCATCAGTATGGCTGTCACGCTCATTGGCATCTGTATCACCTTCCACTGCTCGGCAGCCCCTGAATGTGCCGAATCGCTAAGGGGAGTATCGCCCGCGAGTCGGCCTCGCAGGTTCAGGCGGCGTCATGCTGTCGTTAGGGTTTTGTGAGGGTGGCCGAGGGCCCTCGCGGTCAGTCCTCGGGCAAGCCCTCATGAGCGGTTTCTGCGTGGCAGAAGGCGCAAGCCGACTCGCTGTGACACTCCGTGCACCGCGAGTAGCCCTTTTCGCGGACGAACTCGGAGTGTGCTTCGAGCCAGCCGTCCCGGTGATTCACGTGACATCTCTTGCAGTGGCTGGTGTCGTGGCACGTGTAGCAGACGCGCGTGTCCGTCCGGGCCGCCTCGGGGTGGATTGCGTTCCACTGATCGGCGGGCGAGTGAGACGGGGGTGCCTTGGCATGGCACTCGTCGCAGAACTTCAGACCGAAATCGTGGCAGGCGAGACAGCCCTCGCTGCCGGTGTCGAGCGCCTCCATCCCGTGGACCTGCAGCCAGTCGTCCTGTTCGTGCCGAGGAGTCCACGGAAGCACGCGCCCGCCGTGACAGCCCTTGCACTCGGACGTCGGCATGATCTGGGACAGATACGGTTGCGCATGCTTGATCGCACGTGCGCCGGTATGGCACATCAGGCAGTCTGCGTCGATGTCCTCGGCCTGCATGTGCGATCCCGACTCCAGACCGGGGAACGCCGAGTGGCACTTCTTGCAGAAGCCTACGTCCACCCATCGCGCCATTCTCGTGTTCCCGCGCGGCCCAAGGTCGACGCTTCTGTGACACTCGTGACAGGCCAGGCGGGGCAGCAGCTCGCTTCGCAGGTGGATGCTATGCACTAGCAGTTGTGATCTGGTCTTGTCGCCGTGGCATGCGACGCACTGCTCGCGGGGGCTCTCGGAAGCGGAACGGTGGATGGCGACCAGCTCAAGCCTCTCCTCGACCTCCGCGATTTCGTACCTGAGCTGCCACGCCCACGTCTTCCACGTCGAGGCGGCCGTTCGGGTGGGCCCGCTGGTGGAGAGTGCGCCCAGTATCAGCGCGGTCAGCAGCGCCAGAGCCCCAATGAGTCCGCTCGGTTTCCGACGCGCGCTCCTCGGCATGTGTCAGCGCTCCCCAAGGCGGTAGCCATATCCACGGACCGTCATGACGTACTTGGGAGACTTGGGGTCCGATTCGAGCTTCTCTCGGATGTTGTGGATGTGAACGTCTATGGCCCTCTCGTCACCGATGTCCGGGAGCGAGGCGAGCATGGCCGCTCGTGAGTGCGCCGTGCCTGGATGGCGAGCCAGTAGCAGGAGTATCTCGTACTCAGTGGGGGTGACATGGACCGGCTCCTCGCCACGGGTAACCTGCCTCGACAGCGTGTCGATCCGCAGTTCGCCGACGGCGATCACGCCATGATCGTTGCTCGGCGCAGCCGCTCTCCGCAGTATCGCCTTCACTCGGCTGACCAGTTCCCTCGGCGAGAAGGGCTTGGTCACGTAGTCGTCGGCGCCGAACTCAAGGCCTAAGACCCGATCGACCTCGTCGGCTCTCGCTGACAGCATCACGATGGGCACGTCTGAATGGGCACGGAGCTCCCGCGCAACTTCCAGACCCGACTTGCCCGGGAGCATGACATCGAGGATCACCAGGTCCGGCGCGAGGTGCGAGAATGTCGTCTCTGCGCTCGCCGCGTCCTTGGCGGTGTGCACCTCGAAGCCCTCCCGAGCGAGAGCGTAGTCGACTACCTTGAGGATGGAGTCCTCGTCGTCCACAACGAGTATGCGCTGCGCAGTCACGTCACGGCTCCCGTCGGAGACCACTCCTACTGGGCCAGTTTGAGAGTCGGATCGAAGTTGAGTGCGGGCACCTCGCCGTGGCAGCGGACGCAGAAGGCCGCCTCGTGACATGCCTCGCAGTTGCGTCGCTTCTCCACCTGCAACTTATGCTTGCTGCGCCACTTCTCCACATGCGATCTGGGGCGCCTCGAATGGCAGTCTGCGCACCAGTCTTCGGTCCACCCGTGACACTGCTCGCAATCGGTCTTGGCCTGCTCGTCGGCGTGAACGATGACCCACTGCGGCGACTGATGGTTCTCGGGGGCAGCCTTCTCCGTGTGACACGCCGTACACGCGTTCTTCGCGGCCTCTCCGTCGTGACACTCCAAGCACGCAACCATCCTCGGCGTGTGCTTGCCCTCGGGGTTGGCCTCGTGAACCAGGTAGTTGTGGCAGGCAACGCAGTCCATCTTCAGGATTTCCACGTGCGCCCGATGCGGGATGAGCAGGTCTCCGGATGGAGACACCGTCCTGAGGTCGAAGTGGCAGTCGGAGCAGGCGGCGCTGGTGGGTGTCGTCAGCACACTCGGAGTCCTGGATGGCCACATCCGCGAGAGGTAGAACTCGCCCAGCATCCTGGCACTGTGTCCCACTCGGGCAAACCCCGGCCGAACATGGCAGCTCCTACACGCTACCTTGGCGTGATTCGACGTGCGCCACGCCTCGTACTCGTCCGTCATTCCCGCGTAGCGTTTGTAGAACCCGGGCTGCAGAGCGGAGTAGCCCGGCACGACCACGAGAACCGCGACGACAAGCGCCGCCACGCTCAGCCTGAGGAGCAACCGTCGGCGAGCGGGACTCATCCGCTCCAACACACGAGCGAAGAGCGCTCGGACGCCTCGGCTCCTCGATCTGTCGCGGCCCTCTGTCACGCTCTTCCTCCTCGGGGGACCGAAGTTCCCGGCCGCCCCATCAGTCGTGGCACTGCTTGCAGTGCTCCTGGTCGTGACATGTCATGCAGCCCCTATCGCCCTGCTTCTTGGCGCGCGGAGCATGGAGCTTCTTGAAGTTGCCGGCGTGCGACTTCGGCCGCTTCGAGTGGCACTCGGCGCAGTAGTCGGGAGACCATGCGTGGCATTCGCCGCAGTCGATCTCCTCGAGTTTCTCGCTGTGTATCGCCAGCCAGTTGGGCTGCCTGTGGTTGTCGGGTACGTGCTTTCGAGTGTGGCAGTCGACGCACGCAGCGCTCGCCTGCTCGCCGTCGTGGCATCTCTCCAAGCACTTGGCCATCTCGGGGGCGTTGTAGCCCTTCGTATTCTCCGAGTGGACCAGGTCCTCGTGGCAGGTAGCGCAGTTGATGTCCAGAACCTCCACATGGGCCCTGTGGGGTATGAGCAGATCGCCGTTGGAGGACACCTGCCGGTAGCTGGTGTGACACTTCTGGCAGGCATCACGGCCGGGGACGTGCAGAAGATTCGTGGTACTGGGACCCTGGATCAGCTGGGAGTAGAACGCGGGTATCGACTTGGCCGCGAATGAGAGCACGCCAGCCGCTCCGGGATCCACATGGCAGCCGCTGCATGGGATTCGCGCGTGCGTCGAGACGCGCCAGTTGTCCATGCGCGGCGCGAGATCGGGGTAGCGCTCGTAGTACCTGGGTTGGAGGGTGGAGAGTATCGGCAGACCGACCGCCACGAGGATGACGAGAGCGACGCCGCTCTTGATGGGCAGACGGTGCCACAGCGGTCGCTTCTCTTCCGCTCGGCTGCCATCGGCAGGCTGCCTGTCTTCGGCCGAACTCATCTAGCGAACCTTGAACTGCTCGTGGCACTCCTCGCACCACGGCTTCTCGTGGCACGCCAGACAACGGCGCTCGTCCTTGCCCTTCGACAGATCAGCGTGCCTGTTCAGCCACGTGGACTCCAGGCCGTGGAAGGCCGGCCGCTGTGAGTGGCAGCTCTCGCACTCCCCGGTCGAGACATGACACACGAAGCACTTGGAGTCGTCCTCGAGCGCGGGCTGACCGTGCTTCGCCATCCAGTCCGGCTTGACGTGCTCGCGCTCGATCGCCTTGACGCCCGAGCTGAGCGCCTCGAACCGGAAGTCCGGCCGCTTGCCGGTTGTGTGACACATGCGGCACTGGTCGGCCTCGTGGCACACCTCGAGACAGCCGTTCGGCCCGGTCACTTGGACCGTTTCGGGATGCTCGACTACCCACTCGGCCTTCTCTTCCTGAACCGCGTGGTGGCACTGGAGGCACTCCTCGGCCTTCTTGGTCCCTACGTGACAGTCAAAGGAAGCGCATACGCTGCTGAACGGCATCTCCTTGTGCCGCTCGATGTACTCCTCCTCGTGCGCCGTCCACTTGTGGCACTCGACGCACTCGCGGGTCTCCTCGGCGACACGGAGGTGTGCCGGGTGCGGGATGCGGGCGGTGCGCGACGCGTCGTCGCTCCAGTCCTCGAGGTGACATGCCAGGCACGCGGTGCGGCTGGGCCGTCGGATCTTCACGAAGACCGGCGAGTCCGGCTTGTTGTACAGCCCTCGGTAGAAGTCGCCCACCAGAGCGGCCTCATGCACGAGCGGGCCGCGCGAGTCCTGATGGCACTGCCTGCAATGCAGCTCGCTGTGCGCCGACTCCTGCAATGTCTCGTACTCGCGCTCGAAGTCATGGTAGGCGCCGAGGAAACCCGGGCGGGATGCGCCGATGAACCCCACGAGCGCCGCGATGACGGCAACGGAGAGCAGTCCGGCGACGCCCCGTGTGGCAACACGGGTCCACTTGTTGTCTGGGAGGCGGAGTCTCGGGACCTTGGGGAGTCTGGGGGTCATCTCCTCACCCCGCCTCTACCGCGGCCGCTGCTTCTTGTGGCGACTGAGCAGTCGCGTGCTCCTGCGCATGCCCGCGCTCGCCCTCCGCATACCCGTGCTCCTCCTCGGGCACTTCTATGGGCAGGACCTTGAGCGAGATGGTGGCGAAGAGCAGGCCGAGGGCGAGGATCCCAAGAGCCAGGAACGCTTCCACCGCACTCGGGAAGTAGATCTCGGTAGGCTGGCCGATCGTGTTGATGGAGAAGCCCATTGCCATCAGCGAGTAGCGCTTGAAGAAGATGGCCACCACGTACAGAACGGACGCGATGATCTGGATCGAGGGCAGGTGCCTCGTCGGGCGACGCGCCAGCAGCACGAACGCGGTGATGCCCATTATGAAGACCGGGAGAAACGCCCACGCGTAGCGGCCTGTGAAGAACTCGGCCATGCGTATCACGTGCCCCGTCTTCGCCGAGGTCTGCCAGAACACCGTGATCATCTCCACGGTGAGCAGGAAGAGATCGATGATGATGACCGTAGCGAGCAGGGTCGCGAGGCTTCGGAACATGCTCGGCTTGAACTTCATCGACGTGACCTTCTGCACTACGTATGCGAAGAGGATGAGGAGTGCGATGCCCGAGGCGGTGGCCGAGGTGAGGAAGATCGGCACCATCACCGCCGTGTGCCATAGCTCGCGCGACTTGTTGAGCGAGAGCACGAACGCAGTGGTGGTGTGCAGGTAGATCGCAGCCGGAAGCGCGATGAGCGTCATATTGTGGGCCAGCTTGTGGCCGCCCTTCCCCGTGATCAGCACCCACAGATCCACGAAGCAGAGCACCATGTAGAGCCCCGCCGCAGAGCCCGTGTAGACGAACGGCGCGGTCAGATTGGGACTGGTGACGAAGTTGATCATCCTCCAGGGGCGCTCCAAGTCCGTGATCACTCCAAGGAGCGCGAGCATCACGAGTATGCCGGCCTGCAGAACGGCCAGGCGGGACAGAGGCCGGTACTGCTCGGCACCGAAGAGGTGCACGCTCGCGTACACGACAAGACCGCCAGCCGAGAGCCCCACGTAGTACATGTAGTTCGTGAACCAGAGCCCCCAGGCATTACCGTCCCTTTGGGCAAAGACGATCCCACCGTTCGTGAGGAAGACCAGCCACGCCGCGCCGCCCAGCACGATGAAGATGCCCAGCACGGCTACGAATCCCCAGTAAGCCGGGCTGGCCTGTCGGAGCGCCCCGAAGTCGAAGTCCACTCCGATGAATCGCTTCACACCGGGGCGCGGGATCGATGTGTGAGTCACTCCGAATCACCCCACGTACCAGATGACGGGCTCGCTGCCGAGTTCTTCCTTCAGGCGGAACGTGCGGCGCGTGCGGAGTATCTCCGAGACCTCACTGTCGGGATCGGCAAGATCCCCGAACTTGCGCGCTCCCACAGGGCAAGCCTCCACGCAAGCTGTGGTGCCGCCCTTCCGCGTGCGCTGAACGCAGAAAGTGCACTTCTCAACGACGCCGGCCTTCTCTTCGAGCGGCACCTGTGGGTTGATCTCGTTCTCCGGCACGTGCGGGTGTCTCCAGTTGAAGTGACGCGCATCGTACGGACAGGTGATCATGCAGTTGCGGCACGAGATGCACTTGTCGTAGTCGATGACGACGATGCCGTCGGGCTCGCGCCACGTTGCCACCACCGGACACCCGTACACGCACGTCGGTTTCGCGCAGTGCATGCACTGGATCGGCAGGTACCACTTGTCGGGCTTGCCGCCCTCCTCGTAGTCGAGGTGGCCGTGTTCTAGTTCGTTCGAGCCGAGTTCCATCTCCAGGACCTGGATGTAGGTGAAGCCGGAGTCCCGGCCGATATTGTTCTCCCTAACGCAGGCGTAAACGCACTTGCGACACCCGACGCAGGCCTTCACGTCGATCACCATCGCCCACTTCTGGTCCCCGGGCGGGTCGGCATAGAAGACCGGCTTCCCTGGGTAGTTGACGGCACCGTTGTGCTCGAGAAGATGCCCGAGGGCACCCTCTTCGCCGCGGAGCGCGCCCGCGGCGTCGCCGCTCTCACCACCAGACTGCGCGCCCGAAGCCGGGTGCGCGGTGAGGAATGCCGGCAGCACCCCTGCCGCCGTCAGCCCTGCCATCCCACCGATCCCCCGCAGCAACGCTCGCCGCGACAGGGTGAGGTCGGTGCCGCTCGGGCACTCGTCGGACCGATCTTGTCCGCAGCGGTCGGCCTCGGCCGGCCGGCGCTCGACAGGCATGGCCCCCTCCAAGTCCGCGCTCATCGCTTGCGCCTTCCTCTAACCAGCCTTGCTGTCTGGCCGCCCGCGATGACCACCCCGAAGAGCGCCATCAGGGCGAACCACCTCGGGGTCTCAACGGCGGGGGGCGGCGCGGGCGGGGCGAGCGGCAGGAATGGTTCGCGTTCGGAAACCGCCTTGAACTGGATACCGCTGCCCGCGAAGGGGAGCATCGGCTCGGCATAGATCCATGCGGGCGTGTGGGGATCGTGACACCCTCCTGCGGTGCACTTCGGCAGATTCCTGCCGTGAGTGCCCGCCTTCCACTCCTTGTACTTGGCCGAGTGACACCGATAGCACACCTGCGCGATGTCACCCTTGATGTCCACTAGGCTGCCGTCGGCGAGCTTCAGCATCCCCGGGTTCTTAGCCGCATCGTCGTGGCACGCCTGACAAGCGGCCTTCCCCTTCCCGAGGCCCTCATGCCCCTCCAGTCCCACCTTGTGGCCCTCGAACTTGATCGGCAGAGTCCGCGAGAGTCGGCCTGTGCCCCCGGCTTTCGTGACCGGGTGGCAACCGTCGCATGGGTGGAAGAAGAGCTCGCCGGAGGCCGCCTGGCCGGCCATCGTCGCCGAGGGCATCCACAGGATCGAGACGACGAGGATGAGACCGAGCAGGAGGACGAGGGTCGGCCTCGGCGCGCCGAAGGGAAGGATGTGTCGTATCCAGCGTGCCGAGAGTCCGACCATGTCCTCTCCTGCCTGATGACACCGCCGCTTCTGGGAAGAGCGACATTCGGTGTACGGCTCTGCCCGAATCTGCAAGAACCTGGGATGAGTATCGTCGCCTTGAGGCCCCCCGGATTTGAGGCCGGTTCACGTCTTGTTAGGGTTTTGTTTGCGCCCCGCAGGAGCGAAGCTATGTGGCACGGCATCCTCTTGACGTGACGAGGACGACGAACGTAGCGTCGTCCGCATCCGAGTCCGACCTCTCACCCCCCTGGCCGGAGCGCCGAGATGGACCTCATAGGTGAGTCACTAGTAGGTACCCGACACAGCCCCGATCAGAGCGGGAGACCCCTGTGAGAGCCGACCGCACCCGTGGTGGGCCCGACCGCGTCTCCTGGCTCGACACTCACCTCCGCGCCGTGTGGACGGCGGTAGCGATGCTCGTCGCGATCAGCGCCCTGGCATTCGGAACTGTCCGAGTGACAGCCTCGCCGAGACTGTGCTCTAGCTGCCACGAGATGCGCCCAAAGGTCGATGCCTGGCGCACCTCGGGTCACGCGCAGGTGAGCTGCCCCTCATGCCATCAGACTCCTCGGCCCTGGTACCAGTTCCCGCAGACACTGGCCGAACGGGGACAACTGCTGAGTCGCGACGTGCGCGCCCACTTCGGCGGTGTCCGCGAGTTCGCTGCGACCTCGGCCACCACCTCCTCGGTCATCCCCGACTCCACGTGTCTTCACTGCCATGACCCGGTGCGCGAGGTAACGATGAGGTACGGCACCCTGATCGATCACAACGAGCACGCAGAGCGGAACGGCTCGTGCGTCTCATGCCATCTTTGGACCGCACATCCCAGACCTGGCTCCGAGAAGCCCCTGCTCCTCATGGAGCAGTGCTTCAGCTGTCACGGCAACCCGAGGTCCCCGGACGCCTCCGCCGATTGCGGTGTGTGCCACCCGCCCTCCTTCGACAAGCGACCGGTCTCGCACGCGGCGGCTCAGTGGAACAAGGCCGAGCACGGAGCGACGGCCACCCGCGACCGTCAGCAGTGCGTGATGTGCCACAAGGATGAGTACTGCCGAGACTGCCACGGCCTGGAGATGCCGCACCCGGCCGGGTGGGAGAAGGGCAAGACCGGCCATGGCCCGCTCGGCACCCGTGATCACCGGGTGTGCGACACTTGCCATCCAAAGAGCCCCGACTTCTGCAGCATGTGCCACCACGAAGGCTACGAACCACGCCACGGACCGTGGATCGACCAGCATCCGCTACTCGTGGAGAGACGTGGGACCGCGTTTTGCATGGAGTGCCACGTGCCGACGCACTGCGTCGACTGCCACACCGTTCGCGTCAAGACCATAGAGTCCTGGAACCGATAGGTATTGCCTGCGCGTATCGTGTTGGCGCGCTGGCGCCGATACATACGGCAGGGCCATCCGGCCTGGCCGAGGGTGGTACCCTAGACAATGCACGCGAAGACCTCATCTGACCTCTTGGAGTAGTTGGAGCATGAGCAAGATCCTCTTCGTGACGCCCCCCTACAAGTGCTGGGGCGTTCAGGTTATCGGGACGTGGCCCCCTCTCCAACTGGCGTACCTGGCCGGCGCAGCCATCAAGGCCGGGCACGAGGCCAAGATCTTCGACGCCATGAACAAGAAGCTCACTTTCGAAGACATCCGCACCGAGGTCGAGCGCTACGAGCCCGACTTCGTGATGTCCCTCGACTACCTGCCCGTGACCGGGGCCATCAGCACGGCAACCGTTCCGGCTGCCATACAAGCCTTGGGAGTAGCCAAGGAGGTGGACCCCGAGATCGTCACGATGATCGGCGGCCCGCATCCCACCTTCCTCTACGAGGAGATACTCGGCGGCGATGCCGACAAGGTCGACTTCGTCATCCGGGGCGAACCCGAGACCACGCTCGTCGAGCTTCTGGGAGCGGTACCGAATGAGTCCGTCGATGCGGTCCAGGGCATCGCGTTCTCGAGGAACGGCAAGGTGGTATCGACGCCCCAGCGTCCCCACATTGCCGACCTCGACGTCCTCGAGCCTGCTTGGCACCTGCTCGACTGGGACGACTACCACTACAACATCGAGCCGGTGGGCCGCATGGCGTCGGTGCTCACGTCCCGTGGCTGCATGATGGGCTGCGCGTTTTGCAGCCAGAGGATGTTCTGGCGGGGCGACTGGCGAGCACGCCACCCTGAGAAGGTCGTCGCCGAGATGCGTCAACTGGTGGACGAATTCGACGTGAAGTTCATCACGCTGATCGACGCCTACCCCACCAAGGACCGCGAGCGGTGGGAGGCGATCTTGGATCTGCTCATCGAGGAGGAGCTAGGCGTCTCCCTCCTCATCGAGACCCGCGTGGAGGACATCCTTCGCGACGAGGACATCCTGCCCAAGTACCGCGACGCCGGGATCATCCACGTCTATCTTGGGGCGGAGAGCAGCTCGGACGAGCTTCTGAGCAGTCTCAACAAGGGCACCAGCGTGGATCAGAACAAGCAGGCGATCGACCTTCTGCGCGACAACGACATCATGACCGAGGCCTCGTTCATGATCGGCTTTCCCACGGAGACGTGGGATAGCGTGAAGGCGACAGCCAACGAGGCCATTCGTCTGAACCCCGATATCGCTGTCTTCCCCGTGGTGACCCCGATGCCCTTCACGCCTCTGCACGACGACATGAAGGGCCGCATCCGCGTATTCGACTACTCCCAGTACAACCTGGTGACCCCCATCGTCGAGCCCTACGAGATGTCGCTCGAAGACGTCACCATCGCGCTCGGCCGCTGCTACATGAACTTCTACGCCAACAAGATGCAGGAAGTACTGGCACTTCCCGACGGGTTCAAACGCCGCTATATGCTGAGCGCTTTCCAGCAGATGATGAAGGACTACGGCGAGCACTTCGACTTCCTCGGCATCGGCCTGCCGAAGATGCCCAAGTTCGGGCGGAAGCGTCGCGCCAAGGCGGGCTAGACGGCGCTCTAGCCCGCCGCGCCACCAGCCTGCCCGGCACCCCCGGTCCGACTACGCTTCGCCTATGACCCGCAGCAGCTTCGGCACCAGCCGGCGCGTCAGCTACCTCCCGTCATCGGTCACACGGGATCGACCGGCTCCTGGCTCTTCCACTGTCCTGAGATGGACATCTACCTGGCAGGAACTGTGGACCAGGGTATGGCGGGAGCCTTCGTCGCCGAACCACAGCGAGGCGGGGGTCCTGACAGTCGAATCCTTCGGCTGCGAGAGTCCTTCGAGGTGTGTGTGGTTCATGCCGAACGGGGTCAACAGCATCTCGTCGAGCACGCGGTCCAGCGTGCGCCCCTCCAGGGACTCGACGATCGCGATGAGGAGCTGATAGTTGGTGTCGCTGTAGCGGACCTTCGGCTTGGCCGACCCCACCGGTTGCGGCACGAAGTGCGGGGACAGGTCGCGGCGCAGAAGCTCCATGGTCTGCCCGATGTCCCAGTCGATGTCGCCCTCAGAAACGACCCGCTCGACAAGGCTCGTCCCGCCCTCGGGGCGATCCTCGATGTAGTCGGCCAGACCTGACGTGTGGCCAAGGAGGTGATGGACCGTGATGGCCGAGCTGCGGTCAACGCCTTCGAGTCTGTGGATCCCGGCAACCAGAGAGTGCGGAAGGTACTCGGCGATGGATGCATCCAGGCTGAGAAGGCCTCGCTCCACAAGCCGCATGATGGCTGCGGCGACATAGAGCTTGTCGATGCTAGCTATGAAGTAAGATCATCTCGACGACACACCTGTGAGCACTTGATGCTTCTCTCTGAGGAGGAACCTGATGGCGAAGAGCGCATGGCTCCGCGTCGCGCTGACCTCTGTGGTCTCGCTGTCTCTACTGGCGTCGCTTGCCGCTTGCGCGGATGAGGAAGCCAACGTCGGCGCTGGGAACAACCCGGTAGCGACCTCCGACACCAGCGTGCAGCCACCCGTCGAGCAGGATGCTGAGGAGGGTACCCCGGCTGATGGCGGTGACGTAACCACGGGCGCAGTAGGGACTCCCATCTCGCTCGGCCTATGGAGAGCCACTGTCCGTGCCCCGGAGTTCGGCAGCGGCAATGACGATGTATCGGTGCCTGGAGGCATGCAGAGACTCAAGATTGAGATCGACCTCACCAACAACTCGGCGTCCGCGATGTCGGTGGGGATGGGCGACTGGTCTTTGCGCCTCGGGTCGATCACATATGAGGTCTTGCGCGCCACGAGGCCCGACAAGCACGGCGAGAGGACCGTCTCCGCTGGAGAGACCGAGGATGTGACAGTGAACTTCGCGGTGCCTGACGCCAGCGCCGCCTACATCTTGAAGTTCGATCCCGCCCAGGGCGGCCCCGGGGTTCTCGAGGTCCCGCTCCAGTAGTCGCCCTATCGGGCGGGACTGGGCAGAGGTCGGCTAGACTGAGCCTGTGCGGAGGCGGAACGCGCGTGGAGCGGGCCCCTCGGCGCATCGCGCAATGACCAGCGCAGAACACGTTGCCGCATCCCAGAGGAAGACGCCCATGGAACGTGACGAACTCCTGCCGGTTACCATCGCTGCCCGCGATCTCGACGACGCCTGGTTCCAGCTGATAGACGCATCCGGGTCTTCGACTACTCCCAGTACGCCCTGCTGACACCCATCGTCGAACCCTACGAGGTGTCCCTCGAGCTGCCCAACGCCGGCAGGAAGCGAAGCTAGTTGCAGTCCGGGATCTAGGACAGAACCCGGCTAGCTGATTGGACTTCAGAGCGGATGGGACGCCCAGGAAGCGGAGTATCGCTGTCGCACGGCGCGAGCACGCCTCGCAGCACGGAGCCTATGGGAACAACGTCGCCCACTACGATGACAGAGGGCGGTTTCCATTCCTCGGCCGCGGCGCGCTCCGATATCGTGCCGAGGACGGCTTCGAGCGTCTGCTGACGGTCTGTCGCGCCCCAGCGGACTAGCGCGGCCGGTGTGTCTGGGGCCTTCCCCGCCGCCATAAGGCTCTCCGCGATCTCGCGCAGCCTCGCCACTCCCATGAGTATCACGAGCGTCCCAGGTATTAGAGCCAGCGCCCCCCAATCCGGTTCGAGACCCCCCTCACGAGTGTTGCCTGTCACCACTGTGAAGGAAGCTGCAACACCACGATGGGTCACTGGAATCCCCGCGCATTCAGCGGCTGCGATTGCGCTGGTGACGCCGGGGACGAACTCCACCGCGAATCCCGCATTCGCGAGGGCGATGGCCTCTTCCCCGCCTCTGCCGAACACCACCGGGTCGCCGCCCTTCAGCCGGCACACACGCAGCCCTCGCGACGCGAAGCCGACGAGGAGCGCCGAGACGACGTGCTGGTCGACAGAGTGCTCTCCGGGAGTCTTGCCGACGTCCACGAGCTCAGCATCCGGACGGGCTTCGGCCAGCAGCTCCGGTGCGACGAGCCGATCGTAGACCACTACGTCGGCGGCCTGGAGCGCTCTGAGCCCGCGGATGGTTATGAGATCCACCGCACCGGGTCCGGCGCCGACCAGTGTGATCGATGCAGCCGCAGCGTCACGCCCGATCGGCGCCGACTTGCGTTCGACGGACCCCAACGCCTGTCTGTGTTCATGTCTCGCGCGCCCAAGCCTGCGAGCGAACCCTGCCCACCGGCCGTCGAAGACGGCCTCCACCTCGCGGCGCACGCGTGCCGCGAGCCCGGGGCTCGCGCCGCCGGTGCCGACCGCGATCACGAGTGATCCGCGCCGGACGGTGGCCATGGAGTAGAAGGAGCAGAGCTCGGGGCGGTCAGCTACGTTCACCGGCACGCCGCGGCGCCGACACGCCCGAGCCACGCGCACGTTCACGCGTGCATCGTCCGTCGCGGCATACGCGGCCTCCCGGCCGTCCGCGTCCGACGCCCGGAAAGTCCTGCGCAGGAGACGGATGTTGCCTTGGTTCGCCATGCGCTCGAGCACCGGAGTAGCACGGGGCGCGATCACGGTGACGGAAGCGCCGGCCTGGACCAAGTCCGAGACGCGCCGCTCGGCCACTCTGCCGCCCCCCACCACGAGGACCGGACGTCCCGCGACCGGGATGGCAACCGGGAGCACCCCGGTACCCGGGAGCGAGGTTGCCGTGCAGTCCGCGGCTGACAGCGCGTTGAGCGGTCGGCCGTTCATCTCGAGTTCGCCGGACCTGCGCCGTGCGCTTCGGCAGGGACCGCCCGGCGGAGCGAACGCGACTGGAACCATCGAGCCGCTACGACAGCCACGAGACCGAGCGCCAGCGGTATCCACAGATCCCGTACGGCGATGTTCACGCTGACATGGAACGGCGGCAGCGCCCCGAGAAGCGTCCGCACGTTGAGCGCGACCAACACGGCTCCGATGGCCATGCCCAGCGCGCTCACCGGGAGCCGCGAACACATCCACGCCGCCAGGGGGGCCGCGACGACCCCTCCCGCGATGAGGGTCACGACCACACCCCACGGGATGCCGGACCAGCCCATGCCAGCACCGAGGATCGTGACGACCGTGACCGCCACGGCCACTTCGGCTAGGTTCACGGATCCGATGGCCGTTCGGGGCTCTATCCGATCATCCGCGGCCAGAGCCGGGGTACACACCGGCCCCCACCCCCCGCCTCCCACCGCGTCGATGATGCCGCCGACGAGGCCGACCCCGACAAGACGCGCGGTGGGAACACGCCCGTTCGTCGAGGCGGGCTCGACCTCCCGAGCGACTCCGGCGCACCCCGCGCGCCGGTAGAACTTGCAGAACAGCCGGATCCCCAACAGCACCAACACGAGCGCCACGGCCGGCCTGGTCGCCGAAGCGGCGATGACTAAGAGCGCGATCGCACCAATGGACGCGCCGGCCGAACCCGCCGCGGCGAGCACCCCCGCAGCGCGCCGATCGACGTTTCCGAAACCCAGATGCGCTGCTCCCGAGGCAAGCCCGCACGCTATCTTCGAGACGTGGACCGACGCGGACACGACCGCCGGCGCGAACCCCAGGAACGCGAGCAGCGACGCGGAGGACACGCCGAAGCCCATCCCCAGCGCCCCGTCCACGAACTGCGCGAACGCCCCTACGACCCCCACGAGAGCCAGGTCACCCATCTCCGAGCACCTCGCCCACGAAGCTCCGTACCCCGACGCGCTCCATCGTGTCTCGCAGCCGCTCCCGTGCCCGCCCGCGCTCCGCGTAGAGATCGACCGTCCGCTCGGCCAGCGTGACGGCCCTGCTGGCGTCTAGTCCGCTTGCCGCAATGATCGCGAGTTCGGGCTCGGCACCGGCTTTGCCTCCCAAGTAGAACCGCCAGGCTGGTCGACCGTCCGCCTCACGGGCCGCACCCAATCCGATGTCGTTCGAGCAAGGCCGAGCACACGACGACGGACACCCGCTCACCGCCATCTTGAGCTTGTGCGGAAGGGGCCCCCGACCGTACAGGCGCTCGTCGAGCAGCCGGGCGAGAGATCCGGTCTTCAGGAGGCCCCGCGGGCATACCGCCGCTCCCGGACAGACGACGGGGGCCCTCACGCACTTGCCGGAGAGCGCGGGCGCAAGCCCGACCTCCGCAAGCGCGGACTCCAAGGCCTCCGCATGCGCTGGGTCCACGCCACGGATCTCAACGCACTGGCGCACGGTAAGGTGTACCTCACCGCCGCCGAAGCGCTCGGCCGCGAGCGCGACGGCCGCGAGCTGCGCCGCGCTCGCGTCCCCCTGGGGGATCCTCACCCGGACTGCGGTCAGTCCTCGCTGTCGCGTGCGGATGTGTCCCGGCGGGAGAAGCCGACTCTGCTCGGCGGTCACTCGGAACACCCCATCAGATCTCGTACTCAGGGATGACACCGTCGGCCGCCAAGAACCGAGCCACAATGTCGGCAGCCTGCTCCGCGCCGGTACCCGGCGAGATCCGCAGCACCGCTCCCGCGGGGGGCTCACCGCCCCCTGTGTGCACGGCGACGAGTTCACGCGGGGAGCACATCGTGCGGACATCGCCGAGCTCGAACGAGTCGAGCGGCCCCACAGCCGTGACGAGCACCACCCCGCTGTCCGCTATGGCACGGCCGATCGCACCCAGGTGCTCCAGGTGTTCTGCTCGCTCCACTGGCCCCGAAGCTGTATCCGGATCCGCTCCGGATGTGCCGTCGACGTCCAGTCCCAGGTAACACACGGTAACGCCGCGCTCAAAGAGCAGTCGCTCCACGGCCCGAGCGACGCCCGCAGCGGCCGAGCGGTCCTCACCCATGACGATCACGAGCTTGCCGAAGTGCCCGTAGCGCTCGGCCCTCTCATCTGAGGGGATCTCTGAGCCGGACCAGAGCGCCTCTCGCGTCCGCACCCGGGATTCGAGAAGCGTGCCCTCGGACGCAACGGTCTCCAGAACGACACCGCACGCCGCTATGTCGTAGCCGTCGACCACCACGAAGCGCCCGGTCCGCTCGAGTTCGGCGGCAAGATCCATGGCGACCGGCTTCGCGGTCTCCAGCAGGACCTGGCCCACGTCATGGCGGTCAAGCTGGTCCTTCGAACTCGCGGACTCTAGGTCGCAAACGTCGAGAGCGCGCTCGATCTCTATGAGTTCGACGGGTACCTTCGCTGAACCGATCTTCAGCGCGTACTTTCGGCCGACGACCATCGGGGCGACACCTAGCCAGAGCATCGTTGCCCTGAAGCGGCGTGCCTTCGCGGGCTCGGGCTCATCGACCTTGTACGCCATCTCCCCAGGTGTGATGTAGACCTGCTCGGTGAGCGTGATGCCTGCAGCGTCGTCTGGGAGCCAGACTTCCGGCGGGTCTCCCGCGAAGCGCTCGAGGGTGGCAACCCGACTCCTCTTGCCCGACGGGGCGAACACGATCTCGTCGCCTGCCCGCAAGCTGCCGCTCTCCACAGTGCCGACCACAATGCGCCGATCGTCGCCCCGATCGGTGAACTTGTAGACGTCTTGGACGGGCATGCGGAACGGCTCGTCCGTATGCACCGCGCCGCGCTCGAAAGCGTCCACCTGCTCGAGCACCGTTCGACCACGGAACCACTGAGCCTCTGGCGCCCTCACGACGATGTTCGCGCCCTCGCGAGCGGAGACCGGGACGAACGCGGCGCCGCCGAGGCCGATGCCCTCCAGGAAGCGGGAGTACTCCTGAACGATCGATCGGAACAACGCCTCGCTCCACCTGACCAGATCCATCTTGTTCACGAGCACCGCAACCTGACGGATCCCGAGCATCGCCAGAATGTAGCCGTGACGCAGACTGTTCTCGCGCACGCCCTCTTTCGCGTCGATCACCAGGAGCGCCGCTTCTGCGCGCGCCGCTCCCGTGACCATGTTCTTCAAGAACTCCGCGTGTCCGGGGGCGTCGTGGATCACGTAGTGACGCCGAGCGGTCTTGAAGAAGCAACGAGCCGTGTCGATCGTGATGCCCTGTGCCTGCTCGCTCTTGAGAGCATCGAGAAGGAACGCGTACTCGAAAGGCCGAGAGTTCCGGGCACACATCGCCCGAACCTGCTCGAGCTTCCCTTCGGGAAGGGATCCCGTGTCGGCCATCAGCCGCCCGATCACCGTGCTCTTGCCGTGGTCGACGTGACCGACGATGACGACGTCCATGCGCTCGGCGTTCGGTGGAGCCGATCCGTTGGACCCGCCGCCCGCCGGATGGGCTGGAGCCAGCGCTGCGTCGATCGGGATGCGCGCACTCACATGTACCCCTCCCGTCTGAGCGTCTCGAGGCCTCCGCCGTCCTCCGAGTCCTGGGCGCGCCCGGATCGTTCGGCGACGCTCACGAGACTCCCGGACCGGAGTTCTTCGACGATGTCGGACGCGGTCGCCGCGTCCGAGACGATGCTGCCCGTGCACGGCGCACAGCCAAGCGACCGATAACGGCGGCCGTCGCGCGCGAAGTAGAGCCCGACTACCGGGATGCCCTCGCGCTCGATGTACTCCCAGATGTTGAGCTCGGTCCAATCGAGCAGCGGATGGATGCGCACATGCGTGCCGGGAGCGAAATCCGTCTTGTAGTAGCGCCAGACCTCGGGCGGCTGATCGTCGACGTTCCAGTCGCTGTCCGCGTCCCGCGGGGAGAAGCTGCGCTCCTTCGACCGGCTGCCTTCCTCATCGGCACGGACCCCAACGATGACCCCGGTGAACGGTTCGCGATCCTCGTCCTCGACCAGGCACCCCAGCGAGTGGTCTATCCTCATCCGTGGCCACGCTCCGGAGAGCGTGTTTCGCAGAGCCTCGCTCTGGAGCGTCCGGCAGCACGCGATGCGGTCGAGAGCCCCGTCGGGAAACGTGCGCTTCTCCCGGATCGCCTCGCGGTTCTGCCCGACCACGAGGTCGAGTCCCAGATCGAGAGCGAGCCGGTCGCGGTACTCGATCATCTCCGGGATATTGTGTGAAGTATCTACATGGATGAGCGGGAAGGGCACATGCCCGAAGAACGCCTTGCGGGCGAGGTGCAGCATGACCGTCGAGTCCTTGCCGATCGACCAGAGCATGCCCAGGTTCCGGAACTCCCGATACGCCTCGCGAAAGACGTGGACGCTCCGCGCCTCAAGCGACTGGAGCTGGTCCATGACCATCACCCGCTCCCCGAGTGCAGGCCGCACTCCCGGTCTTCGGCGGACTCCCACCACCAACGGCCGGAGCGCGAATCCTCCCCCGGAGCGATCGCCCGCGTACACGGGGCGCACCCGATACTCGGGAAGCCTCTGGCGTGCAGTGGGCTCACGGGCACGTCATGCTCCCGCACGAAGGCCCACACGTCCTCCTCACTCCAGCCGGCCAGGGGACTGACCTTCACGAGCCCGTGCGCCTCATCCCAGGCGACGCCACGAACCTCTCTCCGCGTCACGGACTGCGCCGTGCGGAGTCCGGTGACCCACGCTTCACGCCCTTCGAGGCCGCGCGCCAGGGGCTCCATCTTCCTCACCCGGCAGCACAGCTTGCGTTCGGCCCGACCGTCACGGAATAGGTCCACTCCATGGGCGGCCACCATCCGCTCGACATCATCGGTCCGGGGGAACAGCACGCGTGTCCTGATGCCGTATCTGCGTTCGGTGGCGGCGATGAGCTCGTAGGTTTCCGGGAAGAGCCGTCCCGTATCCAGGGTGATGAGCGGTATGTCGAGTCCCCGCGTGGTGACCAAGTGCGTGAGCACCTGGTCCTCCGCGCCAAAGGAGGTTGCGAGCACGATGCGTCCGCCAAAGTGCTCCGCTGCCCACTCGAGCGTGCCTTCAGCATCGCCCGAAGGAACACGCTCTCGCCAGGCGCGCAGCGCAGCAACGAGTTGGTGATTCACCGTTGTCCTGTCAGCTCCAGAGATACGCATTGCTCGGCTCCATATTTCCGCAGTTTTACCATGCGTAATATGCGTTACTCTGCCCACACGATAGCACCCCGGAGCCGCTCGAGCAACAGAATCGGCTAATAAGCAGCGGATACGTGCGGGTGGCCGAGGTTTGTGCTGAGCATGTCCTGGTCGGCAACACCCAGGTGGCCCCCCGTCTGGAGCGAGACCGACCCCTCCACTCCACCCGCAACGACGGGGCCTTGCTCAGTTAGACTGACGATCGGGGTCTTGCGGCTCGGGCCAGCTTGGCGGGAAAGGAAACCGAATGGAACGTGACGAGCTGCTACCGGTCTCTATCACTGCCCGCGATCTCGACGACGCCTGGTTTCAGCTGATAGACGCGATCGTGGACCGCGGCTTCCGCTACCCGGTGGAGCGCGGCAGCTACGAGGGCACCGACAGGATCGAACTCGACTTCGCGACTGTCCTCGTGCGCGACCCCGGGAGCGGGCCACTGCTCCCCATCATCCCGGACGGCCTCGGCATCCCGCCCCTCGCCGACGAGGACTACGTGAAGTGCGAGTACTTCCCCGGGTACCTCCTGAGCGACGCGCTGCAGCCCAACGAGGAGTACACGTACGGCCAGCGGATCATGTGGCCGGTTGCCGACGACCTTCTCGGACTGACGCTTCCCCAGGTTGAGTGGGCCATCAAGATGCTCCGGGAGTCCGGAGGGAACACCAACCAGGCCACCATCGAGATCGGCCGGCCCGAGGACATCACGGTGCACGACAACACCGGCACCGGCTACGATCCTCCCTGCATGCGTCTGATCGACTGCCGAGTTCGCTACGGCAAGTTGCACCTGATCGTCTACTTCCGCAGCTGGGATGCGTGGGGTGGCTTCCCCGTGAACATGGCCGGGCTCGAGCTGATGAAGCAGTGGATGGCCTCAGAGATCGGGGTGGGATCCGGGAGCCTCATCGGCGTGTCGAAGGGCCTGCACATCTACGGGCATACCGAGGAGATCGCCAAGATCCGCACGTACAAGAAGTAGTGCGTCCTCTCCGGGAGCCCGCTGTGCTATCTTCGCCCCCGTGAGCACAGAGAGCGCATCACCGGCCCAGCGCAGCGACTTCATCCGCGACATAGTCGCCGCCGACCTTCGCGATGGGCGGCACGAGACCGTCGTCACGCGCTTCCCTCCCGAGCCCAACGGCTACCTCCACATCGGCCACGCTAAGTCGATCTGCCTGAACTTCGGCATCGCTGCAGAGTTCGGCGGACGGTGCCATCTCCGCTTCGACGACACCAATCCCATCAAGGAGGAGCAGGAATACATCGACGCCATAGAGACCGACGTTCGTTGGCTCGGCTTCGACTGGGGCGGGCACCTCTATTTCGCGTCCGACTATTTCGAGCAGCTCTACGAGTGGGCCGTCCACCTCGTACGCACCGGCAAGGCATATGTGGACGACCTCTCCGCCGCCGAGATACGCCAGCACCGAGGCACTCTCACCGAGCCCGGCCAGGACAGCCCCTGGCGGAATCGGCCCGCCGAGGAGAGCCTCGACCTCCTGGAGCGAATGCGCGCCGGTGAGTTCCCAAACGGCTCGCGCGTGTTGCGTGCGCGCATCGACATGACCTCGGGCAACATCAACTTGCGCGATCCGGTGCTCTACCGGAT